>NZ_JBFREX010000015.1:0-99445 GCF_052114525.1 Pseudomonas sp. KB_15 | reverse complement strand
GGGCGACGACCAACACCTGATGATCTGGATGGGCCGCTACATTGCCTATCACACCGGCACCACCACACCCACCGACAACGGCATGCGTTCGGCAAGCCTGCAGCAACTCATGACATGGAAGGACACCCGATGGATACCCGACGCAGCCAACCCCAACTTCATCGGCGTCTATCGACTGAGTTTTCTCTCCCAATGACCGGTGCCCGCATGCTGCGTTTTCTGTCCCTGATGTTGGTATTGGTGCTGCCTTTCTCGGCGGCTAACGCCGAAGATTCGGTCCCGTCCAGCGGCTATGCGCCAGTGGCCGGCGAGAGTTTTTTCCTGTTGGCCGACAGCTGTTTTGCCAGCGATGAACAGGCGATGGTGCGCCTCGAAGCACCGGGTCGCGACTATCGCCGGTTTCGCATGGAGCCCTACGGCGGCGCCGACATTCGGGTGTATCGCATCGACAAGCCGCTGGATTTCCTCAAGCGCCAGAAGAACCTGCATCGGGTGGTCAGCGATGGCCAGTTCAAGGGTGAAGGCCTGTCGAACACGCTCGCGTACCTGTGGGACAGCTGGTATCGCAAATCCCGTCGGGTGATGCAGCGGGCGTTTTCCTACGAGTCGCGTAAACAAGTCACCGAGGAAGTGCCGGAACTGAAGATGGGCAATGCGATGGCCGCGCCAACGCCCTACGATGCGCAGCCGCAATTCGCGCTGATACCGGGTTTGCCGGTGGTCAGCCAGTTCCGTTATCCGTTGTGGCAGGCCAAGCCGATCCAGCCACCGACAGGGGTGAATCTGGCCGGGTCTTCCAGCGAGTTCGTCAGCGTTGCGCCGGGCAACGTGTACATCCCGTTGGGCAATCTCAAACCGGGTCTTTATCTGGTGGAAGCACTGATCGGCAAGTACCGAGCGACCACCATGGTTTTCGTCTCCAACACCGTGGCGGTGAACAAGATTGCCGGTGACGAATTGCTGGTGTGGGCCGCGCGCAAACACGAAGGCAGCCCGGTGCCGAAGGTCAATGTGTTGTGGACCGATGGCCTCGGCGTAATGAGCAGCGGCGCCACGGATAGCGACGGTTTGCTGCGCCTGAAACATGTCAGCCCCGAGCGTTCGTTCGTGATCGGCGAGGACGAAGAGGGCGGGGTGTTCGTCTCGGAAAACTTCTACTACGACAGCGAAATCTACGACACCAAACTCTATGCCTTCACCGACCGGCCGCTGTATCGGCCGGGGGATTGGGTGTCGCTGAAAATCGTCGGGCGTGAATTCAAGAATGCCCGGGACTCGGTGCAGCCAAGCGCTGCCGACGTCAACGTGACTGTGCTCGATGCAACCGGTACGGCGCTGCAATCCCTCGAATTGAAGCTCGACTCCAAGGCTGGCACCCAGGGCCGATTCCAGTTGCCGGACAACGCCGTGGCCGGTGGTTATGAATTGCGTTTCAGTTACAAGGACCAGGCTTACAGCAGCGCCTTCCGCGTCGCCGAATACATCAAGCCGCACTTCGAGATTTCACTCAATCTGGCCAGGCAGGATTACCGCACCGGCGAGCCGGTCAAGGGCAATCTGGTGCTGCTGTATCCGGACGGAAAACCGGTGGCCAATGCGAAATTGAGCCTGAGCCTGCGCGCCCAACAACTGTCGATGGTCGACAACGAACTGCAATACCTCGGGCAATTTCCGGTGGAGCTGACCAGTACCGAACTGACCACCGACGCCAAGGGCAGCGCGACCCTCGACTTGCCGGCCGCTGACAAACCGAGTCGCTACATGCTGACCGTGTTCGCCAGCGACGGTGCGGCGTATCGCGTGAAAACCACCAAGGAAATCCTCATCGACCGTGGCGCGGCGAATTTTCGCTTGAGCGCGCCCCGGCGCTTCAGCGCGGTGGGTGAAAAGGTTGCGTTCAGCTACGCCCGCGAAGGCGAGCAGGCCGACGCCGTTACGCCAGGCAGCTACGGCTGGGTACGCCTGGAAGACCAGAGCACCGGCGAAGGCAAACTCACGGCAACCGACAAAAGCTTCACGCTGGCCTTTGACCGGCCGGGCACCTACAACCTGGCGCTCAAGGATGATCATGGCCGGGTGGTCGGCGCCACCGGCCATTCGGTCACCGGTGACGGTGTCAAAGCCGTACCCGGTACCGTGGAAATCGTCCTCGACAAGCCCGAGTACATCCCAGGCGATGAAGCGCTGGCGCTGATCACTTTCCCGGAACCAGTGAGCGATGCGCTGCTATCTCTGGAGCGCGACAAGGTCGAAACCACCGCGTTACTTTCCAGGGGCGGCGACTGGCTGAAGATAGAAAAGCTCAGCGATACCCAATACCGCGCGCRCATCCCGGTGAAGGAAGGTTTTGCGCCGAACCTGACCTTCTCGGTGCTGTACACCAAGGGCGGCCAGTACAGTTTCCAGAACGCCGGCATCAAGGTGATCACGCCACAGATCGACGTGGCCATCGTCACCGATAAAGAAACCTACCAGCCGGGTGAAACCGTCTCGGTGGACCTGACCACCCGGTTCGCCGGCAAGCCGATTCCCGCGCATCTGACGGTCAGCGTGGTCGATGAAATGGTCTACGCCCTGCAACCTGAGGTCGCGCCGAGCATCGACCAGTTCTTCTATCACCCGCGGCGCAATAATGTGCGCACCAGCGCCAGTTTGTCGTTCATCAGTTATGACGTTGCCTTACCAGGCAGCCCCGGTGCACCGGGCAAAGCCAATCGCAGTGAGCGCGGCGTGAAAGTGCTGGAGCGGCCGCGTCGCGAGGATGTCGACACGGCTGCCTGGCAACCTGAATTGCTGACCGATGCCAACGGCAAAACCCGCTTCACCTTCAAGATGCCCGACTCCCTGACCCGCTGGCGCATCACCGCCAGGGCCATCGCCGATGACGGTCAGGTCGGGCAGAAGAAGCAATTCGTACGCTCGGACAAGCCGCTGTACCTGAAGTGGAGCGGCCCGACCCGATTCCGCGCCGGCGACAAACCGGACCTTGGTGTGTTCGCCTTCAGTCAGGCCGAGAAACCGGTCAAGGCTGAACTGGTGACCCGTTACGCCGGCAACGAACAGCGCGTGCCCGTGACCCTGAACAGCGGTATCAACTACATCCCGTTGCCGGCATTTGAACTGACGAATGGCGAGTGGAATGCCGAGCTGGTGCAGGACGGCAATGCCGCTGACGCGTTGACGGTGCACCTGAGCGCGACCGGTGAAGGCTGGCTGGTGACGCAATCCCAGAGTCTCGATGTGAGCAGCGGCGATACACCGCTGACATTGCCGACAGACGCCAGCGATATCCGCCTGCGTCTGGACGACAGTCCGCAAGCGTTGTTCCGTTCAGCCCTCGACGATCTGTTGAGCTACCCCTACGGCGGTGTCGAACAGACCGCCAGTCGCCTGCTGCCGTTGAGCATCGCCTACCCGACGCTGGCGGCGAATCCGCAGATCCGCGATCGCTTGCGCCTGATCATGCAAAACAGTCGCCTGCGCCTGGTGCAAATGGCCGGTCCTTCGGCGTGTTTCACCTGGTGGGGCATGGACGGCGAGCCGGATGCGTTCCTCACCGCTTACGCCTATTACGCCGACTGGCACGCCAGCCGGGTGCTGGAACTGAGCCTGCCGCCGGAGCATTGGCAGCGGGTGCTGGAGGTCTACGCCAAACAGGCGAACAACACGCCACTGTTGCAGCGGGCGCTGATCCTGTCGTTCGCCAAACAGATGCAGTTGCCGGTCAACACTTTGCTCAGTGGCTTGCTGGAAGACCTGGCGAAAGCAGGCGAGGGCACGGCCGCAAACCTGATGGAGGACGGCGAAGACAGCCTTGTCATGAGCGATCCGGATTCAGCCTTGGGGCTGGCTGCCGCACGAGTGCTGACGGCATCGCTGGCCAGGCAATCGAAGGTCGTTTTGCCGGACGTGTTCAATCGGCAACTGGCCGACGCGCAGCAACGACTGGCAGTCAGTTCCCAGCCGTTTGCCGAAGCGCTGAACCTGTCGCTGCAACCGTTCGATCAGGCTCACGCCCAGGCCTTGCTGCAACGCTTGCTGCCACAGCAATCGACACTGGAACGGGCGCTGGCGTTGATCTGGCTGCAACGCAGCATCGAGCAGGCATCGCCCACCATTGCATTGGCGCCGGGTGAAGGCTGGAAGAAACAGTACGGGGTTTCTGGTGAGATGTATTGGACGTGGCAGGGGAGTGCGCCAGTGCCGACGGTATTGTCGCTGACCGGCGCGCAAGAGCGGCCGCTGCGCGCTGCGTTGAGCTACCGCAGCCAGCAGCCGGCGGTCGATCCGATGGCCGTGACCATCACCCGTCGCCTGTCGCGACTGGTGCCGGGGAATGAAGCCTTCACCTTCAAACTCGAAGCGGTCGGCAACGCGCCGCTGTCCAGCGACAACCTCTATCTCGACGAAGTGATCGTCACCAGCAAAGCCGCCAGACCGCTGCGCTACGGCATGCTTGAAGTGCCGCTGCCCCCCGGCGCCGATGTCGAGCGCACGACCTGGGGCATCAAGCTCATGGGCAAGGCCGGCACCGAACCGACGGCGCTGGAGAAGGCGCGTTTCGAACCGGGGCAAATGGCCTACGCCATTCCGGTCGATGCCTTGAGTGGTGAATTGCGTCTGCGGCATTTGGTGCGTTTCTCGCAGAAGGGCCAGTTCAACTTGCCGCCGGTGCGTTTCACTCAGGTTTATGCGCCGCAGCATCAGGCACTGGAACAAAAGGCAGCCCTTGGCCAGGTCACGGTTCACTGAGGTGCATAGGCTGCTGATGGGTTGGCTGCTGTGTTTGATTCCTGTGCTGGCGACGGCACAGGACGAACCGCTGCGCCTGGCCTTCAACGGCGATTTGCTGTCGCTGAGCCGGACGCAGGTGATCGCCCGCGAGCCGTTGCCGCCGAYGTTGCAGACGCCGCTGGGCAGTGTGTGGAAGTTGTTCGTCTACGCCTGGCTGGTGGATACCGGCGCACGTGAGCCGGCTTATGAATGTCGCGGCCAGTCGAAGGAAGAGGTTTATTGCTGCACGGCGGGCGGCAGGATCGAGCGCGATCAGGCGTTGGTGAAGTCATGCGGTTTGTATTTCGAACCCGCGCGACTGGGCATCAGCGATGCAGGTTGGCGGGCGTATTGGCAGGCGCATCAAGCACCGCAATGGCTGCTGGATTTACCGTCGTTGCAACCGGCTACACGGGTTTCGGTGGCAGAACTGTTGAAGGTGTTGGCCGTGCTGCCGGCACAGGATCAGGCCCGGCGTGTGCTGCTCGACGTTGTACTTAATGCCGCCGATGGCAACGTCGTCGGCGCGCTCGGTAGCCGTTTGCGCGTGAAGACCTGGAGCTGGCTGGCGGATCAGGATGCTGCGTCGCGCCAGGGCGGATTCGCTGGTTGGGCGGCGGACGGTACACCGATCTGGGCCGGAGGACGGGGCACCAGTCAGCGGGTACTGCGTGATTACACCCAGGCATTGTCTACGGTAATTCCTGTTGCATGGCCTGTGGATGCCGGGAAATGTGTAGAGGTCGGCCTGTTCTCCCGCTATCCACTCAAGCGCGTGCTGTCAGAGGGCAGTGTGGTGTCCTCCGGGGTGTTACAGGGTGACTACCGCGTCGAGTTCGCCAATGGAAATGCGCTGGATATCCACAGCGACGGCGAACTGTTTCTGTTCAACGACAAACTTGTCGCGCGACTGGATCGCGAAGAGTACGTCGCCCGTGTGCTCCAGCGCGAAGCCACTGTCGAGCCGGTCGAGGCCGCCAAAGCGCTGGTCGTGGCCATCCGCACGTACCTGCTGCAAAACGCCACGCATAGCGGTGACTGCCTGAGCATTGACGACAGCAGCAGCCGTCAGCGGGTCGCACCGCGTCCGGCGTCGCCCGAATCACGCGACATTGCCGCGTGGACCAGCGACCTCGTCCTGGCTGGCAGCTCCGTCACCTACCATTCCGATCAACCCGGCCCGGACAAACTGTCCTGGCAGCAAGCCGTCGAACAGGCCCGTGCCGGCCAGCGCTACGATGCCATCCTGCTGCACGCCTACCCACGCGCCAGTCTCAGTCGTTGGGACAACCCGGTCGCGTCCTGCGAAGCGTTGCCCGCCGCGCAGGCTTGGCTGCAGAAACAACGGCGCGGCTGGCGCCAGAAACTTGAAAGCGAAACCGGCTACAACGAAGTCAGCACCTTCGCCGTATGCCGCCTGGCCTTCGGCCGCCCCTATGTCGACCGCGAACGCCAGCGCATCTTCGTGCGCGGCGCGCAGACGCTGCAAGACCGCCTCGACCTGACCCACGAATACCTGCACCTGGCCTTCGAAGCGCACCCCAACGGCCAGGATGAAACCTACATCGAAGGGCTCGCCCGCCACCTCTTGCTGGAATAGGCCATGAAACTCCGTTATCCACAGGTCTTGCTGTTTCTCCTTTCGCTGACGGCATTGCCGTGGGCGATGGCAGCGGACAGCGTCAAACTCGACACCCCCGCAGGCGGCTGGCGCACCGGCGCGCCCGAGGGCGAAGGGGAAAACTTCCGGCAGACCGTCAACTACCCGGCCTCCTCGGTGAACACCCCGACAGGGCAGGCCAACACGGCACGCATCAGTGGCCAGATCAAAGCCACAGCCAAATCCGCAGAGCCCGGCCGGCTGATCGTCAACGGGGTGAGCATGCCGCTGAAAATCGACCCGGCCGGCCGTTTCGATCGCCCGTTCTCATTCCCCAACGGCAGCAACAGTGTCGAGGTGCGCAGCCCTGATGGCCAACAACGTCACCGCACGCAATTGCTCAACAGCAGCGGCGGTGCGACCCCGGCCAAACTACGCGTGTTGTTGTCCTGGGACAGCGACAATACCGACCTCGACCTGCACCTGATTACCCCCGACGGTGCGCACATCTGGTACGGCGACCGCGTAGCCCCCAATGGCGCGGCGCTCGACGTCGACGTCACCACTGGCTACGGCCCGGAAATCTTCGCCATGCCCGCGCCAATCAAGGGGCAATATCTGGTGTATGTGAACTACTTCGGCGGTGGGTACAGCAGTGATGAGGAGGGGCAGGAAGACGCGGTGCAAGCGCTGACCACAGCGCAGGTGACGCTGATTACCGAGGAGGGAACGCCAAGCGAAAAAATGGAAACGTTCCTGGTGCCGATGCGTGCGGTGGGGGAGTTGACGTTAGTGAAATCGTTCAGCTATCCGTGAGGTTGAGGTACAAGAGGTCGCTCACGGGTTTAGCCAGAAGAGTCGGCGTCCTTGATCTCACACTTTGTTACCGCATACCCCAGCCGGGTGTAAAAACCTGCTTCGGTAACAGCCTGGCAGCTACCCCAACCTCTGCACTCACCTGCCTGCCAAGCCCATCGCAGAGGGCTGTACGCGCTTTCTCGAACGCCCAATCCGCGAATTGGCCGAGTGATTGCATATGCTTGTCTGTACAAGTATCTGCGTGTGCATAGGACATATCGCCACGCAGTACATGCGCTCTTGCGGCACAAGCGCTTTCGATGGTCCCTGGGAATAAAACAATGAAAAAAGCATTTCTCACCATTTCTGCATTGGCTTTGTGTATGGCTGCCGGTTCTGCGCTGGCCAAGGAGTACAAGGAGTTGCGTTTTGGCGTCGACCCCTCTTATGCGCCGTTCGAATCCAAGGCTGCCGATGGCAGCCTGGTGGGCTTCGATATCGACTTGGGCAACGCGATCTGCGCCGAGCTGAAGGTCAAGTGCAAATGGGTCGAAAGTGACTTCGACGGCATGATTCCCGGCCTCAAGGCCAACAAGTTCGACGGCGTGATCTCTTCCATGACCGCCACGCCAGCGCGTGAGAAAGTCATCGATTTCTCAAACGAGCTGTTCTCTGGCCCGACCGCGCTGGTATTCAAGAAAGGCGCGGCCTTCGGCACCGATCCGGCCTCCCTCAAGGGCAAGAAAGTCGGCTACGAGCAAGGCACCATCCAGGAAGCCTACGCCAAGGCGGTGTTGGACAAGGCCGGCGTAGAGACACAGGCCTACGCCAACCAGGACCAGGTGTACGCTGACCTGATCTCCGGACGCCTCGATGCCTCAATCCAGGACATGCTGCAAGCCGAGTTGGGCTTCCTGAAGTCGCCACCAGGCGCCGACTTCCAGGTCGGCGAGCCGGTCGAAAGCCCGCTACTGCCAGCCAAAACCGCCGTGGGGCTGACCAAAGGCAACGCCGAACTCCAGGCCTTGCTGAACAAAGGTATCAAGGCGCTGCACGACAATGGCACCTATGCGGCCGTCCAGCAGAAACACTTTGGCGATCTGAATCTCTACAGCGGCAAATAATGACCCTGCGCCCATTTGCGGATGGGCGCTTTTCGGATTGATGTAGGGCTGCCCAATGTTAGAAAACCTGTTGACGATTCTGGGGCTGTCAGGCTTCAGCCTCAAGGGCTTCGGCCCGCTGCTGCTGCAAGGCTCGTGGATGACTGTCAAATTATCCTTTCTGTGCTTGCTGGTAAGCGTTGGCCTGGGCCTGATCGGCGCCAGTGCCAAGCTTTCGAAATCAGCACTGCTGCGCGTCCCTGCGCAGGCCTACACCACGCTGATCCGCGGAGTGCCGGACCTGGTGCTGATGCTGCTGATTTTCTACAGCCTGCAAACCTGGCTGACCTCGTTCACCGATTTCATGGAATGGGAATACATCGAGATCAACCCCTTCAGTGCCGGGGTCATTACCCTGGGCTTCATCTACGGGGCGTATTTCACTGAAACCTTCCGCGGCGCCATCCTCGCCGTACCGCGAGGGCAGATGGAAGCGGCTACCGCCTACGGCCTGACCCGAGCCCAGCGCTTTCGCTTAGTGGTGTTCCCGCAAATGATGCGCTTTGCCCTGCCGGGCATCGGCAACAACTGGATGGTGATTCTCAAGGCCACCGCGCTGGTGTCGATCATTGGCCTGGCCGATCTGGTCAAGGTGGCTCAGGACGCGGGCAAGAGTTCCTATCAGCTGTTCTTCTTCCTGCTGCTGGCCGCCCTGATCTATCTGGTGATAACCACCGTTTCGAACTACGTCTTGCGCCGGATGGAAATCTTCTACGCCGCAGGCACCCGGGAGGCCGTGCGATGATCGAGCTACTGCAGGAATACTGGAAACCTTTCCTGTTCCAGGACGGCAATCACATCACCGGGCTGGCCATGACCCTCTGGCTGCTCAGCGCCTCGATCTTCTTCGGCTTCGTGATGTCGATCCCGCTGTCGATTGCCCGGGTCTCAACCAATGTCTGGGTGCGCTGGCCGGTGCAGTTCTACACCTACCTGTTCCGCGGCACACCGCTGTATATCCAGTTGCTGATTTGCTACACCGGCATTTACAGCCTGGCCGCCGTGCGCGCTCAGCCAGTACTGGATGCGTTCTTTCGCGATGCGATGAACTGCACGATCCTGGCCTTCGCCCTGAACACCTGTGCCTACACCACGGAGATCTTCGCCGGGGCCATTCGCAGCATGAACCACGGCGAAGTCGAGGCCGCCAAGGCTTACGGCCTGACCGGCTGGAAGCTGTATGCCTACGTGATCATGCCGTCAGCCCTGCGTCGTTCGCTGCCTTACTACAGCAACGAAGTGATTCTGATGCTGCACTCGACCACCGTGGCCTTCACCGCGACCATCCCGGACATCCTGAAAGTCGCACGGGACGCCAACTCGGCGACCTTCCTGACCTTCCAGTCCTTCGGCATCGCCGCGTTGATCTACCTGGCAGTCACTTTCTCTCTGGTCGGCCTGTTCCGCCTGGCTGAACGCCGCTGGTTGTCTTTCCTCGGCCCGGCTCACTAATTCAGGATGCTTGTTCATGTACAAACTGACCGTTGAAAACCTGCACAAAAGCTACGGCAACCATGAAGTCCTCAAGGGCGTTTCGCTAAGCGCCAAGACCGGCGACGTCATCAGCCTGATCGGCGCCAGTGGTTCGGGCAAGAGCACCTTTTTGCGTTGCATCAACTTCCTGGAAACGCCCAACGACGGCGCCATGAGCCTGGACAACCAGCCGATTAAAATGGTTCATGACCGCCACGGCATGCGTGTGGCCGACGCCAATGAACTGCAACGCATCCGTACTCGTCTGGCGATGGTGTTCCAGCACTTCAACCTGTGGAGCCACATGACGGTGCTGGAAAACATCACCATGGCCCCACGCCGGGTGCTGGGCGTCAGCAAGAAGGATGCAGAGGAGCGCGCCCGGCGTTACCTGGACAAGGTGGGCCTGCCGTCGCGGGTGGCCGACCAATACCCGGCGTTCCTCTCGGGTGGTCAGCAACAGCGGGTCGCCATTGCCCGTGCCTTGAGCATGGAGCCGGAGATCATGCTGTTCGACGAGCCGACTTCGGCCCTGGACCCGGAACTGGTGGGCGAAGTGCTCAAGGTGATCCAGGGCCTGGCCGAAGAAGGCCGCACCATGATCATGGTGACCCACGAAATGAGCTTTGCGCGCAAAGTGTCGAACCAGGTGCTGTTCCTGCACCAGGGGCGGGTCGAAGAGCAGGGCGCCCCCGAGGACGTATTGGGCAACCCCAAAAGCGAACGCCTGCAGCAGTTCCTCAGCGGCAACCTGAAGTAACCAGAGCGCCTTCGAGCAACCCGGCCGCAGGGTCGCTCGAAGGCGCTGGCTCAACTCTCAAAACGCCCACACTCCACCACCTCAAGATCAAATCCGGTCATGCCGGCTTACTTGCCCTCATCGGCTGGGCTCGGAAGGTGCGTTCGCCGGCCCCTTACAAATGGCGTTGAGCACCATCGGACAGGGGGAATGCCTGAAGCGCCCGGAATAGCCAGGCTGTCGGGAGGATTCTTGGATGGGACAGGATTATTTTGGACAATTAAAAAGCCGGCTTGTGGCCGGCTTCTCGGGGACTGGCTTGGATCATTTTTGGTAAACCGCGCCAGCCTTCAAAACGTACACCCGGATCTTGCGTCCGGCTGTGGGACCTGGTGAGAAAGTCATCTGTCAGGTCAGCGCATCTGAGCCGCGGGGCGGGTCGATGCGCAAATGTGGGGCGCAGCATACGCAGGTTTGACGGAAATTCCCAGCGGGAAGTGCCATGCAGAGCCGTTAGGCCACCCGGGTGGGTGGCCGATGGAGGTTCAGGAGCGCTTAAAGAAATGGCACCGCCGGCCGCCGTTTGTTCAGGGTAGACCACCAGAACACCCAGCCCAGCACCCTGATGTTCTGCTCTTCGATTTGTGCGGCCCTGAAGATTTCATCCGGGTACTCGGCGCGGTTGTGGCTGCGCAGTCGCAGGGAGTTGCCCGGTAGGCGGTGCAGGTACTTGATGCGTAGCATGCCGTCATGTTCGATGGCGTAGATCTCGCCATCGATAATCTGGGTCAGGCCACGGTCAATCGCCAGGGTCGAACCGTCTTCAATTTTCTCGCCCATGCTATTACCGCTCATGACGGCACAGATGGCGTCGGCGTGGTTGATTTCCAGAGAATCAAGGTGGTTGCGGGGCAGGCGGATGGATTGCCCGGGGTCTTCTATGACGTGGGTTTTGTTGGAGCCCGGGGCGATGACAGCTTCTTTGTACAAAGGCAGTTCGACGTCGACAGGCTCGATGACCGTATAGACACCGCGTATGGTCTGGGCATCGAAGGTGTTGCCGGATTCGTCGAGCAGGCGCAGGTGTTGGGCGTCTTTAGAGCCTTCGCCGGTTTTCAGCCAGTCGCTGCTGACGGAGAGTTTTCTGGCGACTTCTTCCATGCAATGGGCGGGCACACCGCGGGTGTACCAGTTATGTACATTTTGCGGAGCCGTATCCAGAAATTCGGCAAATCCGGTGGTCGTGATGCTCGCTGCTTCGAGGAGCGCTTTGAAGCGTGGGCCGCTAGTGTTCTTTTTCATGAACACGAGTCTACTGACGGCTAACAAGGGTTTGAATAAACGCCTCGTTCAAATTTCGCGGGAAATTTACGACTGGATGTAAGACGCTCTTGGGGAATTTTAAACAAGAAAAAACCGAGATCGAGCCTGGTTAAACACTGTGTTTGGCGTACGAATCAAGCACCAACAAAAAACCCCGGATCAACCGGGGTTTTTCTTGCAGCTTGTCGCTTGAAGCTTGCGACTGCTCTTAACCTTTATAGGCAGCAACCGACTTGGTGATCGCGTCGCGGGCGGCGTCTGCGCCGGCCCAGCCTTCGATCTTCACCCATTTGCCTTTTTCGAGATCTTTGTAGTTCGCGAAGAAGTGCTCGATCTGCTGAATCAGCAGCGCTGGCAAATCGGTGTATTCCTTCACGTCGACGTACAGCTGGGACAGCTTGTCGTGTGGGACTGCGATGACTTTGGCATCGCCGCCGCCGTCGTCGGTCATGTTCAGGATGCCGACCGGACGCGCGCGGATCACCGAACCTGGAGCAACCGGGTAAGGGGTTACGACCAGCACRTCGAGGGGATCACCGTCGTCAGCCAGGGTGTTCGGGATGTAACCGTAGTTGGCCGGGTAGAACATTGGGGTGGCCATGAAACGGTCAACGAACAGGCAATCGCTGTCTTTGTCGATTTCGTATTTGATCGGCGCGTGGTTGGCCGGAATCTCGATCGCGACGTAGATGTCGTTCGGCAGGTCTTTGCCAGCCGGAATCTTGCTGTAGCTCATTGGGCGTTGCCCCCGTTAGTTGACCAAAAAAACTTGGCCGGATTGGCCAAAAAGTGGCGGCGATTATAGGCATATTCCTGGGTCGACGCCATGTACCAGAAGTCGTATGGCGCTCACTGGTGTGCCTGATAGACAGGGTCGTGCGCCTGAAGTTGCTTCAACCTCGCCAGCGGGTCCTGGCGATAGAACAGCTTCAACTGCTGGTACACCTGTGGATAAGCCTCGTGCAGCAAATCCGGGGCGCTGAAGAAGTATTCGCTGGTGACGGCGAAGAATTCGCCGGGATTTTCCGCGGCATATGGGTCGATGGCGGTTTCGGCATCGGGATTGTGGTCCAGTTGCCGGTTGAGGTCTTCGTAGGCCGCTTGCATGACACTGGCCCATTCGCTGACCCGCATGTCAGGGTGCAGCGGCGGCAGGCCGTTGGCGTCACCGTTGAGCATGTCGAGTTTGTGCGCCAGTTCGTGAATCACCAGGTTGTAGCCTTCCCAGCCACCGCTGGCCATTACGCCGGGCCAGGCGAGGATGATCGGGCCTTGCTGCCAGGCCTCACCGCTGTGTTCACCGTCCCATTCGTGTTCGACGCCGCTGGCATCGCGATGGCGCTGGGGGCTGAGGAAGTCGTCGGGGTAGAGAATGATTTCGTGGAAGCCCTGATACCAGTTCAGGTCGCCGAGGTGCAGTAGCGGCAGTTGCGCCTGGGCTGCGAGCAGCAAGCGTTGCTCCTGATGCAGTTCGACGCCGGGCAGGGCGCTCAGGTGCTTGTCTTCGAGGAACAACACGCAGGCTTCGCGCAGCCATTGGTCTTCGGCGGCACTGATGCCATCGAGAAAGCTCAGGTGATGACGCACCCGTTGCCACATGTCATCGGCAATCGGGTGCTTTGCCAGGGTGCGCCGGCGACGCCAGGCGCTCAGGGACCACATCGTGTCAGCGCGATTCGGCTTTGGAGCTCGAACCCGCCAGGCGGTTACGCACGATGCCAATGATCATCGGCAGCAGCGACAACAGGATGATGCCGACTACCAGTAGCGACAGGTTCCTCTTGATGAATGGCACGTTGCCGAAGAAATAGCCGAGTGTCACCAGACCGCCGACCCACAGGACAGTGCCGAAGACACTGAAGGCAAAGAAGCGTGGATACGGCATTTTCCCCACACCGGCGACGAATGGTGCAAAGGTGCGGATGATTGGCAGGAAGCGCGCCAGGGTCACGGTTTTGCCGCCATGCTTGTCGTAGAAATCGTGGGTTTGTTGCAGGTAGTCACGACGGAAGATCTTCGAGTCCGGATTGCTGAACAGTTTTTCACCCACCGTTCGTCCAATGATGTAGTTGGTGCTATCACCCAGAATCGCCGCCAGCATCAGCAGACCGCCGAGCAGTACCGGGTCCATGCCGCCACCGGCCGCCACGGCCCCGGCGATGAACAACAGGGAGTCGCCCGGCAGGAAGGGCATAACCACCAGGCCGGTTTCACAGAAGATCACCATAAACAGAATGGCGTAGATCCATGCCCCGTAGTTGGTTACAAGCATGTCGAGGTAGACGTCGAGATGCAGGACAATGTCGATCGGGTTGAAATCCATGGAAAGCACCTGTGGTAATGGCCCGACTCAGCAGGCCTGTGCGGATGACTTCGCGTAAGACTACGTATAGGGGTAGTTTTTCTTACAAGCCGGGAAGATCGGGATTATACGAGGCGAGAGGTGAAAATCGCGTCGAGATTGTAGCGAGGGATGTCATGACTGACCGATGGCTTGATACCGAACCTATGGGAGCGAGCCTGCTCGCTCCCATAGGTGCAGGCGATTCAGAGTTCGTCGCTGATCGGCAGCACATAGTTCTTGAACTCGGTGTCTTCCTTGAATCCGATGGACTCGTAGGTTTTCTGCGCGACTTCGTTGTTGCTGCTGGTGGAAACACGCATGCGCACGGCATTGGTTTCCTTGGCCATTTTTTTTGCGGTGCGGATCAGGTTATCGGCCACCAACTGACGGCGGGCGTCTTCGGCGACATAAATATCGTTGAGGATCCACACACGTTTGAGCGAAAGCGAGGAAAAGCTTGGGTACAACTGGCAGAAGCCCATCAGTTTGTTGCTGTCGTCATCTGACAGCGCCAGGTAGATCACCGATTCCTTGCGACGCAGACGTTTCTCGAGGAACGCCCGGGACGAGTCCGGATACGGCAGGGAACCATAAAACTCGCGATATTTGACGAACAATGGGGTCAGCAGGTCCAGGTGTTCGAGGGTCGCTTGAATAATCCGCATGGTAGGTCTCGTCTTCAAGTGGCTGTCTTACGTCTCTGACGGCAATGGGAAACCCTTGGCGGCCGCGCAACGATCCTGCCTGAAACTGGTACGAGTGTGCAATGCGCAAGCGGTTCAGGCATTCGGCGGGCCGAGCAGGAAATTACCTTTCATGTCAGTTCCTGCGTCTGACTCCAGTGTCTGAACCTGCGCCTCGTCCTTCAGATTGACCCCTGACAACTGCCGCCGGCAGGCTTCGCGCATCAAATACAGCAAACGGTGTGCCGCCATGCCGTAGCTCAGCCCTTCGAGCCGGACATTGGAGATGCAATTGCGCCACGCGTCCGTCAGGCCGACCTTTGGATTGTAGGTGAAATATAAACCCAGGCTGTCCGGGGAGCTGAGGCCAGGGCGTTCGCCGATGAGGATCACGGTCATTTTTGCGCCAAGCAACTCACCGATCTCATCGGCGACCGCCACTCGGCCCTGTTCCACGAGTATGACGGGCGCGATGGTCCAGTCGTCTGCCATTTGCTCTTCGAAGCGCGCCAGAAACGGCAGGGTGTGGCGATGGACGGCCAGTGCCGACAGGCCGTCGGCGACCACAATCACCAGATCCACGCCACCCGGATGGGCCGCCGCGTAATCACGCAGGGTCTGCGCGGATGCATCACTGAGTTTTCGCCCCAGGTCGGGGCGTTGCAGGTACATGTTGCGATCCGTTGCCGCGCTGTGCAGCAACAGGCTTTCGCGTCCGCGTTCGGCCAATTGCGAGCTGAGTGCTGCATGATCGAATGGCAGATGCACTGCATCCCGCGCCTGAGCGTGGGCGTACTGGAAGTCCAGTTGTGCGTGGGTGGGAATGCTGGTGCCGGTTCGGCCCAAGGCAATCCGCGCTGGCGTCAGACGCCGCAGTTCCAGCCAAGGGTTGTGAGGATCGAAGGGTAGTTTATCCATGTCATTGCTCATCCCAATTGCGCCAAGGCCTGCCGAAAGGCCGGTGGCAGGCTGTCGCCGAAGAGAATCCTGCCGTCCGCTTGAGTGAATATGCCCATTTTCGCCAGCCATTGTTCGAACTCCGGTGCAGGCTTCAGGCCCAGGGTCTGGCGGGCATAGAGCGCGTCGTGAAACGAAGTGGTCTGGTAGTTGAGCATGATGTCGTCGGAGCCCGGGATACCCATGATGAAGTTGATCCCGGCCACGCCCAGCAGGGTCAGCAGGGTGTCCATGTCGTCCTGGTCGGCTTCGGCGTGGTTGGTGTAGCAGATGTCGCAGCCCATGGGCACGCCCAAAAGCTTGCCGCAGAAGTGGTCTTCGAGGCCGGCGCGGATGATCTGTTTGCCGTTGTACAGGTATTCCGGGCCAATGAAACCGACGACAGTGTTGACCAGAAACGGTTTGAAATGTCGTGCCACGGCGTAGGCGCGGGTTTCGCAGCTTTGTTGATCGACGCCGTGATGGGCGTTGGCCGACAGCGCGCTGCCCTGGCCGGTTTCGAAATACATCAGGTTTTGCCCGAGTGTGCCGCGATTGAGGCTCAATCCTGCATCGTAACCTTCCTGCAATAGGTTGAGGTTGATGCCGAAACTGGCGTTGGCCGCCTCGGTGCCGGCAATCGACTGGAAGACCAGATCCAGCGGCACGCCGCGATTTACCGCTTCAATAGAAGTGGTGACGTGGGTCAGCACGCATGCCTGGGTCGGGATCTCGTAGCGCTGGATGATTGCGTCGAGCATTTCCAGCATGGCGCAGATCGAGGCGATGCTGTCGGTGGCCGGGTTGATGCCGATCATTGCATCACCATTGCCGTGCAGCAGGCCGTCGAGAATGCTCGCGGCAATGCCGGCCGGTTCGTCGGTGGGGTGATTCGGTTGCAGGCGTGTGGACAGTCGACCGCGCAGCCCCAGGGTGCCGCGAAACTTCGTGACCACGCGGATTTTCTGCGCCACCAGCACCAGATCCTGCACGCGCATGATCTTCGAAACGGCGGCAACCATTTCCGGGGTGAGGCCGGGGGCGAGGGCGCGCAGGACCTGTTCGTCGGCGGCATCGCTGAGCAGCCAGTCGCGAAAACCGCCGACGGTGAGGTGACTGACGACCGCGAAGGCTTGTTTGTCGTGGGTGTCGATGATCAGTCGGGTGACTTCATCGGACTCATAGGGAATCAACACTTCCTGCAGGAAGTGGGTGAGCGGGGTGTCGGCCAGGGCCATTTGAGCGGCCACGCGCTCGCCATCGTTAAGGGCCGCAACGCCGGCCAGAAAATCCCCGGAGCGCGCCGGGCTGGCCTTGGCCATCACTTCCTTGCGCGAATACGGTGTGTCATTCAAAATGGATGTCGACTGACACGACGCCTTCGCGAGCAAGCCCGCTCCCACATGGGAATTGTGTGCACTTCAATAATGCAGGTGCCGGGCAGTGGGCCCGGCACCGGTGCATTTCATATACCTTCGAGCATAGCGTCTGCCGGTGCCTCGGAACGTTGCCTGGCGGTCAGCTGGAAATACAGGTAACCGGCAGCCATGAAACCGAGGAAAATCAGGCCGATCAAGGTGTTGAACCACGCCATCGCCACCAGGCACACCACTGCCAGAAACAGCGCGATCCCCGGCACGATCGGATAACCCGGGGCGCGGAAGGTGCGTTCCAGGTTGGGTTCGGTTTTACGCAGCTTGAACAGGCTCAGCATACTGATGATGTACATCACGATGGCGCCGAATACCGACATGGTGATCATTGCCGCCGTCAGGGTCATGCCTTGCAGGTTGACCAGGCCATCGCTGTAGATCGCCGCAATGCCGATCACACCGCCGGCCAGAATCGCCCGGTGCGGCGTCTGGAAGCGCGAGAGTTTGGCCAGCCCTTTGGGCAGGTAACCGGCGCGAGCCAGGGCGAAGAACTGCCGTGAATAGCCAAGAATGATCCCGTGGAAACTCGCCACCAGGCCGAACAAACCGATCCATACCAGCATGTGCATCCAGGTCGAATTGTTGCCGACCACGGCTTTCATCGCCTGGGGCAATGGATCGTTGATGTTCGACAGTTGACGCCAGTCGCCGACGCCGCCCGCCATTACCATCACGCCGATGGCCAGGAACACCAGGGTCAGAATGCCGCTGACGTAGGCCTTGGGGATGGTGCGTTTCGGGTCCTTGGCTTCTTCGGCGGCCATGGCTGCGCCTTCGATGGCGAGAAAGAACCAGATCGCGAAGGGAATGGCGGCGAAAATGCCAGGAATCGAGCCCATCGTGAACTCATTGGCACCTGACCAGCCGTTGAGCACAAAGTTGCTGAAACTGAAGCCCGGCGCGACCACGCCCATGAACACCAGCAGTTCAGCGACGGCCAGCACAGTGACCACCAACTCAAAGGTGGCAGCGATGCTGACGCCGAGGATGTTCAGACCCATGAACACGAAATAGGCGCCAACGGCGGCGATCTTCGGGTCCAGTTCCGGGTATTGCACGTTGAGGTAGGCGCCGATCGCCATGGCGATGGCCGGTGGCGCAAAGACGAATTCGATCAGGGTGGCGATGCCGGCGATCAACCCGCCTTTTTCACCAAAGGCCCGGCGGCTATAGGCAAATGGCCCGCCAGCGTGGGGAATCGCAGTCGTCAGTTCGGTGAAACTGAAGATGAAACAGGTGTACATCGTCGCCACCATCAACGCGGTGACGAGAAATCCCAGTGTGCCTGCGGTGCCCCAGCCGTAACTCCAGCCGAAATACTCGCCGGAAATCACCAGGCCGACAGCAATCCCCCATAAATGCAGGGTACCGAGTGTGGGTTTGAGCTGTGTGGAAGAAGTAGTCATAAGTCCTCTCTATTTTTTATTGTTCGATCTTTTGGACTTTCGGGTACGACGGTTTGGGTGCAATTCCTGAATGACGGGTACGCAAGGCCCGTGCCAGAGCGGCCAGGCTTTTGTGTTGTGTCATTTAAGACGCCATCGCGAGCAGGCTCGCTCCCACAGGGTTATGGGGTGAATTCACTATTGAGGAGCCAGCCCGGATCCACTGTGGGAGCGAGCCTGCTCGCGATGGCTGCTTGAAGGGCGACACAGAAACACCTGTGTCGCCCCGGTTTTTAGAAGAAGCCCAGCGGATTGATGTCGTAACTCACCAGCAGGTTTTTGGTCTGCTGATAGTGGTCGAGCATCATCTTGTGGGTTTCACGGCCGACGCCGGACTTCTTGTAACCACCGAACGCGGCATGCGCCGGGTACAGGTGGTAGCAGTTGGTCCACACACGACCGGCCTTGATGGCGCGGCCCATGCGGTAGGCGCGGTTGATGTCGCGGGTCCAGAGGCCGGCACCCAGGCCGAACTCGGTGTCGTTGGCGATGGCCAGGGCTTCGGCTTCGTCCTTGAAGGTGGTGATGCTCACCACCGGACCGAAGATTTCTTCCTGGAACACACGCATTTTGTTGGTGCCCTTGAGCAGGGTCGGCTGGATGTAATACCCGCTCGCCAGGTTGCCCTCGAGTTTTTCCACCTTGCCGCCGGTCAGCAGTTCGGCGCCTTCGCCCTTGGCGATTTCCAGGTACGAAAGGATTTTGTCGAATTGCTGTTCGGACGCCTGGGCGCCGACCATGGTGTCGGTGTCCAGCGGGTCGCCTCGTTTGATCTGCAGGACTTTCTTCATCACCACCTGCATGAATTCGTCGTAGATCGACTCCTGCACCAGGGCGCGGGAAGGGCAGGTGCAGACTTCGCCCTGGTTGAAGAACGCCAGCACCAGGCCTTCGGCGGCTTTCTCGATGAAAGACGGTTCGGCCTTCATGATGTCTTCGAAGAAGATATTTGGCGATTTGCCACCCAGCTCCACGGTGGACGGAATGATGTTTTCGGCCGCGCATTTCATGATGTGCGAGCCGACCGGGGTCGAGCCGGTGAAGGCAATCTTGGCGATGCGCTTGCTGGTGGCCAGCGCTTCGCCGGCTTCTTTGCCGAAGCCTTGCACGATGTTCAGTACGCCCGGTGGCAGCAGGTCGCCGATCAGTTCGACCAGCACGGTGATGCCCAGCGGGGTTTGTTCGGCAGGCTTGAGCACCACACAGTTACCCGCAGCCAGAGCCGGGGCGAGCTTCCAGGCGGCCATCAGGATCGGGAAGTTCCACGGGATGATCTGCCCGACCACACCCAGCGGTTCATGGATGTGATAGGCCACGGTGTTGCCGTCGATTTCGGCAGCGCTGCCTTCCTGGGCGCGCAGGCAACCGGCGAAGTAGCGGAAGTGGTCGGCAGCCAGCGGGATGTCGGCGTTGAGGGTTTCGCGCACGGCCTTGCCGTTGTCCCAGGATTCGGTGATCGCCAGGGTTTCCAGGTTCTGCTCGATGCGGTCGGCGATTTTCAGCAGCACCAGCGAGCGCGCCTGGGCGGAGGTGGCGCCCCACGCATCGGCAGCGGCGTGGGCGGCGTCCAGGGCCTTGTCGATGTCTTCGGCCGTGGAACGGGGGAATTCGGCAATTGGTTGGCCATTCACTGGCGAGGTATTGGTGAAGTACTGACCTTTGACAGGCGCGACGAACTCGCCGCCGATGTAGTTACCGTATTTGCTCTTGAACGAAACGATAGCGCCTTCAGTACCGGGGTGAGCGTAACGCATGGTGGTTTCTCCTTGCTTTTGTGCTTATAGGGAGTCGCGCATGTGCGCTTGCTTTAAGCGTAGAGCAAGGGCCGGGCCAGTGCCTTGCATGTCAGGCAAATCAAGGCCTTGCGTAGTTTTTGTCGGACAAACGGGGTTAGCTTGTGACGCTTTCGGTACAGCCCTCGTGACACTTTGTACCGTTTTTGGCACGGTGTGTGACCGAGCGGTCTTGCCGGCATTGCAATGCGGGTCAGGCTGGAGGATGCTCGGCATCACATAACGCAATGCACATGTAGCAGCTGACGAAGGCTGTGTTCGAGGGCGAAGCACTCGCCTCGGTTCGGCAATGAAATCCGGGACACAGGTTTTACGACCGCTCCGCGCCCGAACGCAGCCTGCGGCAGCTGCTACACGGAGGCGAGCCAGATCTTTCTGGGAGAATAATAAGAAATGCACGACAATCATTTGAGTCGCCATGCCCAGCAAGTATTGACCGTGACCCAGGGCAAGACCCACCTGCACGGCCCCGGCAGCGATCCGTCCATCGCCCGTTCCTGGCTGCGTTGCCTTGAGGACTATCACCTCGATCCGGCCCTGAGCATCGCGCCGACGGTGCTGGAACATGGCCGTGTCCTCGAAAGCCGCGAACGCTTGCAGCAAGTGCTGCACATCGCCGGCAATGAAATGACCAGCCTGCACCAGCAACTCTCCGGCGCCGGCC
This sequence comes from Pseudomonas sp. KB_15, assembly GCF_052114525.1. Lineage (NCBI taxonomy): Bacteria > Pseudomonadati > Pseudomonadota > Gammaproteobacteria > Pseudomonadales > Pseudomonadaceae > Pseudomonas > Pseudomonas sp. KB_15. Next base: position 78,278 of record NZ_JBFREX010000015.1, on the reverse strand, counting down.
ATGCGGTCTTGCTGACCGACGCCCGCGGCGTGATCCTCAACTGCGTCACCGCGCCCGCCGAGCGACAGATTTTCGAACGTGCCGGGCTCTGGCTCGGCGCCGACTGGAGCGAGGCCTGCGAAGGCACCAACGGCATCGGCACCTGCCTGGTGGAGCGTCAGTCGCTGACCATCCATCAGGACGAACACTTTCGCGGCCGCCACACCGGCCTGACCTGCTCGGCGAGCCCGGTCTTCGATCCCCATGGCGAATTGCTGGCGGTGCTCGACGTGTCGTCGGCGCGGCGTGATGTGTCGCGGCAGAGTCAGTTCCATACCATGGCGCTGGTCAATCTGTCGGCGAAGATGATCGAGAGCTGCTACTTCCTGCGCTGCTTCGACAACCAATGGCTGCTGCGTTTTCACTTGCAGGCCGAGTCCGTTGGCTTGTTCAGCGAAGGGTTGCTGGCGTTCGATGGAGAGGGGCGCATTTGCGCGGTCAATCAGAGTGCGCTGAACCTGCTGGGACACATTCGCGGCGGCTTGCTGGGTAAACCGGTGGAGGCGTTTTTCGATTGCTCGCTCGATGAGTTGTTGGGGCGCGCGAGCCTCAATGCCGCGGCCAGTTGGCCGTTGCGCACCCGTGATGGTCGCAAGCTGTTCGCGGTATTGCGCGGTGAGGCGCGGCGGCCGCTGCCGACTCCGACGGTGCCTGCTCCCATGGTTGCACAAGCACCGCGCCTGTCGGGCATTTGCCTGGACGATGCGGCGTTGCAGGCGGACTTCCGCAAGGCCTTGCGCGTCTACGAGCGCGACGTGCCGCTGCTGATCAACGGCGAAACCGGGTCCGGCAAGGAGGCCTTCGCGAAAGCGGTGCACCACGCCAGCCAGCGGGCGGAAAAAGCCTTCGTCGCCCTCAACTGCGCGGCCATTCCCGAAAGCCTGATTGAAAGCGAGCTGTTTGGTTATCGCGGCGGCAGCTTTACCGGTGCGCGCAAGGAAGGCATGCGCGGCAAGTTGCAACAGGCCGACGGCGGGACATTGTTCCTCGATGAAATCGGTGACATGCCACTGGCCCTGCAAACGCGGTTGCTGAGAGTACTGGAAGACCGGCAAGTGGTGCCGATCGGTGGCGAGCCGGAATCGGTGAATGTGCGGATCATCAGTGCCACTCACCGCAATTTGCTGGATCGCGTGCAGGACGGCAGCTTCCGCGAGGATTTGTATTACCGGCTCAACGGGCTGGAAGTTGCATTGCCGGCCTTGCGTGAGCGCAGTGACAAATCCCGGTTGCTCGATTTTTTGCTGGCCGAGGAGGCGGGCGGAGAAACCGTGTTGATCGACGGGCCGGCGCGAGAGGCTCTGCTGGGCTTTGCCTGGCCAGGCAACGTACGGCAGTTGCGCAATGTGCTGCGTACGTTGGCAGCACTGTGTGAAGACGGACGGATCGGTCTGGAAGATTTGCCGACGATGATTCGACAGGCGCGTCCGGTGGTGTCGGCGATTGAAGAGGTGTCGGAGCATCCGCTGGAAGATGCCGAGCGGCTGGCGTTGCTCACGACACTGGAGCAGACACGCTGGCATATGACGCATACGGCGGAGCAGCTTGGGGTCAGTCGCAATACCCTCTATCGGAAGCTGCGTAAACACGGTATCGCCCGGTAAACCGTGTCGCGGCCATTCGCGAGCAAGCCCGCTCCCGCATTTGCTCGGAGGTGTTCACAAATTTGTGTTCACTATAAAACCAATGTGGGAGCGGGCTTGCTCCGCGCGGCGATCCGACGAAGGCGTCTTCAGATCTGAAACATCAGGTGCGATTTTTCCTACCCTACGCTAACCTGCGGCCATGTTTTACGAGGTCGACTAATGCACATTCATATTCTGGGTATCTGCGGGACTTTCATGGGCTCGATGGCGGTTCTGGCCAAAGAGCTGGGCCATCATGTGACCGGCTSCGAYGCCAACGTCTATCCGCCGATGAGTACTCAACTGGAAGCCCAGGGTATCGAGTTGACTCAAGGCTACGACCCGGCACAACTCGATCCGGCCCCCGACCTGGTGGTGATCGGCAACGCCATGTCGCGGGGCAACCCGGCCGTGGAGTACGTGCTGAACAAAGGCCTGCCTTACGTTTCCGGCCCRCAATGGCTGGCCGATCACGTGCTGCAAGGTCGCTGGGTGCTGGCGGTTGCCGGTACGCACGGCAAGACCACCACCAGCAGTATGCTGGCCTGGGTGCTGGAGCACGCGGGCATGGCCCCGGGCTTCCTCATCGGTGGCGTGCCGCAAAACTTCTCGGTGTCGGCGCGCCTGGGTGATACGCCGTTCTTCGTCATCGAAGCCGATGAGTACGACAGTGCATTCTTCGACAAGCGCTCCAAGTTCGTGCACTACCGTCCGCGCACCGCGATCCTGAACAACCTCGAATTCGATCACGCGGACATCTTCCCGGACCTGCCAGCCATCGAGCGGCAGTTCCATCACCTGGTGCGGACCATCCCGAGCGAAGGCCTGGTGATTCATCCGACCACTGAGCCAGCCCTGCAACGCGTCATCGAAATGGGTTGCTGGACCCCGGTACAAACCACCGGTGCCGGCGGTCAGTGGCAGGTCAAACTGCTCAGTGAAGATGGCTCGAAGTTCGAAGTGATGTTCGACGGTGCTGCCCAGGGTGTGGTCGAGTGGGACATGACTGGCCAGCACAACGTCGCCAACGCCCTGGCGACCCTTGCCGCCGCACGCCACGTCGGTGTGGTGCCGTCCATGGGCATTGCTGCGTTGAGCGCCTTCAAGAGCGTGAAACGCCGGATGGAGAAAGTCGCGGAGGTCCGTGGTATCACCATTTATGACGACTTCGCTCACCATCCGACCGCCATCGCCACCACCCTCGACGGCTTGCGCAAGCGCATCGGCGATGCACCGCTGATTGCGATCATCGAGCCGCGTTCCAACTCGATGAAGCTCGGCGCGCACCGTGACGGATTGCCGGAAAGCGTGGTCGATGCCGATCAGGTGATCTGGTACGCACCGGCCAATCTCGGGTGGGACCTGGCGGGCACCGCAGCGCTGTGCACTGTGCCGTCGATTGTCAGTGATTCCCTGGAAGGCATCATCGAGCGCGTGAAGAGCCAGGCCCAACCCGGTACTCACGTGGTGATCATGAGCAACGGCGGCTTCGGCGGCCTGCACGGCAAACTCGCCGAGGCACTGAAATGAACAACGGCCCGGACCGCATCACCCTGGCGATGACCGGCGCTTCCGGCGCCCAATATGGTCTGCGCCTGCTTGACTGTCTGGTGCGGGAAGATCGTGAAGTGCACTTCCTGATTTCCAGGGCCGCGCAATTGGTGATGGCGACCGAAACGGACGTCACGCTGCCGTCCAAACCGCAGATGATGCAGGCGTTTCTCACCGAATACACGGGGGCCGCCGCCGGGCAGATTCGGGTGTACGGCAGGGAAGACTGGATGTCGCCGGTGGCTTCGGGTTCGGGCGCGCCAGCGGCGATGGTGGTGGTGCCGTGTTCCACGGGCACGTTATCGGCSATCGCCACCGGCGCCTGCAACAACCTGATCGAACGRGCSGCCGACGTGACACTGAAAGAGCGTCGGCAGTTGATCCTGGTGCCCCGTGAAGCGCCGTATTCGAGCATTCATCTGGAACACATGCTCAAGTTGTCGAACATGGGCGTGACGATCCTGCCGGCATCACCGGGCTTTTATCATCAGCCGCAAACCATCGACGACCTGATCGATTTCGTCGTGGCGCGGATCCTTAATCTGCTGAATATTCCTCAGGACATGCTGCCGCGCTGGGGCGAGCATCATCTGACCAGCGATGAATAAGTTGCTGATGGTTGTGCTGGCGCTGCAATTGGCCGGGTGCGCGACGGCGCGCACGCTCGACGCGGCCAAGCCGGGGGCGCCGGTGGTGTACGCCGGGACGCGGCTGGATTTGTATGCGATGAATGGCGGTTGTTGCGCGATGGACCGTTTCGGCGCGCAAGCGCCGAGCTATCCGGGCGTTGATCTGCCAGCCAGTGCGTTGCTCGACACACTGCTGTTGCCGTTGTCGGTGTTGACGGTTTTGGGCGTGAATTTTCAGGCGACGGGTGGATTGTAAGGGAGCACTTCGCGCTCAATCGCGAGCAAGCTCGCTCCCACAGGTTGTTCAGCGATTACAAAACTCATGTACGACACAAAACCCTGTGGGAGCGGGCTTGCCCGCGATGAGGTCCGCTCGGGCACCATAAAATTACTTGCCCAACTTCCTCAGCTCATCCGACTCGACAACCCGCACGCCATCCTGCTCTTCCAGCGCCAGGCGCCACATTGCGCGGGCCAGCTGGCACGCTTCGATGCCGTGGTATTTGCCAGGAATCAGCCGTGACAACGGCCCTGCGACTTTTTCGCCCAGGCGCGGCTCAGCGCGATCACCCAGCAACAGCGAAGGGCGGCAAATAGTCAGCTGCGGCCAGTTCTGCGCGCGCAATGCGTACTCCATCTCGCCTTTGACCCGGTTGTAGAAAATCGAGGATCTGCGATCGGCTCCCAGAGCACTGATCACGATCAGGTGCCGTGCGCCCATCTCCCGTGCGCGTTTGGCAAAGGCCACAACCATATCCAGGTCCACCGCACGGAATGCTTGTTCCGAGCCCGCCTGTTTGATGGTGGTGCCCAGGCAGCAGTAGGCGATGTCGACACGGCCGTTCAATTGCGGCAGAAACACCGCCGGGTCGCCGACCGGGTTTTCAAGGTGGGGATGCTTGGCCAAGGGGCGGCGTGACGGCGCCAATACCCGCGAAATCGTTGGCTCGTTAAGCAGGCGATCAAGCAGATGTTCACCCGTCAAACCGGTGGCTCCGGCGAGCAGCACATGCTGAGGCGTCAAGTACATAGTGTTTCTCCCTTGATACTGTTCAGCTTAGTTGCTGTTTACATCCTTGCTTTCCATCGATGCACTTTGCAGTGCTTTTCGTGCCTGTTGTTTGCGCAATAGTTGCCAGTGCGAGAGGACGGTTTTCGGTGCCCAGATCTGTGGTTCGGATGCTTCGAAGCCGTCCGCCAGCTCACGCTCGGCGACAGTGGCCTTGGCCCGTTTGAAGGCTTGTTCCAGATCATCGGTCTGGTTCAGGGCCTGGGCGAACAGGGCGTCGCCGAAGTAGGTGAAGTTGGCTTCCTCCGAGCAGCCGAAGGACACTCGGTCGGCCCGCGAGGCCGTCATGATCAGGGTCCGTTCGTCCTTGAGCGCGGGGATGAAACCGCCGGAGTAGCAGGACGAAATCACGATGATCTTGTCGCGGTTTTTCAGCGGGGCAAGCACCGCGGCCATTTCGTCGGCTGGCAGATCGGCCAGTTCCATCCGCGGCTGGTCAAGCACCAGCTCGTGTTCGCTGGTGCCATGGCTGGTCAGGTAGATGAAAATCAGGTCTTCCGGACCGCTGCGTTCGGCCAGCGTCAGGGCGGCGCGGCGCAAGTTTTCCCGAGTCGCCATAGGGCGGTCGGCGAGGTGGTCACGATGGTTCACCAGGCGGATCTGGCCAAAGGTGCCGAACCGGGTAGTGAGCATGTTGGCGACGTAGTCGGATTCGCGCAGAAACACACTTTGCTTGCCATCACCGCCCAGGGTTAACGAATACAGTTCCACCGCCGGGGTCGAGGCCGGAACGTTGGCCAGCACTGTGTCGAGCAGGCGGCCCTGTGCCAGCAGGCCGAGTTCGAGTGTGTCAGGCAGCAGTTTGCCCTCGGCATCGCGCACGCGCTGGCCGTTGATCCAGGTGCCGCTGAGCACGGTGCCATCGGTCAGCACCAACGTGCCGCGCCCCTGGTAGCTGTCGTTGTCGAACTGACCGGTGTAAAAGCTGCCGTCGGCCAGGTTCAGTCGGCCCTGACCGGAAAAACGCCAGTCGTTGAACTGGCCGATGTAGTGGCTGCCGTCAGTGCCGATCAACTCACCCTTGCCGTTCAGCGAGCCTTCCTTGAACTGGCCCAGCCAGACATCGCCGTCCGCGTTTTCATAGCGGCCCTTGCCGTGCAGTTGATTGTTCTTGAAGCTGCCGACATAGATGTCGCCATCGGCACTATTGAAAGTTCCGTTGCCTTCAAGTTGGCCGTCGACGAAGTGCCCGGTGAACTGATTGCCGTTGCCGTCGCCGCGCTGGCCTTCGCCATTGGGTTTGCCGTGGGCGAACTGGCCCTGGTAGGAGCTGCCGTCTTCAAGTTCGAGACGACCCAGGCCGGCGTATTGATCGGCCTTGAACTCGCCGCGATAGCTCATGCCGTTTTCTTTGAGTGTGCCTTCGCCGTCGCGCCGGCCGGCCTTGAAGCCGCCGCTGTAGCTGCTGGCGTTGGTGGTCAGTGCCCCCTGGCCGTCGAACAGTCCCTGATTGAACTGCCCGCGATAGACTTCGCCATTGCTGCCGTGCCATTCGCCCTGGCCGTGCCACTGGCCTTTGTCGAATTCGCCGGCGTACCAGCTGCCGTTCGGGTAGTCGATACGTCCCTTGCCTTGCAGCAAGCCATTGACCAGGTCGCCGCGATAGCGTCCGCCGTCCGGCAGGCGGGCGTCGGGGGACAAAGGCGATTCGCCGTCGCCGCAAGCGGTGAGCATCAGGGTCAAGGCAAGGAGTGCAAGTGGGCGCATAGCGGATTCCGGGCAATTAGGCGAGGGAGTATGCCGCAGCCATGTGTCCTTATATAGGGCGAGGTACCGCGAGAGGGCGCGAAACAGCAGGAGCTGCTTCGCATCCGGGGAGGTTTACACGAAGCACAGGGACAGGGGTTCGGCGATATACGCCGGTTTGTCCGAACCTTCGATTTCCAGGGTGGTGGTGGCCTTGAGCAGCCATTGGCCGGGTTTCTTCTCGATGACTTCGGTCAKGTCGACCTTSAGYCGCACCCGCGAATTGACCTTGACCGGCTGGATGAATCGCACGCTGTCGAGGCCGTAGTTGACCACCATCTTCAAGCCTTCGGGCATGACGAGGATGTCTTCCATCAATTTCGGAATCAGCGACAGCGACAGAAAGCCGTGAGCGATAGTGCTGCCAAATGGCGTTTGCGCGGCCTTGACCGGGTCGACGTGGATGAACTGAAAGTCCCCTGTGGCTTCGGCGAACAGGTTGATGCGGTCCTGATCGATGGTGAGCCATTCGGAACGTCCAAGTTCCTTGCCGACATAATCTTTGAGCTCTGCAACTGGAACATAGGGCATTGAGACTCTCCTTGGGTTCATCGGTTTTATAGTTTTGAGTTGGGGGGATTTGACCTCCCGGCTTACCACTTTAGATCAACATGGCCAAACGCTCCGGTCAACTGACCATGCTTTTGGCGAATGCCGATCTATAGCGCGAGCATGCTTATAATGCCAGGCCAATGCGGATGACGGATTTTGCAGGAGATCAACAATGTTGTTACGGGGCCTGACATGGCTGGTGTTGTTCCAATTGCTCGGCACTGCGATCAATCATTTGTTTTTGCCGGTGCTGCCGGGGCCGATTGTGGGGTTGCTGCTTTTGCTGGTGTACCTCATCTGCAGGGGCCAGGTCGGCGAGCCACTGAACCTGGCGGCCGGCAGTCTGCTGCGCTACCTGCCGCTGTTGCTGGTGCCGCCAGCCGTGGGCGTGATGGTCTATGCCGCTGACATCGCGGCGGATTTCTGGGCGATTGTCGGTGCGCTGGTGTTGTCGCTGCTGCTTTCGATGGCCTTCGCCGGGGTGCTGATGCAGCGCATGGTCAAGCGTCACGCTCAGCCAGAGGACGGCCAATGATCTTCGACTGGCACGGCGCCTGGGCGTCGGTGATTCACCATCCGTTGTTCGGCATTGGCATTACCCTCGGCGCCTATCAACTCGTCCTTGCGGCATTCGAGAAAACCCGCTGGATCTTTTTGCAGCCGGTGCTGGTCTCCATGTTGCTGGTGATCGGCGTGCTGGTGGGCTGCGGCCTGACCTACGCCGAGTACCGCAAGAGCACCGAAATCCTCAGTATTCTGCTCGGCCCGGCCACGGTCGCACTGGCGGTGCCGCTTTACCTCAACCTGCGTCGGATTCGGCAGTTGTTCTGGCCGATATTTACTACGCTGGTGATAGGTGGTGTCGTGGCTACTGGCATGGGCGTGTTGCTGGGCTGGTGGTTCGGTGCCGAGCACATGATCCTGATGACCATGGCGCCGAAGTCGGTGACCTCGCCGATTGCGATGCTGGTGGCTGAGCAGATCGGTGGCGTCGCGGCGCTGGCAGCGGTGTTCGTGTTGATTACAGGCGTGATCGGCGCGATCTTCGGCCCGAGCCTGTTGACCCGTCTCGGTGTCCACAGTTCCGAGGCACGCGGCATGGCGCTGGGCATGACCGCCCACGCGGTCGGCACGGCGGTGGCGATGCAGGAAAATGAAGAGTGCGGCGCCTTCGCGGCGCTGGCGATGAGTCTGATGGGCGTGGCCACGGCGGTGTTGCTGCCGTTGGCGGTGTCGATGGTGGTGTAAGGAAATGTCTATGAGTCTGCCGCTTTTTCCGCTCAACACAGTGCTGTTTCCAGGCTGCATACTCGACTTGCAGATTTTCGAAGCACGCTATCTGGACATGATCGGCCGCTGCATGAAACAGGGCGGCGGTTTTGGCGTGGTGTGCATCCTCGATGGCGAAGAAGTCGGGATCGCCCCGGCCGGTTACGCCCTGGTCGGGTGCGAGGCGCTGATCACCGATTTCAAACAGCAGGACAACGGCCTGCTGGGGATCCGGGTGCAGGGCGGACGGCGCTTTCACGTTTTGCGTACCGAAGTGCAGCGAGATCAGTTGACCATCGCCGAGGTCGAGTGGCTGGAAGATGAGCCGGAGCAACCGCTGCAGGACGAGGATGCCGATCTGGTGGCGTTGCTCAAGGCGTTGGCCGAGCACCCGATGGTCGAAGCGCTCAACATGGGTACCGAAGCGACCGGACAACAGTCACTGGCCAATCAGTTGGCGTACCTGTTGCCCTTTGCCGAACTGGACAAGATCGACTTGCTGCAGCTCGATGATCCGCAGCAACGACTGGATGCCATACAGGCGTTGCTGGATGAGTTGCAGGGGGAGTTGTTTGCCTGAGTAGTATTTCGTCAATATTGAGCGCGTTAGCTACCATTGTCAGGTATGGGCATTTTCATTAGTTTGGCGCTACTCGCATGAAGCGAGTAATTTCATACTCTAAAAGGATTTAAAATCATGATTGTTTACAGTTCTGAACGCGCGGCCTGGGAAGCAGCTGCTGTAGGTTACCTGCTAAAAATCGCCGGCATCGGTCAATCTTTCGAGGAATACGCAACGACTGCATGCCAGCTCGCCGATGCACTGATTCTGGAAATGCGTAAACGTCCTGGCGGTTCAGGTCGAGCATAAACTCCAATAAAAGAACCCCGGCTGATTGGTCGGGGTTCTTTTATTGGAGTTTCAGATAGGGCTGCCCTCGTTTTTCAATAGGCATACCGCAACATCGTATTTGGCAAATGCCACAACGCGAAGACCCCGAACAGTGCCACCAGCGATGGCAGCACCAGCCACCAGACCTTGGACGGCATCGCGTTGAGTGAGGTAGTGCGCTGACTTAGCCATAGGCTGGCCGCACAGATACACGCCGCCAACATTGCGCCTGCCAATACATCCGTCGGCCAATGCGCGCCGAGATAGACCCGCGACAGCGAAATCGCCAGCGCCGGCAGGCACCCCACCAGCAACCAGGTCAGACGCATCCGCGGTGGTTGGCCACGACCGGCCAGTACGGCCAGGGTCAGGAACAGCGCGAAGGAGCCGGAGGCGTGACCGCTGGGCATGCTGTAGCTGGTCAGCGGATCGCTGAGCACCTCGGGACGCATGCGGGCGAAAAAGTGTTTGGTCACGGTGTTGCCCAGCGCCGTGAAGAACAATGTGTTGCAGGCGAAGATCGCCTGGCGCCATTGCCGGGTAATCAGTAACAACGCGACCAGCAGGGCGCTGAACAGCAGCATGTTGCGGAATTCGCCGATCAGCGTGAAGACCACCGCGACCTCATCGAGCATCGGGCTGCGATGTTCTTGCACCAGCGTCATCACCCCTTGGTCGAGGGCACTCAGGTGCGGAAAACCGATAAACAGCGCCACCAGAATCAGACAGCTCATGCCGGCAATCAGTKCTGTAGCCCGGCGATGCTGGCGCAGGCTGCTGGTGGCGCTCAGCCCGACCATCACGGCAATGCTGCCGACAACGATTCCGGCCTGAGGCCAGAAACCTTCGGGTAGCGGCAAACGAATCGCCGCGCCGGTGGCCCAGCCAGGCAGCAGATAGGCCACCGACCACCCCGCACCGGCCAGCAGGCTGACGGCGATGAACCGCGGGAAAGGCATGTCGCACATGCCGGCGACCATTGGCAGCATTGGCCGCAACGGTCCGATAAAGCGGCCGACCAGCAGGCTGGCGATGCCATAGCGCTGGAAATAGGTCTCCGCCCCGGCAATCCATTCCGGGTGATGGCGCAAACCGGGCAGACGCCGGATGTTCTGGTGAAAGTGCCGTCCAAGGAAATACGAAACCACGTCACCCAACACACCGGCGAGGAAACCCAGCAGCAAGGTTTCACTCAGAGGCAACGCACCGCTGCCGGCAAGCACCGCTACGGTGAACAGTAAAACCGTGCCGGGGACAATCAGCCCGGCAATCGCCAGGCATTCCACAAAGGCCACCAGAAATATTGCTGCCGCCAGCCATTGCGGGTTGACCGTCAACCAACCGGTTACGCTATCGAGCCATTGGCCCATACAAACCACTCCATTGAATTCAATTGGCCCTTGGTGGGCAAACGCAAATTTTCGTAACGGCACCGAACCCTGTGGGAGCGGGCTTGCCCGCGAAGGGGCCCTTCCTGTCGATATTTGTGTCGCCTGACACGGCGCATTCGCGGGCAAGCCCGCTCCCACAGGGAGTCACTTTTACTTCAAGTCCAGGGTAGTCAAGTCAGCACAAAATAATCGCGACCTTCGACCTGGCCCCGTCGTAGCGGGTTTCGCGTGCAATAAGCCGCGTAGGCACCGTCGACGAAGCGGTACATCAAGTGCTCGTCGCGCCCGTGTGGGATGCCCAGGCGCGTGGTCTGGATGATGTGGGCGGGCGACTGGCCGACGTCTTCCACCAGCAGCATCTCATGGTCGAAGCGTTTGGCGTCCCACACCGGCACTTTCAGGCCCATTGCCTTGCAAAGCAGGGTTTGCCCGGCGCAGAGCTTTTGTGACGGGCGAGGGTGACCCTGGGCATCGGGATTGTTCAATAGCATCTGTGCCAGGCTGGCCGGCCCGCTCAATTCATCGACCCACGGATAGGCGGACTTGATCAGCACGGCGTTGCCGGGCCCCTGGGCGCTGAAGTTCAGGGAATCGCCGCCCCGGGCGTAATACATATAGATGTGGCCGCCATCCAGAAACAAAGCCTTACGTTTTTCTGTGTAGCCGAGGGAGGCGTGGCTGCCTTTTTCTGCGCAGTAATAGGCTTCGGTTTCGATGATCCGGGCGCTGAGCCACAGGTCGCCAACTCGATGGCGAATGACTTTGCCCAGTAAATCCCGGGCCAGAATTTGCGCGTCACGGTCGAAAAACGCATCCGGGAGGCCCGCGGGCAGGCTCATGGCGGACGCTCGAACAGTCAGATTGGACATGATGGCTGGCGTTTGTCAGGGCTGAGTGAGTCGTGATGATAACAATTTGCCGCTTAATCCCGGCTGAACGTCGGTAAATACCCCTCCATTTCGACCATCCGCCCGTCACCGCTGTTAGTCCCGGGGCGCGACAGCTATAATCTGCCGCTTTACTCTTTACCAAGACCTTATCAAAGACCACGCCAGACCATGACTGAGTCCGTTCTTGACTACATGACCCGCCTGGGTTGCGCTGCCCGCGAAGCTTCCCGCGTGATCGGGCGCGCCAGCACGGCGCAGAAAAACCGCGCCCTGCAGGCTGCCGCCAATGCGCTGGACGCTGCCCGCGCCGAGCTGACGTCGGCCAATGAACTGGATTTGGCCGCCGGTCGCGCCAGTGGCCTTGAGCCAGCGCTGCTCGAACGACTGGCGCTGACCCCGGCGCGTATCGACGGCATGATCGTCGGCCTGCGTCAGGTTGCGGCACTGCCGGACCCGGTTGGCGCGATTCGCGACATGAGTTTCCGTCCGTCCGGTATTCAGGTCGGCAAGATGCGTGTGCCATTGGGCGTGATCGGAATCATCTACGAGTCGCGGCCGAACGTGACCATCGATGCCGCGAGCCTGTGCCTGAAGTCCGGTAACGCGACCATCCTGCGTGGCGGTTCCGAAGCCATTCATTCCAATCGAGCCATCGCTGCCTGCATTCAGCGTGGCCTGGCCGAGGCCGGTCTGCCGGCCGCCGTGGTGCAAGTGGTCGAAACCACGGATCGCGCTGCCGTCGGCGCGCTGATCACCATGCCTGAGTACGTCGATGTCATCGTGCCCCGTGGCGGCCGTGGCCTGATCGAACGTGTCAGCCGTGACGCCCGTGTCCCGGTGATCAAGCACCTGGACGGCATYTGCCACGTTTACGTGAGTGAACACGCCGATCTGGCCAAGGCCCAGCGCATTGCGTTCAACGCCAAGACTTACCGTTATGGCATCTGCGGCGCCATGGAAACGCTGTTGGTGGATCAAGCCGTTGCCAGGGACTTCCTGCCGGCGATGGCAGCACAGTTCTGCGAAAAAGGCGTCGAACTGCGCGGTTGCGAGCGTACCCGGGCAATCATCGATGCCGTGGTCGCTACCGAAGAAGACTGGAGCACCGAATACCTGGCGCCGATCTTGTCGATCCGGGTGGTCGACGGACTGGACCAGGCCATCGAGCACATCAATCATTACGGTTCCCATCACACCGATTCGATCGTCAGCGAACATCAGGGCGACACCCGGCGTTTCGTGGCTGAAGTCGACTCCTCGTCGGTGATGATCAACACCCCGACATGCTTCGCCGATGGCTTCGAATACGGATTGGGTGCCGAGATCGGCATTTCTACTGATAAGCTGCACGCCCGCGGCCCGGTGGGCCTCGAAGGACTGACCTGCGAGAAGTACATCGTGGTCGGCGACGGGCAGTTGCGCGGACAGGAGCCGGCCTGACTTGGGCGACTTCGACCCGTCAGCCCCGGTCACCGCCAGCGAGCCAGCCCCTCGCCGCATTGGTGTGCTGGGCGGAACGTTCGACCCGGTGCACATCGGCCATTTGCGCGGTGCGCTGGAAGTCGCCGAAACCCTGGCGCTCGATGAGCTGCGTCTGACACCCAGTGCCAGGCCGCCCCATCGGGATACGCCGCAGGTGTCGGCCAAAGACCGTCTGGCGATGGTCGAGTGCGCGGTGGCCGGTGTGGCGCCGTTGGTGGTGGATGCCCGCGAATTGCAGCGGAACAAACCGTCCTACACCATTGATACCCTGGAACTGATGCGCGCCGAACTGGCCGTATCCGACCAGGTTTTTCTGCTTTTGGGCTGGGACGCTTTTTGCGGCCTGCCCACTTGGCACCGCTGGGAAGAGTTGCTCCAGCATTGCCATATCCTGGTGTTGCAACGCCCGGATGCCGACAGCGAACCGCCGGATGCCTTGCGCAACCTGCTGGCAGCGCGCTCGGTGAGCGACCCGCTGGCCCTCAAGGGGCCGAGCGGACAGATTGCATTCGTCTGGCAGACACCGCTCGCGGTATCCGCCACCCAGATCCGTCAACTGCTGGCCAGCGGTAAGTCGGTACGTTTCCTGGTGCCCGACGCGGTCCTGGCCTACATCGATGCGCACGGGCTCTACCGTGCGTCGAACTGAATAGGAGTGCTTCAAGGCACGTGGCAACAACGTGTATCGAAGCCCCGAACTACGAGCAAAACGAGTTTTATATGACGAGCAACAACGAAAGCAAAGTAAAACGCAAAGGCACATTCAAGAGTGCCCCGCTGCCGGAAAAGGTCCTCGCCGCCGAGCCGCCTAAAGGCGACGAGCTGGTCAAGATCGCCGTAGCCGCCCTGGAAGACGTCAAGGCCCAGGACGTGCTGGTGATTGATGTTCGCGACAAGCAGAGCATCACTGACTACATGATCATCGCCACCGGTACCTCCAACCGTCAGATCGGCGCGATGCTGGACAAGGTCCGCGAAGCGGTCAAGGCCCTGGGCATCAAGCCGTTGGGTGAAGAAGGCAAGGGCGATAGCGACTGGGTACTGCTGGACATGGACGACGTGATCGTCCACATGATGACCTCCAACGCCCGTCAGTTCTACGACCTGGAGCGCCTGTGGAAAGGTGCCGAGCAGAGCCGTGCGGCCGATGGCAAACACCACAGCCCTGAAGTTGGTCACGAGCACTTCAACAAGCTCAACAAAGACCAGGAATAAGGGACCGCTGTGCGACTGCGACTGATCGCCGTCGGTTCACGCATGCCTAAATGGGTGGAAGAAGGCTGGCATGAATATGCCAAGCGTCTTCCGTCCGAGCTGGCGCTGGAACTGGTGGAAATACCGCTCAATACCCGTGGCAAGAACGCCGACGTGGCCCGTTTCATCCGTCAGGAAGGCGAAGCCATGCTGGCCAAGGTCGGGCCGAACGAGCGGGTTGTCACTCTCGAAGTCCATGGCAAGCCCTGGAGCACCGAGCAACTGGCGGTCGAGCTCGATCGCTGGCGGCTGGACTCGCGTACGGTCAACTTCATGGTCGGTGGCCCCGAAGGGCTGGCGCCGGAAGTCTGTGCCCGGGCTGACCAGCGCTGGTCGTTGTCACCGCTGACCTTGCCGCACCCGCTGGTGCGGATCCTGATCGGCGAACAGTTGTACCGTGCCTGGACCGTGCTGTCCGGTCACCCTTATCACAAGTAGTTCTGCGCTCTCATGACCCAGCCGATCCGCATCAAGGACCACGAAAAAGACGCCCGTCTGGTGCGTGGCCGCGTCGTGTTCGGGGCCATTGCAGTGGTGGTACTGATTGGCGTGTTGATCGCGCGCCTGTATTTCCTGCAGGTGATCCAGTACGAGTACCACTCGACCCTGTCGGAAAACAACCGCGTTCATGTGCAGCCGATTCCGCCGACCCGCGGCTTGATTTTCGATCGCAATGGCGTGGTGATTGCCGACAACCGGCCCAGCTTCAGCCTGAGCATGACCCGCGAGCGTTCCGGCGACTGGCAGCAGGTGCTCGACGTGATCGTCGAAGTGCTGGAGCTGACCCCCGAGGACCGGGTGATCTTCGAGAAGCGCATGCGTCAGGGGCGCCGGCCGTTCGAGCCGGTGCCGATCCTGTTTGAGCTGACCGAGGAACAGATCGCGCGGATCGCCGTGAACCAGTTCCGCCTGCCGGGCGTGGAAGTGGTCGCGCAACTGGTTCGTCACTACCCGCAGGGTGCACATTTTGCGCACTCGGTGGGCTACATGGGGCGGATCAACGAGAAAGAGCTCAAGTCTCTGGACCCGGTCAGTTACAGCGGCACCCATCAAATCGGCAAGACCGGCATCGAGCGCTTCTACGAGCCGGAGCTGCACGGTCAGGTGGGTTACGAGGAAGTCGAAACCAACGCTCGGGGCCGTGTATTGCGGGTGCTCAAGCGTACCGAACCGATTTCCGGCAAAGACATCGTCCTGAGCCTGGACATCAAATTGCAGGAAGCCGCTGAAGCCGCGCTCGGCGGTCGTCGTGGTGCGGTGGTGGCCATGGACCCGAAAACCGGCGAGGTGCTGGCGATGGTCAGTCAGCCGAGCTTCGATCCGAACCTGTTCGTCACCGGCATCAGCTCCAAGGCCTATTCCGAGCTGCGCGACTCCATTGACCGGCCGCTGTTCAACCGCGTGCTGCGTGGTCTGTACCCACCGGGTTCGACCATCAAGCCAGCGGTGGCGATTGCCGGTCTGGATTCGGGCGTAGTGACTGCCTCGACCCGAGTGTTCGACCCCGGTTACTACATGCTGCCCAACTACGATCACAAGTACCGCAACTGGAACCGCACCGGCGATGGTTTTGTCGACCTCGACACGGCGATCATGCGTTCCAACGACACCTACTTCTATGACTTGGCCCACAAGCTGGGGATCGATCGGTTGTCGTCGTACCTGTCCAAGTTCGGTATCGGTCAGAAGGTGTCCCTGGACATGTTCGAGGAGTCGCCGGGTCTGATGCCGACCCGCGAATGGAAACGCGCGACCCGCCGCCAGGCATGGTTCCCGGGCGAAACGCTGATTCTCGGGATCGGTCAGGGCTACATGCAGTCGACCCCCCTGCAGCTGGCCCAGGCCACCGCGCTGGTGGCCAACAAAGGCATCTGGAACCGTCCACACCTGGCCAAGACCATCGAAGGCGAGAAGCCGGTGGATCAGAACCCGATGCCGGACATCATCCTGCGTGATCCGTCTGACTGGACCAAGGTCAACCACGGCATGCAGCAGGTGATGCATGGCGCCCGCGGTACGGCACGCAAGGCTTCGATCGGTGCGCAGTACCGCATCGCCGGCAAGAGCGGTACGGCCCAGGTGGTGGCGATCAAGCAGGGCGAGAAGTACGACCGTTCCAAGGTCCAGGAACGCCACCGCGACCACGCCTTGTTCGTCGGCTTCGCGCCGGCCGACGACCCGAAAATCGTGGTGTCGGTGATGGTCGAGAACGGCGAGTCCGGTTCCGGCGTCGCCGCGCCGGTGGTGCGTCAAGTCATGGATGCCTGGCTCCTGGACCAGGACGGCCGATTGAAGCCTGAATACGCCAGCCCTATCAGTGCAGAGGCAACTGCCCGTGATGAATAATTTTGATCGCATGCTCTCCAGCGAGGATGTGATGCGTCGTCGTGCGACGCTGCTGCAACGCCTGCACATCGACGGCCCGCTGCTGATCCTGCTGCTGACCCTGGCGGCCGGCAGCCTGTTCGTGCTGTATTCGGCCAGTGGCAAGAGTTGGGACTTGCTGGCCAAGCAGGCCACATCGTTCGGCATCGGTCTGGTGTCGATGATCGTCATCGCTCAGTTCGAACCGCGCTTCATGGCCCGTTGGGTGCCTATTGGCTATGTGATCGGCGTGCTCTTGCTGGTCGTGGTGGATGTCATGGGTCACAACGCCATGGGCGCCACGCGCTGGATCAATATCCCAGGTGTGATTCGCTTCCAGCCCTCGGAGTTCATGAAGATCCTGATGCCGGCGACCATCGCCTGGTACTTGTCCAAACGCACCTTGCCGCCGCAGCTCAAGCATGTCGGCATCAGTCTGATGCTGATCGGCATCCCGTTCATTCTCATCGTGCGACAACCGGACCTTGGCACTTCGCTGCTGATCCTGGCCGGCGGCGCTTTCGTGCTGTTCATGGGCGGTTTACGCTGGCGCTGGATCCTCAGCGTGCTGGCCGCCGCCGTGCCCGTGGCAGTTGCCATGTGGTTCTTCATCATGCACGACTACCAGAAGCAGCGAATCCTGACGTTCCTCGACCCGGAGAGCGATCCGCTCGGGACCGGTTGGAACATCATCCAGTCCAAGGCCGCCATCGGCTCCGGCGGTGTGTTCGGCAAGGGGTGGTTGCTGGGGACCCAGTCGCACCTGGACTTCCTGCCGGAAAGCCATACCGACTTCATCATTGCCGTAATGGGTGAAGAGTTCGGTCTGGTGGGGATCTGCGCGCTGCTGCTGATCTACCTGCTGTTGATCGGCCGCGGCCTGGTGATTACCGCCCAGGCGCAGACATTGTTTGGCAAGTTGCTCGCGGGCAGCCTGACCATGACGTTTTTTGTTTATGTTTTCGTCAACATCGGTATGGTCAGTGGCCTGCTGCCGGTGGTGGGGGTGCCGTTGCCGTTCATTAGCTACGGAGGAACTTCGCTGGTGACGCTGCTGTCAGCGTTTGGGGTTTTGATGTCGATCCATACCCATCGCAAGTGGATCGCGCAGGTTTGAATAAGGTGAAATTTTCAATGCAAGTAATGCGTGGCTGGGCGACTCGATACGCGCCATGGGTCGGCCTGGTAAGCATCCTTGGCACCGTGCAGGAAGCGTTGGCCGGCGACTATGAAGGCTCACCCCAGGTGGCCGAATTCGTCGGTGAAATGACCCGCGACTACGGTTTCGCCGGTGAACAATTGATGGGTGTGTTCCGCGAAGCCGAGCGCAAGCAGTCGATCCTGGACGCCATCTCGAAACCCGCCGAACGGGTCAAGCAGTGGAGCGAGTATCGCCCGATGTTCATCTCCGACGCGCGCATCGCCCGGGGTGTGGACTTCTGGCGTCAGCACGAGGCGGTGTTGGCCCGTGCCGAGCAGGAATACGGCGTGCCGGCCCAGGTGATTGTCTCGATCATCGGCGTTGAAACCTTTTTTGGCCGAAATACCGGAAATTTCCGGGTGATCGATGCCTTGTCGACCCTGGGTTTCGACTATCCTCCCCGTGCCGAGTTTTTCCGCAAGGAGTTGCGTGAGTTCCTGCTGCTGGCCCGCGAAGAGCAGGTCGATCCGTTGACGCTCAAAGGCTCCTACGCCGGCGCAATGGGATTGCCGCAATTCATGCCGAGCAGTTTCCGCGCCTATGCGGTGGATTTCGACGGTGATGGCCATATCAACATCTGGACCAATCCGGACGACGCCATTGGCAGTGTCGCCAGTTACTTCAAGCGTCATGGCTGGGTCGCCGGCGAACCGGTGGTCAGCCGCGCCGACATCCGTGGCGAGCAGGTCGACGAAGGTTTGACCACTGGAATCGAGCCGACGAAGACCGTCGGGGAGTTGCGAGCCCTGGGGTGGTCAAGTCATGATGCGCTGCGCGATGATATGCCGGTTACTGCATTCCGCCTGGAAGGCGACAATGGCCCCGAATACTGGATGGGTCTGAAGAATTTTTACGCGATCACGCGTTATAACCGCAGCGTGATGTACGCCATGGCCGTACATCAACTGTCTGAGCAGCTGGTCCAAGCACGGGGCGTCAAGTAATGCGGGCATTGCCTATGAGTAAACCCCTGAAGCTGCTGGCATTCGCCGCGTTGGCAGTGCTGGTCGCCAGTTGTTCGACCAGCCGTGCGCCGGCGCAGAAATCATCCACCGCCGTGCGCTCGGCGCCAGGGCTGGACATCAACCGCGCCCACAAGGATGGCGCGCCATGGTGGGACGTCGATGTGTCGCGCATCCCGGACGCCACACCGACCCTGCACACCGGCCCGTACAAGGCCAACCCGTACACCGTGCTGGGCAAGACTTACTTCCCGCTGCAAGAGTCCAAAACCTACGTGCAGTCGGGTACGGCGTCCTGGTACGGCACCAAGTTCCACGGTCAGAATACCGCCAACGGCGAAGTGTATGACCTGTACGGCATGAGTGCCGCGCACAAGACATTGCCACTGCCGAGTTACGTTCGGGTGACCAACCTGGACAACAACAAGAGCGTGATCCTGCGAGTCAACGACCGCGGGCCGTTCTACTCGGACCGGATCATCGACCTGTCCTACGCCGCGGCCAAGAAGCTCGGTTATGCCGAAACCGGCACTGCGCGGGTCAAGGTCGAAGGCATCGACCCGCAGGCGTATTGGGCGGCCAAAGGCCGTCCGGCACCATTAATGCTTAATGAACCGAAAGTCGCGCAGAATAGCGCCCCGGTGATCACGGCCTCGGCCGGCACGGTCGAGCAATGGACACCGCCGCCGCAGCAACACGCCGCCGCGGTGGTGCCGGTGCAGCTTGATGCAAAAAAAAACGCTTCTGTACCAGCCTCTGGCCAGTATCTGCAGGTGGGCGCGTTCGCCAACCCGGACGCTGCAGAACTCCTGAGATCGAAGCTCAGCGGGATGGTGAGCGCTCCGGTGTTCATCAGTTCGATCGTGCGCAATCAGCAGACCCTGCATCGGGTTCGCCTGGGCCCGATCGGATCGCCGGGTGAAATCCAGCAGGTGCAGAACAGTGTGCGCCTGGCCAACCTTGGTTCGCCAAGTGTGGTCATGGAATAAGCAACACGTAGAACTTGATTGACGATTCACCAGCGATTGGGGGGTGAATCAGGTTGTTGGCTCGTTGAAGAACAAAAGCCCGGCAAGGGTTACAGAGTGAGCAACTGAACACGCGATGACTCGTTAGAAAGTCATCTGATTAGTTTTGCCCTTGGGCAGTTTCCATTAGCGATTTCGAGAGACGGATGAACATCACCACCTTTGCCAAACGCCTGTTCCTGTTAGTCCCGCTGCTTCTCTCACCCGCCGCTTTTGCGGTCGAGATGATGCCTTCGCCACCACAATTGGCCGCCAAGGCCTATGTGCTCATGGATGCCAGCAGCGGCAACGTGCTGGTCGAGAACAATGGTGACCAGCGTCTGCCACCGGCCAGCCTGACCAAGCTGATGACCGCGTACATCGCGACCCTGGAAATCCGTCGTGGCCAGATCGGCGAAAACGATCCGGTGACCGTCAGCGAAAACGCCTGGCGTACCGGCGGTTCGCGGATGTTCATCAAGGTCGGCTCGCAGGTCACCGTCAGCGACCTGCTGCACGGCATCATCATCCAGTCGGGTAACGACGCCAGCGTCGCGCTCTCCGAGCACATCGCCGGTAGCGAAGACGCCTTCGCCGACCTGATGAACAAGACCGTCGCCGACCTGGGCATGACCAACACCCACTTCATGAACCCGACCGGCCTGCCGAACCCTGAGCACTATTCGTCGGCTCACGACATGGCTGTGCTGGCCCGCGCGATCATCCACGAAGACCCGGCTCACTACGCGATCTACTCGCAGAAAGAGTTCTTCTGGAACGGCATCAAGCAACCCAACCGTAACCTGCTGCTGTGGCGCGACAAGACCGTCGACGGTCTGAAAACCGGTCACACCGACGAAGCAGGCTACTGCATGGTGTCTTCGGCTGTACGTGATGGCATGCGCCTGATCGCCGTGGTGTTCGGCACCAACAGCGAAGTGGCCCGTGCCGCAGAAACCCAGAAACTGCTGACCTACGGTTTCCGCTTCTTCGAAACCCAGACCTTCTATCAGAAGGGCGCCGAGCTGGCCCAGGCGCCTGTCTGGAAGGGCTCCACCAATCAAGTCAAGGCCGGCCTGGCTGAAGACCTGACCATGACCCTGCCGAAAGGCCAGCTGAAAAAGCTCGCTGCCAGCATGACCATGAACCCGCAACTGGTCGCGCCAATCGCCAAGGGCGACGTGATCGGTAAAGTCGAAGTGAAACTGGACGACAAGGTAGTGCACAGCGCTGACCTGATCGCTCTGGACGCTGTCGAGGAAGGTGGTATCTTCCGCCGCATGTGGGATAGCATCCGTCTATTCTTCTACGGCTTGTTCAACTGAATTTAGTGTGCACCTGCATGGCCCCGTGCTGATCCGGCACGGGGCCATGCCCGTCGCCACGGCTTACGCTCAAGAGGCCGTTACGCCATGACCGATACCGAAGTAAAGGCGCCAAAGATCGAATTCCCGGTCACTGACTATCCCGTTAAGGTAATCAGCGATACCGGTGTGGGCAACAAGGACAAGATCATCAAGATCGTCGAGAAACACGCCAAGATCAACGATGAGCGTGTTGACGAGCGCCAGAGCAGCAACGGCAAATACACCACCATTCAGTTGCACATCGTCGCGACCGACCAGGACCAGCTGTACAACATCAACAGCGAACTGCGGGCCACCGGCTTCGTGCACATGGTGTTGTGATGTCTGGCACGCTGGGCTTTCGCGAGCTCGGCCAGATGGCTTACGAGCCGGTCTGGCATGCCATGCAACGCTTCACCAACGAACGCGGTAGTGATGCCGCCGACGAGATCTGGCTGGTTGAGCACCCTCCGGTGTTCACCCAGGGGCAGGCGGGCAAGGCCGAGCATTTGCTGCTTCCCGGTGATATTCCGGTGGTGCAGGTCGACCGTGGTGGTCAGGTGACCTACCACGGCCCCGGCCAACTGGTGGCTTATCTGCTACTGGACGTACGCAAGCTCGGGTTTGGCGTGCGCGATCTGGTCACCCGTATCGAGCAGTGCCTGATCGAGCTGCTGGCCAGCTACGGCGTGACCGCCGCAGCCAAGCCTGATGCACCGGGTGTCTACGTCAACGGGGCGAAAATCGCTTCCCTGGGTCTGCGGATCCGCCACGGTTGTTCCTTTCATGGCCTGGCCTTGAACGTGGACATGAACCTGGAACCGTTTCGACGGATTAATCCCTGCGGCTACGCCGGGCTGGCGATGACCCAGCTGAGCGATCACGCAGGATCGATTGAATTTGCCGAGGTAAGTGCCCGGCTGCGCGCGCAGCTCGTCAAACACCTCGACTATGCTGAGCAGACGACCCTGACGGGCGGAATCGACTGATATGACTACTGATGCAGTGCAAACCATGATCCCGACGCTTGATGTCACCGAGCGCCCGGCCCCGCGTCCCAAGGTTGAAGCCGGCGTCAAGCTGCGCGGCGCCGAGAAGGTTGCACGCATCCCGGTGAAGATCATTCCGACCACCGAACTGCCGAAGAAGCCGGACTGGATTCGCGTCCGCATCCCGGTTTCGCCGGAAGTCGACCGTATCAAGGCGCTGTTGCGCAAACACAAGCTGCACAGCGTGTGTGAAGAAGCCTCCTGCCCGAACCTGGGCGAGTGCTTCTCCGGCGGCACCGCGACCTTCATGATCATGGGTGACATCTGCACCCGTCGTTGCCCGTTCTGTGACGTCGGCCACGGCCGTCCGAAGCCACTGGACGTCAACGAGCCGGAAAGCCTGGCCATCGCCATCGCCGACTTGCGCCTGAAGTACGTGGTGATCACTTCGGTAGACCGTGACGACCTGCGTGACGGCGGTGCCCAGCACTTTGCCGACTGCATCCGTGAAATCCGCAAGCTGTCGCCGAACGTGCAGCTCGAAACCCTGGTTCCGGACTACCGCGGCCGCATGGACATCGCCCTGGAAATCACCGCCGCCGAGCCGCCGGATGTGTTCAACCACAACCTGGAAACCGTGCCGCGCCTGTACAAGGCTGCGCGCCCGGGTTCCGACTACCAGTGGTCGCTGACCCTGCTGCAACGCTTCAAGCAGATGATGCCGCACATTCCAACCAAGTCCGGCCTGATGCTGGGCCTGGGCGAGACCGACGAAGAAGTCMTCGAAGTCATGAAGCGCATGCGCGAACACGACATCGACATGTTGACCCTCGGCCAGTACCTGCAACCGTCCCGCAGCCACTTGCCGGTGCAGCGCTTCGTGCACCCGGACACCTTCGCCTGGTTCGCCGAGGAAGGCTACAAGATGGGCTTCAAGAACGTGGCCTCGGGTCCGTTGGTACGCTCCTCGTATCACGCCGACGAGCAGGCCAAGCTGGTCAAGGCCGAGCTGATGTCGTCCTGATCGACTGTGAAACATAAAACGCCCGCGAGGTTTCAAAGCCTTGCGGGCGTTTTTTTGCCTGGCCTACGGCCGCGGCCGTTTTTTCCTACAACCTGCGGGGCGACTGACCCTCTTCTGTTTGTCCCCGTTCCTGACTACTGTGTGCTGAAGTGTTCACTCAGGGAGATTCACGGATGACCGCTCGACCGACCCACACCCTTTGCCCTCACACTCCCGTCCCGGCACTGCCGTCGGAAGGCATGATCGGCGTTATCGCACCCGCCGGTCCCGCGACGCTGGATACCGACAAGGCGCTGCAATGGATGCGTGCCCGGGGTTATTCACTGAAAGTGTATCCCGGGGTCTACGAGAAAGACGGCTATCTGGCCGGTAGCGACGAGGTGCGACTTGGCGACCTGCATGCAGCATTCGCCGACAGCGAGGTGGATGCCATCATCTGCCTGCGCGGTGGTTATGGCACGCCCCGGTTGCTCGATCGTATCGATTTCGGGTTCCTGCGCGATAACGCCAAGCCGTTCATCGGTTACAGCGACATCACTGCACTGCATTTGGCGATCAGCCGATATGCAGGTTTCGTGACGTTTCATGGGCCGATGCTCAACGCCGATCTGCTGGGTGGCAAGCAACAACCTACAGAGTTTTCCTTCTTCAACATGCTACGAGGGCAGGTGAGGGCGGGCACCGTGCTGGCTCATCCGGTGGCCTACCCGCTGACCACGATCGAGCCAGGCGTGGCTCATGGACGCTTGCTCGGTGGCAATCTGGCCATGATCGCCGCGACCATGGGCACGCCCTACGAGATTGACGCCGAGGGTGTCATTCTGTTGATCGAGGACATCAACGAGCCGCTGTATCGCATCGACCGGTTGCTGACCCAGCTGCGGCTGGCAGGCACGTTGCACAAGCTGCGCGGTGTGTTGGTAGGGGATGTGGCGGGTGTGGATGTGGCAGCGCTGGAGAGGTTGCTCAAGCAGACCTTCGAGCCATTGAGAATTCCGGTGCTGTCCGGATGGCGCAGCGGCCATTGCGACCCGAACCTGACGTTGCCCATGGGGGCATTGGTGCGGCTGGATGCGGGGAACAAGGAGTTGGTGTTGGAGCAGGATGTAGTAATCAGGCGCTAGATATTTTTCGCCTGCCAGTCAGTCATCGTCGGATCGCCGCCCGGAGCAGGCTCGCTCCCACATTCGACCGCATTTCAATGAGAGAACTGGGTCACCTGTGGGAGCGAGCCTGCTCGCGATGCTTTTAGCGGTTACGCAAACCTTCCAGCAACTTGTGCGTCGGATAGCCATCCGCCGGCCAGCCAAACGACTGCTGGGCGCTGCGGATTGCCTTGCGAGTGTTGGCGCCGATGATCCCGTCGGCGGTGCCGGCGTCGTAGTTTTGCGCACTCAACAGGTTTTGCAGCTCGATCCGCTCGGTACGGCTCAGTGGCAGGTCATCCTTTGGCCACATGCCGCTGATCAGGCCTGTGCCATTGAAGCGTTCGGACAACAGGCTCACCCCCAAGGCGTAGGACGACGAGTTGTTGTATTTGAGAATCGCCCGGAAGTTATCGAGCACCAGGAACGCCGGACCGCGATAGCCGGCCGGCAACAACAGTGCCGCAGACAGTTGCTCCGAGCTTGCCGGGACCTGGCCGCCGTTGGGTAGCGTAATGCCCAGTTGCCGCCATTCGGCGACACTCTTGCGAATCGTGCCATCGGCCAGTACGTAGTTGAAGCCGCTCGGCAGCTGGACTTCAAAGCCCCACGGCTGACCTCTCTGCCAGCCGGAGCTTTGCAGGTAGTGCGCGGTCGAGGCCAGGGCGTCGGCCGAGCTGCCCCAGATATCGCGACGGCCGTCGCCGTCGAAATCGACGGCGTGGGTGTTATAGGTGGTCGGGATGAACTGGGTCTGGCCCATGGCGCCGGCCCAGGAACCCAGCATCTTCTCGGGTTCGATATCGCCCTGTTGCAGGATTTGCAGGGCAGCAATCAATTGCGCGTGGGCGAAACCGGGGCGACGGCCTTCGTAGGCCAGGGTCGCCAGCGAGTTGATCACCGACTTGCTGCCCTGGAACTGGCCAAAGTTGCTTTCCATTCCCCACACGGCTACCAGCGCCTGGCGGTCAACGCCGTAACGCTGCTCGATGCTTTGCAGAATATCGGCGTACTGATTGATCAGCGACTGGCCTTTGCGTACCCGCAGCGGCGACAAGGCGCCGTCCAGGTATTCCCACACCGGTTTTGCGAACTCCGGTTGGCTGCGATCGGCACGAATCACACTGGGGTCGAAGCTGACATTGGCGAAAGCGCGATCAAACAGATCGGCGCGGATGCCGGCGGCCAGGGCATCCTTGCGGAAACCCGCCTGCCATTCGGCAAAGGTCTGGGTAGGCTGGATGTCGAGGTTCTCACCTGTCGGAACCACAGGCGGAACAACCGCCGGGGCGGTAGCGACAGGAAGTGTCTGAAGCGGCTGAGCGTCGGCTGCGGTCGGTTTTTCCGCACAGGCGACAAGCAAAACAAGGCTGGATGCAGCGATCAATTGGCGTAAGTGCCAACGACGGGGAAGACAAAAGGGCATGCACGGGTCCAGGGAGTACGAATCAGGTACAGACCTTACCATGTCAAAGGGGTGTTCTGCTTTACGCAGCCAGAAAGTAAGAAGCCTCCCAGCTGTCAGACTGGAAGGCTTCGCGGCGGTAACTGCCTTTGCCCTTGGCGGGGCGTTCCTGGCGGCTGCGGAACAGTGGCTGGGCAATGATGGATTTGGCCTTGTTGGGGCCATGCTTTGATGGCTTTTTGCTCATGATGGTGCCTCACAATTGAGTGGTTTTTGCGGGGCAAATCATCGGCCGAAGTTGGGGGGCTGTCTATAGGGCGAATGGAGAAAGCATCTGTAGCAGCTGGCGAAGCCTGCGTACGGCTGCGCAGCAGTCGTAAACCCTGAGTTCCGGATTATCCTGATACACCGTGCATCCTGATTTTGCGACTGCTTCGCAGCCGTACGCAGGCTTCGCCAGCTGCTACAGAAAGTGCGATTACTCTGCAGGCAGCGACAATTTTTGTCCGGCCATCAACAACGTCAACCGACTCAAGCTCATCCACGGCGAACCGGCTGCCTGGCCCTTGATCTGCGCGTCAATGCGCTGTGCTTCGAGCAGCAGTTGCGCCCAGCGTTGCGCCGAGTAGCGTTGCAGGGCTTTGCTCATCAACGGTTTTCGTTTGTCCCAGACCGGAGGTTTGGCCTGACTGAAGGCCTTGTCCAGCGGCGTCCCTTGGCTGTATTGCAGCGAAATATTGGCCAGCAGGCGTAACTCCCGGGCCAGGGCCCAGAGAATCACTGGTGGCTCGACGCCTTCACCGCGTAACCCTTCGAGCATGCGCAAGGCATGGGCCGCTTCACCATTTAGAACCGCATCGGTCAGGCCGAAGACGTCGAAGCGCGCACTGTCGGCCACCGCAGCCTGCACGGTTTCAACGGTGATCTGGCCCCCTTCGGCCATCAGTTTGAGCTTTTCGATTTCCTGGGCGGCGGCCAGCAAGTTGCCCTCGACCCGCGCCGCGATCAGCTCAACGGCGTCCTGGCTGGCGGAAAGCCCGGCCTGGGACAGGCGTTGGCGGATCCAGCTCGGCAACTGGCCGATGTCGACAGGCCAGATCTGCACGAACTGGGTCTGCTGTCCTTCGACCAGCGCTTTGCCCCACTTGGTTTTCTGCGCGCTGCCATCGAGTTTCGGCAGGCTGATCAGCAGCACGGTGTCTTCGGCCGGGCGCGAGCAGTATTCGATCAGCGCGGCGGCACCTTTGTCGCCGGGTTTGCCGGAAGGCAGGCGCAGTTCCAGCAGGCGTTTTTCGGCAAACAGCGACATGCTGGCGCCGGCTTGCAGCAGCGTTCCCCAGTCGAAACTGGCGTCGGCGGCAAACACCTGGCGTTCATCGAATCCCTGCTGACGGGCGGCTGCGCGAATAGCGTCGGCCGCCTCCTGACACAGCAGCGGGTCATCGCCGCTGATGACGTAGACCGGCGCAAGGGCGCCTTGCAGGTGTTTGGCGAGTTGGGCGGGGGCGAGTTTCATAAGAGAGGGCGAACGGGGCGCCTGAGCGCCCCGTAAGTCTTACTGCTGCGGCAGTTCGATAGGCGACTGACGCGGGGTTTCCGCTTCAGCCTTCTTTGCCGCTTCCAGTGCCGCGGCATCAGCCTTGGCCTTGGCTTCGGCAGTCTGTTGCAACTGATCCAGCTGGCCAGGGTTCAGTTGTTGCAGGCGCAGCATCATGCGTTGAACCAGCTCGCGGCGGGCCTCCGTCCGGGCCGTTGCGGCTTCCTGGTCGGAACCCACCAGGTTGCTGCTGTCATGCATAAAGACTTTCTGCACTTCAAGCTTGTCGCTCAACAATGGCAGATCACCGCGACCACGGATGTCGTAGTTCAGCACGGTGGTGACCTGGTACTCGCCCGTACTACTGGCGCCTGCGTAGCTGAGGATGCGCTGGCTTTCCTGCTCATTGGTCAGCACCAGTTTGTACGGTGCGCCGGTATAGACTTTGACGCCGCTACCTTCCAGTACCCGACGCAATTGGGTAACGGTTTCGCCATAGGCGTTGCGGGCACTCAGGTCGAGTTCCTTGATCGCCAGTTCGTCGGTGCCGGTGCCGCGCAGCTGGAAACCGCAGGCGCTCAACAGAACCGCGAGGCCCATCACCAGCAGATTGCGTTTGATCATCTTGTTGCTCCCCTTGAAACCATGTGGGCCGATCAAACGGCCCGAAAGGTTTTACTCGGCGCCAGGCTCACCTGGCGCCTGGTCCAATTAGCTGGCGACGATATTGACCAGTTTCCCGGGCACTACGATCACTTTACGAATGGTCAGGCCGTCGACGAAACGCAGGACGTTCTCGTTGGCACGGGCGGCGGCTTCGACTTCTTCACGACTGGCGCTGGCCGGCATTTCGATGTGACCACGCAGTTTGCCATTCACTTGAATGACGAGCTGCAGGCTGTCCTGTACCAGCGCGCTTTCGTCCAGTGCCGGCCAGCCAGCGTCGATCACCGGGTCGGCGTGCCCCAGGCGATGCCACAGCTCGTGGCTGATGTGCGGGGTGATAGGGGCCAGCAGAAGAGTCACGGTTTCCAGACCTTCCTGGACCAGTGCGCGATCCTGTTCGCTGCCTTGTGCGGCTTTTTCCAGTACGTTCATCAGCGTCATCACCTGGGCGATGGCGGTGTTGAATTTGTGGTTCTGGCCGACGTCGTGGCTGGCCTGCTTGATAGCCTGGTGGATCGAGCGGCGAATGGCTTTCTGATCGTCGTTCAGGCTGGTAACGTCCAGTTTGCCTGGCAGGCCTTGGGTGACGTGGGCTTGAGCCAGACGCCAGACGCGCTTGAGGAAACGGTGCGAACCTTCGACGCCCGAGTCGGACCATTCCGCGCTCATGTCAGGTGGCGAGGCGAACATCATGAACAGGCGGCAAGTGTCTGCACCGAACTGGTCGATCATCGACTGTGGGTCAACGCCGTTGTTCTTGGACTTGGCCATCTTCTCGGTGCCACCGATTTCCACCGGCAGGCCGTCTGCGATCAGCTTGGCGCTGATGACCTTGGCCTTGCTGTCGCGTTCGAGTTCAACGTCCGCCGGGTTGAACCAGGTGTAAGCACCATTGGCTTCGCGACGATAGTAAGTCTCGGCGATCACCATGCCCTGGGTCAGCAGGTTCTTGAACGGCTCGTTGGAGCTCACCAGGCCTTCGTCACGCATCAACTTGTGGAAGAAGCGCGCATAGAGCAGGTGCAGGATCGCGTGTTCGATACCGCCGATGTACTGGTCAACCGGCAGCCAGTGGTCGGCCGCCGATTTTTCTACCAGGCCGCCTTGATAGTGCGGCGAGGCGTAGCGGGCGTAATACCACGAGGACTCGACGAAGGTGTCCATGGTGTCGGTTTCACGCTTGGCCGGTGCGCCGCATTTAGGGCAGGTGCACTCGTAGAACTCGGGCATGCGTGCCAGTGGCGAGCCGGCGCCGTCGGGTACGACGTCTTCCGGCAGCACGACCGGCAGTTGATCTTCCGGTACCGGCACGTCACCGCAGGTGGTGCAGTGGATGATCGGGATCGGGCAGCCCCAGTAGCGCTGGCGGCTGATGCCCCAGTCGCGCAGGCGGAACTGGGTACGCGATGCGCCCAGTTCTTTCTTGATCAGCGCGACTTCGATGGCGTCGAAGGCACCCGCGAAGTCGAGGCCGTCGAACTCGCCGGAATTGATCAGCGTGCCGTACTCGCCGTAGGCGTCCTGCCATGGCGCCGGGTTGCTGTCACCGGAGCTGGTGCGCACTACCGATTTGACCGGCAGGTTGTATTTGTGGGCGAATTCGAAATCGCGCTCGTCGTGGGCCGGAACCGCCATCACCGCGCCATCGCCGTAGTGCATCAGCACGTAGTTGGCGACCCATACCGGCAGTTTCTCACCGGTCAGCGGGTGCTCGACGAACAGGCCGGTCGGCAGGCCTTTTTTCTCCTGGGTGGCGACGTCGGCTTCGGCCACGCTGCCGCCCTTGCATTCAGCGATGAACGCTTGCAGCTCAGGATTGTTCTGTGCGGCCAGGGTCGCCAGGTGGTGCTCGGCGGCCACGGCAACGTAGGTTGCGCCCATCAGGGTGTCCGGACGGGTAGTGAAGACTTTCAGTGCACCGGTTTCGCCGATGGAATCGACGTTGTACGGGAACTGCACTTCCATGCCGCGGGACTTGCCGATCCAGTTGCGCTGCATGGTCTTGACCTGTTCAGGCCAGCCAGTCAGTTCGTCGAGGCTCTCCAGCAGCTCATCCGCGTAGGCGGTGATCTTGAAGTAGTACATCGGGATTTCGCGCTTTTCTATCAGCGCACCGGAGCGCCAGCCGCGACCGTCGATCACCTGCTCGTTGGCCAGGACGGTCTGGTCGACCGGGTCCCAGTTCACGGTGCCGCTTTTTTTGTAGATCACGCCTTTTTCGAACAGGCGAGTGAACAGCCATTGTTCCCAGCGGTAGTAATCGGGTTTGCAGGTGGTCACTTCGCGCGACCAGTCCACCGCCAGGCCCAGGCTGCGCAACTGGCTTTTCATGTAGGCGATGTTTTCGTAGGTCCACTTGGCAGGCGCTACGTTGTTCTTCATCGCGGCGTTTTCCGCCGGCATGCCGAAGGCGTCCCAACCCATTGGTTGCAGAACATTCTTGCCTTGCATGCGCTGGTAGCGGGAGATCACGTCGCCGATGGTGTAGTTGCGCACGTGCCCCATGTGTAGCTTGCCGCTGGGGTAAGGGAACATCGACAGGCAGTAGTAAGTCTCCTTGCCTGGCTGTTCACTGACTTCAAAGGACTTTTGCTCGTCCCAGAACGACTGGGCGGCGGCTTCGATTTCACGGGGCTGATATTGTTCGTGCATGGCTACTTTTGAACTGAATAGGGGTGGCCTAATCCTCTTCAATGCAACGCTGGACGCTGATCTCGCCAAATTGGCGTTTTCGATGCCCAGCCGAGCTGGAAGTGGAGTTACAGGAAGCGCCGTAGCATACATGACCGCGCTCTGCCGAGGGAAACCCTGATTGCTGCCGCACGTCCTGCAAAAACCGCCGCGAGGGCCGTTGGTCGCGGCGTTCAGCCGGTTTGTTCATGGAAGCTAAGCTCTAACTGGGGAGTAGGTCTTATCTTCCAATGAGGTGAGGGATGGTTGAGTCACAGCAAAAAGCTACAAAACCGGAGCTGTACGAAAGGCTGATCGATCGGTTGGCCTTGGCCCTGGACGCGGCAAGAACCGCTGGCCGGTTGCGCGACGAACGCCCTCTGGAACTGGAACTGCGCGGCCTGAGCCCCGCAGAGTTTGCACTGGTCAAGGCATATCTGGATCGCAGTGAACGTGAAACGCACGGATGCTTGTCAGAAGCGGTAAAGCAACTCGACGCACCACGTTCGGCCAATATCATCTGGCTCAAGGACAAGGTTCCCGGCAGAGACGCGGTAAAGGTCCGGTCTTTGCAGTTCAAATAGGCCGCAGAGCCATGCTCCATGATTTTTTGAAGCATAGTCCCTCTGTATTCATTGTCGCATCGCGCCAACCCACTTAGGCTTCGGGCATCTCCGGGAGATGCTCGATGCCTTTTCGTTATTTCGTGAAACAACTTCTTTTGCCACCCGGCATTCTGTTGCTGCTGCTTTTGCTTGCCTGGTGGTTGCGTCGCTCAAGACCAAGGCTTGCCAGTGTGTGCTTTGCTCTGGGGTTGGGTGGTTTCTGGCTGATGAGCCTGCCGGTGGTGGTGCAGTGGAGTGCCGGCCTGCTCGAGCGTGAGCCACCGCTGACCCGCGAGGAATGGGCGGGACTGGGGCAGCGCGCAGACGCGATCGTGGTCCTCGGTTCGGGGCGCGAGCGCGGTGACGTGGCCTGGGGTGCCGACCAGCCCACGGGCGTCGGTCTGGAGCGCCAGCGCTTTGCCGCGCGGCTGGCCAAGGCTTCCGGGTTGCCGGTACTGACCAGCGGTGGCCTGCATTACGGCACGCCGCCCAGCGAGGCGCAGATAATGGCTGACTCCTTGCGTGACGATTTTGGCGTGAGCGTGCGCTGGCAGGAAGGGCGCAGCCGCACGACCTGGGAGAATGCGCAGTTCAGCGCCGAGGTGTTGCTTCCACAGGGCATCAAGCGTGTAGTGCTCGTGACTCAGGCCTGGCATATGTCACGAGCGGTCTGGAGTTTCCGCAAGGCCGGATTTGAGGTGGTGCCGGCGCCAGTAGGGTTTCTGGGCGGCGACAACGCGCAGCCACTGGGGGGGTGGATGCCGGAGTTCAAGGCGATCTGGCAGAGCGGGCAGTTGATGAACGAGGCGGTGGGGCAGGTCGGTTATTCGTTGTTCTATTGAGGTGATGTCGGCGCTGATTGATGCGGTGCCTGTGATGCCGCCTTCGTCGGATCGCCGCCCGGAGCAAGCCCGCTCCCACATTTGATCGGCGTCGTACACAAATACTGTGACCGACTTAGATCCAGTGTGGGAGCGGGCTTGCTCGCGAAGCTTTTAAACGGTTTTAGCCATCCGGCTCGCAATCAGCGCCCAGCCAAACAACAACACGCAGGCAATGAGCAATGGCCACGAGCGCCATTCCAGGTACGGTGTGAGGTTGTGCATCGGCACCACTTCGCCATACAGGATGCCGCGTTCAAACTGCGGGATCTGATCGGTAATCTGACCGAACGGGTTGATCAGGCCGGACACACCGTTGTTGGTGGCGCGGATCATCCAGCGGCCAGCCTCCAGTGCACGCATCTGCGCCATCTGCAGGTGTTGCAGCGGGCCGATGGAGGTGCCGAACCAGGTGTCGTTGCTGATGGTCAGCAGCAGGTCGCTGCGGGCGGCAAGGCTGGCGGCGAACTCCGGATAAACCACTTCATAGCAGATGAACGGCGCGATCTGATAACCCTTGGCCTGCAGCAGCGGCTGGTCGGCCGGGCCGCGGGCAAAGTCCGACATCGGCAGGTCGAAGAATGCGATCAACCCGCGCAGCACATCCTGCAGCGGAACATATTCACCAAAAGGCACCAGTTTTTGCTTCAGGTAAGTGCCGTCGCCTTCACCGGTCACGGTGATGCCATTGAAGAAACGCTTCTCGTGGCGTACCTCCATACGGACCGGGACACCGGTAATCAGCGCTGATTTACGCTCGGCCGCGAAGCTGCCCATCATGTTCAGGTAGCCCTCGGCGGACTCCTTGAGCACCGGGATCGCCGTTTCCGGCCAGATGAGAAGATCGACGCGCCTGGAGCTGAAACTCATGTCGCGGTACAGCGCCAGTTGCGCATTGAGCTGCGCCGGGTCCCACTTCATGCTTTGTTCGATGTTGCCCTGAATGGCGGCAACGCTCAGTGGCGGGCCCGAGGGGCTGGTCCAGGCGTGGTGCTTGAGTGCCATGCCGAGCAGCCAGGGGCCGACCAGCAGCAATACACCGGCAGCGATGAAGCCTTTGCGCCCCGTGCGAACCAGGCGCAAGCCGTTGTAGATCAGCGCTGCCGTCAAGGCCAGGGTGAAGGAAATCAGCCACATCCCGCCGATGGGCGCGAGCCCGGCCAGCGGGCCATCGAGTTGGCTGTAGCCGGAATACAGCCACGGGAAACCCGTCAGGAACCAGCCGCGGAAGGCTTCCTGGGCGACCCACAGCGCAGCGAAGGCCAGGGCATCGGCCAGCGGCGCTTCATTGCGGCGCAGCCAGCGCGCCCAAATCCAGGCGGGCAGGGCAAAGAACCAGGCAATCGCCGCCGTGAAGATCAACATCAGGAACCCGGCCAGCAACACCGAGGCGCCGCCGAAATGGTGAATGCTGTAGTAGATCCAGCTGGTGCCGGCACCGAACAGGCCGAAACCGAAACACCAGCCGCGACCCAGCGCCTGGCGTGGGCTCAGCTCGCGCAGGCCCGCATAGAACAGGCCGACGGCGAGCAGTGCCAGTGGCCAGATATCGAACGGCGCCAGGGCCAGAGTGGTGATTGCACCGGCCGCCACGGCCAGCAGGTTACCGGGCCAGCCGGGGCGGGTTGTCCAGCGCATTTCAATCCTTAGCGAGCAATGGGCGTCAGGCGAAGCAAGTGAATCCGACGGCTGTCGGCGTTCAGGATGCGGAAACGGTACGGGCCGATTTCAGTGATTTCGTTACGTTTTGGCAAATGCCCGAACGCGCTCATTACCAGACCGCCAACGGTGTCGAACTCGTCGTCGGAGAATTCACTGTCGAAAAACTCGTTGAAGTTCTCGATCGGTGTCAGGGCCTTGATCAGGAAATCACCGCTGGGCAGCGGCTTGATGTAGCTGTCTTCTTCGACGTCGTGTTCGTCTTCGATGTCGCCGACGATTTGTTCCAGCACGTCTTCGATGGTCACCAGACCGGCCACGCCGCCGTACTCGTCGATGACGATGGCCATGTGGTTGTGGTTGGCGCGAAATTCGCGCAGCAGCACGTTAAGGCGCTTGGACTCCGGCACGAAGGTGGCCGGGCGCAGCAGGTCCTTGATGTTGAAGCTTTCGCCGTTCTCCTTGAGGATCAACGGCAGCAGGTCCTTGGCCAGCAACACGCCCATCACGTCATCGTGGCTTTCGCCGATCACCGGATAGCGGGAGTGGGCCGAGTCGACCACGGCAGGCAGGAACTCGCGGGGTGTCTGGGTCGCCTTGATGCTGACCATTTGCGAGCGCGGGACCATGATGTCCCGGACCTGCAAGTCAGCCACCTGGATGGCGCCTTCGACGATGGCCAGCGCTTCGCTGTCCAGCAGCTTGTTCTGGTGTGCATCGCGCAGCAGCTCCAGCAGCTCCTGGCGGTTTTTCGGCTCGTGGGCAAAAGCCTGGGTGAGCTTACCCAGCCATGACTTCTGCCCGTTGCTCGATCGATCTTCGCTCATAGCGATTACTCTGAATCCTTTGTTGTTTCGGTAGGGGATAAATCGGCTTCGTCGTCCGCGTAGGGATCGGGAAAGCCCAGTTCTGCAAGCAACGTTCGTTCCAGTGCTTCCATTTCTTCGGCTTCGTCGTCATCAATATGGTCGTAACCAAGCAGATGCAAGCAGCCGTGAATCACCAGGTGCGCCCAATGGGCCTTGAGCTCCTTGCCTTGTTCGACGGCTTCACGCTCGACCACGGCGACACAGATCACGAGGTCGCCCAGCAGCGGGATGTCGAGGAACTCATCCGGCACATCGGCCGGGAATGACAAGACGTTAGTTGCGTAATCCTTTTGCCGCCAGGTGTGGTTCAGCTCGCGGCCTTCGGCTTCGTCGACCAGACGAATGGTCATCTCCGAATCGGCGGTACGCTGGCGCAGGGCCAGTTCGCACCACTGGCGGAACTCGGCTTCGCTGGGGGTGCAGGCTTCGGTAGCGATTTGCAGGTCAAGCTCAAGCATCGCGGCGGCTATCCTTGACGGCTGCATCATCGGCCGCATGGGTTTCGAAACGCTCGTAGGCTTCGACGATGCGCTGCACCAGCGGGTGGCGCACGACGTCCTTGGGCTGGAAGTGGGTAAAGCTGATGCCCGGCACATCCTTGAGCACTTCGATCACGTGGCGCAGGCCGGACTTGGTGCCGCGGGGCAGGTCGACCTGGGTGATGTCCCCGGTGATGACGGCCGTGGAGCCGAAGCCGATCCGGGTCAGGAACATCTTCATTTGTTCGACCGTGGTGTTCTGGCTTTCGTCGAGAATGATGAAGCTGTTGTTCAGCGTGCGGCCGCGCATGTACGCCAGTGGCGCGACTTCGATCACCTGGCGCTCGATCAGCTTGGCGACGTATTCGAAGCCGAGCATTTCGTAGAGTGCGTCGTAGAGCGGGCGCAGGTACGGGTCGATTTTCTGCGACAGGTCGCCGGGCAGGAAACCGAGTTTTTCACCCGCTTCGACCGCCGGGCGCACCAGCAGGATGCGGCGAATCTGCTCGCGCTCCAGTGCATCGACCGCGCAGGCGACGGCCAGGTAGGTCTTGCCGGTACCGGCCGGACCGATACCGAAGTTGATGTCGTTACCGAGGATTTCCTTCACGTAGCGTATTTGATTCAAGCCACGGGGGCGAATCATGCCTTTCTTGGTGCGCAGGGCCACGGACGGTTCGGCGGGGGAGTGGTTGTCCAGCTCTTCGACGGCCGATTCCTGCAGGAACAGGTGCACCATGTCCGGCGACAGCTCGGTACCCTTGGTTTCCCGGTACAGGCGGCGCAGGAGGTTTTCCGCGGAGGTGGTGTGTTTGGGTTCGCCGATCAGCTCGAACTGGTTTCCGCGATTGCGGATCTCGATGGTCAGGCGCTGTTCGATCAAGCGCAAATGCTCGTCGAATTGCCCGCACAGATTGGCGAAGCGGCGAGCTTCAAAAGGCTCGAGGATGAAACGATGTGGTTCTATGGGTGCGTTCAAGGTCGTATTTAGCCGCCCTGGGGCAATTGGGATGAAATCAAGGATAACGCCAGTGGCGTGGGTGCGAAAGCTCTTAAATGAGGCAGCCCGATTCCCGCCTCTGGCGCTGTACCTGTGGGAGCGGGCTTGCTCGCGAAGACGGAGTGTCAGTCGACATTAATGGTGCTGACAGACCGTCTTCGCGAGCAAGCCCGCTCCCACAGGGGTATTCGGTGTTATTGAATCAGCGAACCCCGCAGCGAGTGCGGCTGCGCGGCATCGATGTGCACGTCGGCGAACTGGCCGATCAGGGTCGGATTGTCGCAGCGGAAGTTGACGATACGGTTATTCTCGGTCCGGCCTTGCAGCTCTCCCGGGTCTTTTTTCGAGTAATCGGTCACCAGGATCCGCTGGATCGAACCGACCATTTGTCGGCTGATCTCGAAACCTTGCTGGTTCAAGCGATGCTGCAGGGCGTTCAGGCGTTCTTTTTTCAGTGCTTCAGGGGTGTCATCGGCCAGGTCGGCGGCCGGTGTGCCCGGGCGCTGGCTGTAGACGAACGAGTAGGAAAAGTCGAAACCGACGTCGGCAATCAGCTTCATGGTTTGTTCGAAGTCTTTTTCGGTCTCGCCCGGGAAGCCGACGATGAAGTCCGAGCTGATGCAGATCCCCGGCACGGCGGCGCGCAGCTTGCGCAGTTTGGATTTGTACTCGAGCGCGGTGTGGTTGCGCTTCATCGCCGCGAGGATGCGGTCCGAGCCCGATTGCACCGGCAAGTGCAGGTGCTTGACCAGCTCCGGCACGTCGGCGTGGGCCTGGATCAGGCTGTCGGAAAACTCCAGTGGATGCGACGTGGTGTAGCGGATGCGGTCGATGCCGTCGACAGCGGCAACCACGCGGATCAGCTCGGCCAGATCAGCCAGGCGCCCGTCATGGGTGAGGCCGCGATAGCCGTTGACGTTCTGCCCCAGCAGCGTCACTTCCCGCACGCCGTTTTCGGCCAGGTGAATGATCTCGGCAATCACGTCGTCGAACGGCCGGCTGACCTCTTCGCCGCGGGTGTAGGGGACCACGCAGAACGTGCAGTACTTGCTGCAACCTTCCATGACTGACACGTAAGCGCTCGGGCCGTCGATGCGCGGCTCGGGCAAATGGTCGAATTTTTCGATTTCCGGGAACGAGACGTCGACTTGCGGCAGCTTGGTGATGCGCGCGGCGTCGATCATTTCCGGCAGGCGGTGCAGGGTTTGCGGGCCGAAGACCACGTCGACGTACGGCGCGCGATCACGGATGGCCGCACCCTCCTGGCTGGCCACGCAACCGCCGACGGCGATCACCATGTCCGGATTGGCCAGTTTCAGTTCGCGCCAGCGTCCGAGTTGGGAGTAGACACGGTCCTGCGCACGTTCGCGGATCGAGCAGGTGTTGAGCAGGATCACGTCGGCGTCTTCAGCGCGGGCGGTGACTTCCAGGGCCTGATGTTCGCCCAGCAGATCGACCATGCGCGAGCTGTCGTACTCGTTCATTTGGCAACCGTGGGTTTCGATGTAAAGCTTCTTGGCCATGGAAAGAGTCATCACCTGATTCAAAGAACCGCGCATTATAGGGAACATGTCCCGTGGTTCCTACCGTTGCGCGTCCGACGGCTGTGCTATAGTTTGCGCCCTCATTTTTACCCCGATGTGTTACCCGCCCACCATGACCAAACGTGAAGCTCCAATCTACAAGGTGATTTTCCTCAACCAGGGCCAGGTGTTCGAAATGTACGCCAAGCAGATCTATCAAAGTGATCTGTGGGGCTTTCTGGAAGTGGAAGAGTTCGTCTTTGGCGAGCGCACGCAAGTGGTCGTCGATCCGAGCGAAGAAAAGCTCAAGGCTCAGTTCGAGGGCGTGGTGCGCAGTTTTGTGCCGATGCATTCGATCGTGCGTATCGACGAAGTCGAGCGTCTGGGGACACCGAAAATCAGCGAAGCCCGTGGCGCGGTAGGCAATGTAATGCCGTTTCCGATGCCGATGCCTGAGAAGTAAGGCTCAAGATCGAGTCGCCCCTATCGCGAGCAAGCTCGCTCCCACAGTTGACCGAGTTCTCATATGGGAATGCAGTCGAATGTGGGAGCGAGCTTGCTCGCGATGGGGCCAGTCAGATCAACGCAAAAATCAGGGCAGCGGCGCGAACGGCGTACGCCCGTCAGCGCTTTGCAATTCCATCAGATATTTACGGAAAATTTGCCCGAGCACCTGGGTGGCGAGTTCGAGCTCTTCGCGGGGCATTTTTTCGGTGACTTCGTCGGCGGTGTCCAGTGCGTCTTCGGCGCCGTTGACCGCCGCCATCTTCAGCAGGATGTACGCCTGAACGTTATTGGCCGGCACGCCTTCGCCGTGGAAGAACATGGTACCGAGCTTGAATTGCGCCTGGGCATGGCCTTGCAGCGAAGCCTTTTCGAAATAGCTCAGGGCTTGATTGAGGTCGCGTGGCGCGTTTTTACCTTCGTAGTAGAACTCACCCAACTCGTATTGCGCTTGTGCATCCCCTTCATCCGACGCTTTCTGGCAGGCGGCGAGCGCCTGTTCCAGGTCTTGCGGCTGGGTATTGAGGGTGCAGCGACCCATCGCTGGGATTAACAACGAGTTGCCGCCTGCTTGTGCGTGCGCGAGCAGGGGCTGAAGAAGCAACAGGCAGCCCAGTGCAAGGGCGCGGCCGGTGCGGTTCATKGGAATCGACTTACCTCTGAAGGGCGCGCGGACCCATCGAGGGATCCAATAAGCGCGCATTATGAAATAAGCAGGGGCAACCTTACAAAGTCTTTACTCGTTTTTCTGCTGCGCGGGAAATTAATCGCCCACTTTGCGGGGGATTATTAGCAGGCGAGTAGGAAAAACCGTGGGAATGTAGGCGAAAGCTGACGCTGGCAATGGCCAACGTCAGCATTTCAGCGTTACTTCAAGGCCGCAAAGGCGCGCTCGGCGGCGTCCAGGGTCAGCTTCAGTTCGGCTTCACCATGGGCAATCGAGGTGAAGCCGGCTTCGAAGGCGCTTGGTGCCAGATACACGCCACCTTCCAGCATCAGGTGGAAGAAACGGCCGAACAGGGCCGCATCGCTGGCCATCACGTCATCGAAAGTGACGATGTCGTCGGCACCACTGAAGTACAGGCCGAACATGCCGCCGGCTTGTGTGGTCACGAACGGAATGCCTGCCGCATCGGCGCGCTGTTGCAGGCCGTCGAGCAGGCGAGTGGTGTAGTCGGTCAGCTCGGCGTGGAAGCCCGGACGGCTGATCAGGCGCAGGGTGGTCAGGCCGGCGGCCATCGCCAGCGGGTTACCTGACAGCGTACCGGCTTGGTAGACCGGGCCCAGCGGGGCGATGCGCTGCATGATTTCACGCTTGCCACCGAAGCAGCCGACCGGCATGCCGCCACCGATGATCTTGCCGAAGGTGGTCAGGTCCGGGGTTACGCCGTAATAAGCCTGGGCGCCGCCGAGGGCGACACGGAAACCGGTCATCACTTCGTCGAAAATCAGCACTACACCGTGCTTGTCGCACAGGGTCCGCAGGCCTTCGAGGAAACCGGGTGCCGGCGGCACACAGTTCATGTTACCGGCCACTGGCTCGACGATGATGCAGGCCACGTCCTGGCCGACTTCGGCGAGCATGGCTTCAACGGCGTCGATGTCGTTGAACGGCAGGGTCAGGGTATGTTTCGCGAATGCCGCCGGTACACCGGCCGAGCTTGGTACGCCTTGGGTCAGTGCGCCGGAACCGGCCTTGACCAGCAGGCTGTCGGAGTGACCGTGGTAGCAACCTTCGAACTTGATGATGCTGTCGCGGCCGGTGAAGCCACGGGCCAGGCGGATAGCACTCATGGTCGCTTCGGTGCCGGAACTGACCATGCGCACCATTTCCATCGATGGCACGAGGGAGCAGACCAGGTCGGCCATCTGCGTTTCCATCTCGGTCGGGGCGCCGTAGGACAAACCGTGCTCAAGCTGCTTGCGCACCGCGTCCAGCACGTCCGGGTGGCTGTGGCCGAGGATCATCGGGCCCCAGGAGCCGACGTAATCCACATAGCGCTTGTTGTCTTCGTCGGTGACGTAGGCGCCTTCGGCGTGTTT
Source organism: Pseudomonas sp. KB_15 (assembly GCF_052114525.1). NCBI lineage: Bacteria > Pseudomonadati > Pseudomonadota > Gammaproteobacteria > Pseudomonadales > Pseudomonadaceae > Pseudomonas > Pseudomonas sp. KB_15. Next base: position 38,010 of record NZ_JBFREX010000015.1, on the reverse strand, counting down.
GAAGAACAACGGCGTGCCGCCGACGCTCTTGAACGCGCGAACCGGCGAGTTCACGCCACCGGGAATGTGTTTCTGGGCATTGGCAAACAGCGTTTCGGAACGAGACATGATCGGGCTCTCAAATCAGATTTTAAGCGACTTAAATAGAAAACAGTTCGTTGAAGGCGCGGGCACGGCGGGTCACTTCGGCCGTGCTCTGGGCGCCGAACAGGCCATGCACCACCGCCAGCAGATCGACGCCGTGGGCCACCAGCGGGGCGGCGTTGTCCAGGGTGATGCCGCCGATCGCGCAGATCGGCAAGTGCAATTGCTTGCGGGCCTGATCGAGCAGTTCGAGGCTGCAGGTTGGTGCGCCGGGCTTGGTGCTCGAATTGAAGAAGCGGCCGAAGGCGACGTAACTGGCGCCTTCCTTTGTCGCTTGTTCGGCCAGTTCGAGTTGCGCGTGGCAAGTCGAGCCGATGATGGCTTTGGAACCGAGCAGAGCGCGGGTCGGTGACAGTGGGCCATCGGTCTGGCCCAGGTGCACACCCACATTGAGGCGGGCGGCCAGTTCGGCGTCGTCGTTGATGATCAACCGTGTCTTATAGCGTTCGCACAGCTCGCGCAAGGCTTCGGCCTCACGCAGGCGGCGGGCCTCGTCGCTGCTCTTGTCGCGGTACTGCAGCAAGGTGACGCCGCCTTCCAGCGCCGCCTCCACGTACTTGAGCAACTTACCGTCCAGCAAATGGCTGTCGGTAATGGCGTACAGGCCACGTAGTTTCATCGGACAAGCCTCACCGCATTACAAATAGAAGTTACGAACAGAAATCCAGAGGCAAACGGCGCGGCACAAACTGGCCTTTGCCCAACTGCTCGGCGTCTCGCAGGGTGCGCCATGTGTAGTTAAGCGCGGTCTGCACGGCGCTGGCGAGGTTTTCGCCCTGGGCCAGACGACCGGCCAGCGCGCTGGCCAGGGTGCAACCGGAACCGTGATAACTGCCGGGCAGGCGCTGGCAGGTAAAGGTTTGGCGCAGGCCGTCGCGGCTGTACAGGCGATTGTGGATTTCGGTTTCGTCGCCATGGCCGCCGGTGATCAACAGGTGTTTTACGAACGGCAGGAGTTTTTCAGCGCACTCGTCCGCGGTGCCTTCGGGCAGTTCGGCGAGGATACGGGCTTCGGGAAGGTTGGGGGTGGCAATGATCGACAGGGGCAGCAGGCGTTCGCGCATGGCGTAGCCGACTTCGTCCTTGCCCAGGCGTCCGCCGCCACCGGCACGCAGCACCGGGTCGCAGACTACCGGCAAGTGCGGGTGCGCCGAAAGCAGTTCGACCACGGTGTCGACCATTTCCAGTGAACCGAGCATGCCCAGTTTGACCGCCGCGACTTCGGAATCGTTGAGCACGGCATTGGCCTGGGCCAGTACCCACTCACGGTCGAGGACGCGGAAGTCAGTGACATTGACGGTGTCTTGCACGGTCAGGGCGGTGACGGCCGGAGCCGCATGGCATCCCTGAGCGAGCAGGGCTTCGATATCTGCCTGCAAGCCGGCGCCACCACTTGGGTCGTGGCCGGAGAGACAGAGGACAACGGGGCGAGAGCTGTAGATATTCATGGTGCGCGAGCTTACCACCAAACGTCGATTTTCGGGTGTGGTGACATCCAGTCTGCCTGTTCCATTGTGGCAGTGATTTGCTTGTCTCTGATTATGTCCTGGTAGTGCCTCTGGAACGCCCGTTCTAGAGCCTTTGTAGGAAATATTTCAATGGTATTTAATGGCCATCAACGGCTATGCTAGAGTGGATCCAAACCAATAACAGGTGATACCGGTTTACGTCTGCTCAAAAGGAATGGGGGGCTTCCTGACAGAACCGGACAGGCCACGCTGGGGCTTCAATGCGCTATTTGCTGATGTTGCTGTTGTGTTTGCCCCTCCTGGCAAACGCCGTCGAGTTCGATGAGTTCACTCAAAGCCTCCCCTTGGGCCGAACCCTGCAGGTCTATGAGGATGCAGGTGGCCAGGCGACCATCAATGATATCCGTGCGCAAGCGGCGGCCGGCAACTTCACACCACACCACAAAGACACGCTCAACGCCGGGTACTCCCGTTCGGTGTTCTGGCTGAAAATCGACCTGCATTACCGCCCGACCAATCCGGCTGCGCAACGGACCTGGCTACTGGAACTGGCCTATCCGCCCCTCGATCATCTCGATCTCTATTTGCCCGATGCGGCCGGCAACTATCAGTTGGTCAGGCAGACCGGCGATGCCTTGCCGTTCGCCAGTCGCCAGATTCGTCAGAACAACTATTTGTTCGACCTGACGTTCAAGCCTGATCAGGCCGAAACCGTATTCCTGCGATTGCAAAGCGAAGGCTCGATCCAGGCGCCGGTGACCTTGTGGTCGAGCACCGCGTACCTCGAAGAGCAGCCCGTGCGCCTTTACGTACTGGGATTGATCTACGGCGTGTTGCTGGGGATGCTGGTCTACAACCTGTTCATTTACCTCAGCGTGCGCGACACCAGCTACCTCTACTACATCTTCTATATCGCCTCGTTCGGCTTGTATCAGCTGTCGGTAAACGGTGCGGCCGTGCAGTATTTCTGGCCGGACAACCCTTGGTGGGCCAACGCCGCGACGCCGTTTTTCATTGGCTGTGCGGGACTGTTCGGCAGTCAGTTCGCCCGCAGTTTCTTGCAGATGGCCACCCACAGTCGCTGGCTCGACCGCTTGTTGCTGGCGCTGGTTGCTTTCGGTGCGCTGGTGGTCGGCCTGTCATTGATGACCAGCTACGCTCTGGCCTTGCGCCTGGCCACGGCCCTGGCGCTGACATTCACTGTGGTGATTTTTGCCGCCGGGATCTTTGCCTGGTTGCGAGGCCTGCGCGTGGCGCGGTATTTCATCATTGCCTGGTCGGCGTTTTTGCTCGGCGGTATCGTCAATACGCTGATGGTGCTGGGCTACCTGCCGAACGTGTTCCTGACCATGTATTCCAGCCAGATCGGCTCTGCCATCGAAGTGGCGTTGCTGTCCCTGGCGCTGGCCGACCGCATCAACGACATGCGCGAGCAGCAGGCACAAACCCTGTTCGACGCCAGCCAGAAGCTTGAAGTGCTCAACCAGCAACTGGCTCACAGTAACAAGCTCAAGGACGAGTTCCTTGCCACCCTGACCCACGAACTGCGCACGCCCATGAACGGTGTGATCGGTTCGCTGGAACTGATGCAGACGGTCGAAATGGACCCTGAGCTGGAGCAGTATCAGCAAACGGCTGCGGGATCGGCCCGGGACATGATGCGCATGGTCAACGGCATCCTCACCCTCACCGAATTGCAGGCCGGCAAGCTCAAGGCCTCGACCGACACCTTCAGTTTGCGCGGTATGGTCGAGGCCCTGCGTACGCAGTTCGAGGGCAACGCATCGAGCAAATCGCTGGACTTCAAGGTCGATGTCGCGCCAGGTGTGCCGGATCGCTTGCACGGCGACAACGTCAAGATCGCGCAGTGCCTGGAATGCCTGCTGGATAACGCCATCAAGTTCACCCGGGTCGGCGGCCTGGCCCTGCGGGTGACCGGCAAGGCCCTTGAGCCCGACCGGCTGGCGTTGACCTTTGCGGTGATCGATACGGGCATTGGCTTCACTGATTTGGGGGAGGCCACGATGTATCAACGGTTCTTCCAGCTCGATGGTTCAATGACCCGTGAATACGGTGGCCTGGGTGTTGGCCTGGCGATATGCCGACAGTTGGTCGAATTGCTGGGTGGACGCCTGACGCATCGCACCGAGCCAGGACGCGGCAGCCGGTTTCAGCTGGATGTCGAAGTCGGGCTGCCGGTGCCCGAACGTCCGGTGACGCCGTTGATGCCCCGGGATTTTCCGCGCCTGCGCTTGCCTCAGGATTGTGCCGTGCTGTTGGTGGATGACAACGGCATCAGCCAGTTGGTGATGCGCGGCATGTTGCTCAAGCTGGGGTTCCGTGTGCGTACGGCCGATAGCGCCGACGTTGCGCTCGATCTCTTGCAGCGCGAAGTGTTTGACGCAGTGCTGGTTGATTGTCAGTTGCCGCTTCAGGACGGTGAGTCGGTGTGCTGCCAGATCCGCGCGTTGCCGGGGTATGCCGAACTGCCGCTGTTCATGATCGCTCTGGGCGGTAACCGTGAGCGCTGCCCAACCGGCGCGGTGATTGATCAATTGAGCAAACCGGTGAAATTCGAAGACTTGCAGGCCGCGCTCTACCGCCGTGTGCTTTGCCCGCGACAGGGCGAAAGCGCCGACAGTTAGGCGGATATGACACTTTGAACGACCGAGGGGCGGTGCTTAACTGAAGTCCCTTGGCCGACCAAAGGAGCCCTGTCATGAACCTGCATCAGTTCGCCGAAACCCACGAAGTCACCAATCAGCCACCGTCACTGGATGGCGCCAACCTGTACCGCATCGACTTGCCGTTGCAGGAGTGGTCGCGGCGGTTCGGGGCCGGTTGGGCCGAATCGCGGATCGACGCCTACGGCGCTCTGGCTGGTGGCCCGTTGATGGAAGCCGGGTTCCTGGCCAATCAGAACAAGCCGGTGTTCAACAGCCATGACCGGTTTGGTCATCGCATCGATCTGGTGGAATTTCATCCGGCCTATCACCAATTGATGCGCACGGCGGTCGAGCACGGCTTGACCTCGCTGCCCTGGGCGCACCCGCAGGACGGCGCCCATGTCGCCCGCGCTTGCATGTCATATCTGCACAGCCAGGCCGAAGCCGGCAGTGGCTGCCCGTTGACCATGACCTTCGCCAGTGTCCCGGCCTTGCGTCTGCAACCGGATCTGGCGGAAAAATGGCTGCCGAAAATCCTCGCCACCGAATACGACCCGCGCAACGTCGGCATGGCCCACAAGGCCGGGGTCACCATTGGCATGGCCATGACCGAGAAGCAGGGCGGCACCGATGTCCGGGCCAACACCACCAAGGCGTATCCGGTTGGCGCCAGTGGCCCCGGTCAGGCCTATGAACTGGTGGGCCACAAATGGTTTTGTTCGGCGCCGATGTGCGACGCCTTCCTGACACTGGCGCAGACCGACAAGGGCCTGACCTGTTTCCTGTTGCCGCGCCATCGTCCGGACGATACGCGCAATCAGTTCTACATCCAGCGCCTGAAGAACAAGCTCGGCAATTGCTCCAACGCCTCTAGCGAAGTGGAGTTCCGTGGCGCACTGGCGTGGATGATCGGTGAAGAGGGCCGTGGCGTTCCGACGATCATCGAGATGGTCGCCATGACCCGCTTCGATTGCATGGTCGGTTCCAGTTCGCTGATGCGTCAGGCATTGACCCAGGCCAGCCATCACTGCGCCCACCGTTCGGTCGGCGGCAAGCTACTCAGCGAACAGCCCTTGATGCAGAACGTGCTGGCGGATCTGGCGCTGGAAAGCGAAGCCGCCCTGGCCTTGAGCCTGCGCATGGGCCGGGCGCTGGATCATCTGGACGATTCACAGGAAGCCAAATTCGCCCGATTGGTGACGGCGGTGGGCAAGTACTGGATCTGCAAGCGGGCGCCGGCCATGATCAACGAAGCGGCCGAATGCATGGGTGGCGCGGGTTATGTCGAGGAAAGCATCCTGCCGCGGCTTTACCGCGAGGCACCGGTGAATTCGACGTGGGAAGGTTCCGGTAACGTGCAATGCCTCGACGTGCTGCGTGCCCTGTCGAAGGAGCCGGGCGTGCTCGATGTGCTGTTCAGCGAGCTGGGCGATGGCCATGGCGACAAGCGCCTGGCTGCGCACATCAATCAATTGCAGGCGGCCTTTAAGGACACCAGCGACATTCAGTACCGCGCCCGTCAACTCACTGAAGACATCGCTCTGGGGCTGCAGGCCACGTTGTTGCTGGAAGCCGGGAATGCGGTGGTCAGTGATGCCTTCATCGCCAGTCGTCTGGAGGGCGGCGGCCGAGTGTACGGCGCATTGCCACGTGGTCTGGACGCGGAAGCCATTGTCGCCCGCTCGACTCCGCAGGGCTTCTGACCCAGGTGCATGATCGCCACTGGGCCAATGTGGGAGCGGGCTTGCTCGCGAATGCGATTTCACATTCAACTTTGATGTGCCTGACAGGCCGCTTTCGCGAGCAAGCCCGCTCCCACAGTTGATCTACGGTGAGCACAGAGTTTGTGTAGCAATCACTGTTCCCGTGAAGCAACGATGCAGGCAAGATGAAGGTCTGCAAGTCAGAACACAGGATGCTGATCGTGACCGAAGCTTTTATTGTCGTTCAAACCGCCGAGCAAGCCGTGGATCGGCTTGCACACTTGCACAATCGTGCAACCACCGCGCTGAGTCAGGCGCTCAAGCGCTATCTCAAGGATCGCGTCGAGCCTGATGCCGAACAGCGAGCGTTGTTCCGTTATCCGGAGCTGCGCCTGACCTACCATTGCCAGGGTGAAGTCCCGCAGACCACCCGCGCCTACGCCAAGGTCCAGCTGCCGGGCACCTACAGCGTCACCGTCACCCATCCGTCGGCTTTTCGTAAATACCTGCTGGAACAGCTTGTTCCATTGATGCATGACTTCACCGTGACCGTGGAAGTCGGTGTCAGCCAGCAGAACATCCCGTATCCGTATGTGGTCGAGCAGGGCGATGAGCTGGGAGGTTCCGGCGTCACCGCAGCCGTGCTGGCGCGGGTGTTCCCGAGTACCGACCTGTCGGCCGCGACCGACGGCATTGCCGATGGCTTGTACGACTGGGAAAACACCGATCCGTTGCCCCTGGCCCTGTTCGATGCCGCACGGGTGGATTTCTCCCTGCGCCGGCTGGTGCATTACACCGGCAGCGACTGGCGTCATGTGCAGCCGTGGATCCTGCTGACCAACTATCACCGCTATGTCGACCAGTTCATCGTCCATGGCCTGGAGCAACTGCGCAAAGACCCGCGTTTCGTGCGCATGGTGTTGCCGGGCAACGTGATCATCGAAAAGAGCATGGATCACGGCGAAGCCTCGGCAATCGCCGCCGGCGTGGTCTGGCACCGCTACCAGATGCCGGCCTATCACCTGATCGCCAGTGACGGCCACGGCGTGACCCTGGTCAACATCGGTGTCGGCCCGTCCAACGCCAAGAACATCACCGACCACCTCGCCGTTTTGCGCCCGCATTGCTGGCTGATGATCGGCCACTGCGGCGGCCTGCGTCAGTCGCAAACCATAGGCGACTACGTGCTGGCCCACGCTTACATGCGTCGCGACGGGATTCTTGACCGGGTGGTGCCGCCGAACATTCCGATTCCGGCCTTGGCCGAGGTGCAGCTTGCGCTTCAACAGGCGGCGGCCAATATCACTGGCGAGAGGGGCGACGAGCTGAAGAAACGCCTGCGTACCGGCACCGTGCTGACCTACGACGACCGTAACTGGGAACTGCGCTGGGCGCAGGAAAGGCCGCTGATCAACCTGTCCCGCGCCGTGGCGGTGGACATGGAAAGCGGCACTATCGCAGCGCAAGGTTATCGTTTGCGGGTGCCGTACGGCACGTTGCTGTGCGTATCGGACAAACCGCTGCACAGCGAAATCAAGCTGCCGGGCTCGGCCAACGCGTTCTATGAGCGCGCGGTTAGCCAGCACTTGAAGATCGGTATCGAGGCGGTGGATCTGTTGCGTACCGAACTCAACTCACTGCACTCGCGCAAACTGCGCAGCTTCGACGAGCCGCCGTTCCGCTGATTTGTCGATGGTCATTTAACGGAAGGGCTACTAGCATTGGCAGCCCTGACCGTTAGATGTTGTTTTGCCCATGTCGCGTCCACCTCGTCCACCTTCCCGCCGCCCCGGCGCGAAGCCATCCCCATCAGCCCAGCGGCGTGTCGCCAAGGCTCCACCGGCCGAGCCGAAGCTGATCCTGTTCAACAAACCTTTTGATGTGCTGACGCAGTTCAGTGACGGCGAAGGGCGCGCAACGCTCAAGGATTATATCGACGTACCGGGAATCTATCCGGCCGGACGGCTGGACCGTGACAGCGAAGGCCTGTTGCTGCTGACCAACGACGGCCAGCTACAGGCGCGGATCGCCGACCCGAAACACAAGCTGGCCAAGACCTATTGGGTACAGGTCGAGGGTGAGCCGGACGCGGAGCAATTGCAGCGCCTGCGTGACGGCGTGGAATTGAATGACGGCATGACCTTGCCCGCCGAGGCGCGGCAACTGGACGAGCCCGAACTATGGCCACGCAATCCGCCGGTGCGCTTTCGCAAAAGCGTGCCGACCAGCTGGCTGGAGTTGGTGATTCGCGAAGGGCGCAACCGGCAGGTGCGGCGCATGACCGCGGCGGTCGGTTTGCCGACGTTGCGCCTGGTGCGGGTCAGAATCGGTGACTGGACGATCGAAGGGCTCGATCAGGGCCAGTGGAAAGAAGTACCGGCGCGCTTATAAGGCGCCGGATTCGATCAGGCCGATCACCACGCTCTTGATGATGAACGCCGCCACGCCCAGGCCCAGTACGAAGAACAGGATGAACGAGCCGAAGCGCCCGGCCTTGGACTTCTTCGCCAGATCCCAGACGATGAAACCCATGAAAATGATCAGGATCGTGACCAGACCGGTCATCATCCACTCTTCGAAAACGGCAGGATCCATCGAATATCTCCAGCGCGGGCGCGGCTAAAAGGGCGCGGGGAGTATACGCCTCGCAGGCTGCGTGCAGTATTGACCTGCGTCGGTGTGTCGCAGTCATTCGTCGCCTGTGCCGGCCTCATCGCGAGCAAGCTCGCTCCCACATTTAACCGAGTTCTACCATGAGAATGCGGTCGATTGTGGGAGCGGGCTTGCTCGCGAAGGCGTCCTCAGCTGCGCAGATGAGTCAACGGCAACTCGGTGCTGTTGAGCACCTGATTCAGCACAAAACTCGAGCGCACACTGGTCACCCCTTCAATCCGCGTCAGATGCCCGAGCAGCAGTTTCTGGTAGTGATCCATGTCCGGCACCACGACCTTGAGTTGATAGTCGGCATCCATCCCGGTCACCAGGCTGCATTCGAGCACTTGGGGCAGGGTGCGGATGGCCGCTTCGAAGTTTTCGAAACGCTCGGGTGTGTGACGGTCCATACCGATCAGTACATAGGCCGTGAGGCTCAGGCCGAGCATTTTGCGGTCGAGCAGGGCGACCTGACGGGAAATGTAGCCGTCGTCTTCCAGCTGCTTTACCCGCCGCGAGCACGGCGAAGGCGACAGGCCGATGCGCTCGGCCAGCTCCTGGTTGGAGATGCGTGCGTCGCGCTGCAATTCCGCCAAAATACTCAGGTCGTAACGGTCGAGCTTGCTCATCAATCGATCCTTTGTCGTAACTATTGCGGAGGATTATGTGTCAGGGGTTAAAAATTGCGCAAGTGATGTTTAATTCAGCAATCTTCGCAATCCTCTGCCAGCGCTCCCGGCCTATTCTTATCACCAGAATCACTGCTCGGACAAACAGTCCAGTGCGACTCGCCCAATCAGGCCAGTCGCGGCCGCCACCCCCACCGGGGATGTGCCGGCCCCCGAGCTACACACTGTCCAGAAGACGGCGTGAGGTGAGCCGACGTCAAAAGCGTCGAGCCAGGACGAAGTTCTCTAAGGGGAGGCCGACGGGTCTCCCCTTTTTCTTGCCTGAAATTTGTTGCCGGCTCTCAATAAATAAGTTGCGCGACTGATAACCTGATGCAGAACCGGCCTGAGGTTTTCCAGTCTTACGTACAGGCACTAACCCTCCGTGAGGAAAAGCATGAAGTCGCGCATCTGGCGTTTAGCCGGTGTCGGTTTGCTGTGTGCCAGCGTCGCTGCGCAAACGCTGGCCGATGAACAGCAAAACCGTGGTCATGATGGCGAACAACATGGCCAGGATGGTCGTCAGGGCAACAATCAGGGCCATGGCGGCAACAACCAGCCGCCGCCGCAAAACAGCCAGCAGCAGAATCAGCCCCGTGCGCAGAACAACGACAACCGCCATGACGAGCACAACGGCCAGAATCAACATCAGAACAACGGACAGTGGCAGAACCGTCCAGCGCCGGATTTCAACAGCCGGGTTCGCTCGCCGCCGCCACCGCCGCAGTTGCCGGCCACTGACATGCCGATCCAGCCCCGCCCCGACACCGTGCGCCAGACCCAGCAGCCGCAGCGCGGTTACTACCAGGACCAGCCGCGTCGCAACAATTACAACCAGCACTGGAGTGGCTACACAAACGCACCCTCCTATGACAATCACTGGCAGGGGCGCTCGAGTGGCTATGGTAACGGTTGGGGGCCAGGCCCCAGGTATCGCCCCGGCCAGGTGATCGACCGCTTCCCCGAGCGCAACTTCCGCGTGCCTTACCGTGGCATGGATTACTACTATTCCGGTGGCTACTGGTATCGCCCGCTGGGCCCGCGATATGAGGTGGTAGAGCCACCGCGCGGGATTCGCGTCAGATACCTGCCCGATTACGCCCAGCAGGTGTGGATCGGCGGGGTGTTGCTGTTCCTGGCGGCCGGTTCGTATTACGCCTACCAGGAGAGCACTCAGGACTACGTCGTGGTCGAGCCGCCGGTTGGCCAACCGCAGTCGCAACCGCCGGCCGCCGGCAATGGTTATGACGTGGAGGCGTATCCGGCCAGCGGGCAGTCGCCGGAGCAAGTCAGCCAGGATGGCTACGAGTGTTATCAAGACGCGGTGCAGCAGAGTGGTTTCGATCCACGAACCGCCACCTACCAGCCAGACCCGTCGGTGGTGCAAGCCTACCGACAGGCTCAGGGCAACTGCCTGAGCAGTCGCGGTTATCAGGTGAATTACTGAGCCCGGGCGGCTTTCACCACTTCCCGCGGGTCGGCGTGCACCAGCACTTCGGCGCGCGGGTAGGCGCTGTGAATGGCCGCAGCAGCCTGATCGCTGATGCCGTGGGCGACTGACAGCGTCAGTTCCCCCGGCAACTCCAGATGCAACTGCACAAACCACTGGTTGCCGGAGATCCGCGTACGCAAGTCATGGGCACCCAACACACCGGGCACGCTGCATGCCAGTTCCAGCATGTGCTGGCTGACATCCGGCGGCAGTTCTTCATCCATCAACACCGCAAAACTCTCCCGGGCGATCTGCACCGCGCTCCAAAAGATATAAGCGGCGATGCCCAAACCAAACCAGGCGTCGACCTGATCCCAGCCAAACCCGGCCAGTACCAGCGCCAGCAGAATGCTGCCGTTGAGCAACATGTCTGAACGGTAATGCAGCGAGTCGGCACGCACGGCGTTGGAGCCGGTTGCCTTGACCACCCGATGTTGCAACATCAGCAAGGCCAGGGTCAGGGCGAGCGAGAACACAATCACGCCGATACTGATCCACGGCGCGCCGACCGGTTCGGGATGTTTCAGTCGATCGTAGGCCTGCAATGCAATCAGTACCGCACTGCCGCCAATGAACAGCGCCTGGGCCATGCCCGCCAATGACTCGGCCTTGCCGTGCCCGTAGCGATGATCATCGTCGGCGGGGCGCAGGGCGTAATGCACCGCCAGCAGGTTGAGCAATGATGTGACACCGTCGAGTGCCGAGTCGGTGAGCCCGGCGAGCATGCTCACCGAGCCGCTCAGCCACCAGGCGATGGCTTTGGCTACGATCAAGGTGCACGCCACCGCCACCGAGGCACGGGTCGCCAGCCGCAGCAGGCGGGCGTGTTCGGAGCTGGAGGTCATAGTGGCCATCGTTTCTTGAGAGTCCTTTCTTGCGCAGGGATTACGCGGCCGGTTGCAGGCCGAACATCGCGAGTTGCTGGGCGCTGCCCTTGCTCTGGATCAGACGTGGATCGTCCAGCGGGAAGCTACGACCCAGTTCGCTTTCCAGAATAGTCTGCAACTTGCGGTTATCGACCTTGCCGTCGGGACCGATGGCGTCCTTGAGTTTTTGCGGGTCGACCTGGGCGGTCTTGCCCGGCTCGAAGTAAATCGCGCCGGTGGCGAAGTCCACGGCAAACGCGATCAGGCCGGGGATGATGTAGAACAGCAGGCCCACGGCGTCGAGCGCGGCGATGGCCGGGTCGATCTTGCCTTCGATCTGGCCACGGCGATCCGGGTAGAAGATCGAACCGCAGGCGGTCACTTGAGTCAGCAAGGTTGCGACCAGAACACCGCCAATCAGGCGAAAGGGAACACGCATATGAAATCTCCTGAGTAGAACGCCAAGAACGTTACTGGTTAGAGCCCAGACTACGCCAAACAGTTCGCCGTTATACTCGGCCCTCTGTTTTGGAGCCAGCATGATTTCTTTGCCGATCGATGAAGTTTTACCCGCCCTGCGTGAAGCCCTCGCTACACGCCATGAAGCCGTGCTCGAAGCGCCGCCCGGCGCCGGTAAAACCACCCGCGTACCATTGGCCTTGCTCAACGAACCGTGGCTGGCCGGGCAAACCATCCTGATGCTCGAACCACGGCGGTTGGCCGCGCGCGCAGCGGCGGAACGGCTGGCCAGTGAGCTGGGGGAGAAGGTCGGCGAGACCGTGGGTTATCGCATTCGGCTCGATAGCAAGGTCGGCCCGAACACCCGTATCGAAGTGGTCACCGAAGGCATCCTCACCCGACGCCTGCAGGATGATCCGGCGCTGGAAGGCGTGGGCCTGCTGATTTTCGACGAGTTTCACGAGCGCAGCCTGGACGCTGACCTGGCCTTGGCCCTGAGCCTTAATGGCCGCGAGCTGTTCCGGGACGATCAGCCACTGAAAATCCTCTTGATGTCCGCCACACTTGAAGGCGAACGCTTGTCCGGGCTGCTGGACGACGCGCCGATCCTGCGCAGCGAAGGGCGCATGTTCCCGGTGGCGATGCGCTGGGGCCGGCCGTTCCAGGCCGGTGAATTCATCGAACCGCGTCTGCTGCAGACCATCCTCGAAGCCTTGAACGACGAGACCGGCAGCGTGCTGGTGTTCCTGCCGGGGCAGGCAGAAATCCGCCGCGTGCATCAGCAACTGGCGGATGCGCTGGGCGATAACCCACAGGTCCTGCTGTGTCCGTTGCACGGTGAACTGGACCTCGCCGCACAACGGGCGGCAATCGATCCGGCACCGGCGGGCAAGCGCAAAGTGGTGCTGGCCACCAACATCGCCGAAACCAGCCTGACCATCAATGGAGTGCGCGTCGTAATCGATGCCGGGCTGGCGCGGGTGCCGCGTTTCGACCCCGGCAGCGGCATGACCCGCCTCGATACCCAGCGCATTTCCAAGGCCAGCGCCACCCAGCGCGCCGGCCGGGCCGGGCGCCTGGAACCGGGCGTGTGTTATCGCTTGTGGTCACAGGATCAGCACGAGCAACTGGCGGCCTACGGCAGCGCGGAAATTCTCTCGGCGGATCTTGCCGGACTGGCCTTGCAGTTGGGGCGCTGGGGTGTGACGCCGGGGCAACTGGTGTGGCTCGACGTGCCGCCCGCCGCCGCATATGCGCAGGCCCAGGACTTGCTCGAACGCTTGGGCGCACTGGAGGGCGAAGCGCTGACCCGTCACGGTCAGGCCATGGCCGAACTGCCGGCGCATCCGCGCATCGCGCATTTGCTGTTGCGCGGTCAGGCGCTGGGGCTGGCGGACATGGCCTGCGACGTCGCCGCACTGCTCGGTGAGCGCGATATCCTGCGTGGCGCCGGAGCAGACCTGCACAGCCGACTGGTGCTGCTGTCTGGCGAAGAGCGCGCCGCACGCGGTGCTCAGGGTGGCGTGCAGCGCGCACGGCAACTGGCGCGGCAATATCGTGGTTATCTGCGCGGCAAGGCCTTGGATCCRGTCAGCGATCCGGATCACCCGCGTTGGCTCGGTGCATTGCTGGCGCTGGCTTATCCCGACCGCGTCGCCCAGCAGCGGCGGGCCGGTGGTGCGGAATATCGCTTGGCCAACGGACGTGCCGCACTGTTCGCCGAGGCCGACAGCCTGATGAAGCAACCGTGGCTGGTGATTGCCGATCTGGGTAGTCGTCAGGGGCAGCGTGAGGAGCGGATTTATCTGGCGACGGATTTCGATCCGGCGCTGTTCGACTCCGTGCTGGCCGAGCAGGTGCGTTGCGTCGATCAACTGGATTGGGACGAGCGCGAAGGCGTGCTGCGGGCCGAGCGTCAGCGCAAGGTCGGTGAACTGATCCTCAGTCGTGAGCCACTGACGGGCCTCGACGAAACCACCCGCAGCCAGGCACTGGTGAACCTGGTGCGGCGCAAAGGCCTGGAGCTGTTGCCGTGGACCCCGGAACTGCGTCAGTGGCAGGCGCGGGTCGCGCTGTTGCGGCAACTGGACCTCGCCGGCAAAGGCGAGAGCGAGTGGCCGGATGTGAGTGATGCAGCGTTGCTCAAGCATCTGGAGCATTGGCTGATGCCGTATCTGGGCAAGGTTTCGCGGCTCAGTCACTTCGCCAATCTGGACCTGTCGAGCATCGTCCACAACCTGCTCCCGTGGCCGTTGCCGCAGCGACTCGACGAGCTGGCGCCGCATCATTTGAGCGTGCCGTCGGGCTCGTCGATTCGCCTGGACTACAGCGAACAGCCGCCGATTCTGGCGGTGCGTCTGCAGGAGTTGTTCGGCCTGGCCGAAACCCCGCGCATCGCCGGAGGGCGGCAAGTGGTCAAGCTGCATCTGTTGTCCCCGGCGCGGCGGCCGGTGCAGGTGACTCAGGATCTGGCGAACTTCTGGCGCAGTACCTACGCCGAGGTGAAGAAGGATTTGAAGGGGCGCTACCCGAAACATTATTGGCCGGATGATCCGCTGGTGGCCGAAGCCACCGCGCGGATCAAGCCGCGTAAATAATCGCATCGCGATTACGTAGGAGCTGCCGCAGGCTCGGGCCGCGTTCGGACGATCTTTTGCTCTTGAAAAAATCAAAATCAAAAGATCGCAGCCTGCGGCAGCTCCTACAGAGGGTGGTGTGATTGTTCGGATTTCGCAGTGAGTTGTTCACGGCAATAGTCGGCAAACAACTGCGCCGGTTTGGTCAGTTGCCCGCGCTTGAGCCATGCCGCCACCAGACCGGAACCGGTGACGTCTTCGGCAATGTCCACGCACACCACTTTCTGCCCGTCGTAGGTGCACTCCGAATGCGGTTTGGTCACCAGGATCGAAAACCCAAAGCCCTGGCCRACCATSCCGCGCACCATCTCGATCGAYGGCGAGCTGAAGGCAATGCGTGGGGTCAGGCCCAGCTCATCGAACAGGCTGACGAAGTAGGTCCGGCTCGGCTGCACGTCCAAAAGAATCATCGGCTCCAGGTACAAGTCCCGCAACGACACCTGGGCCTGTTGGGCAAAGCGGTGATCCGCCGGCAGCAGCGCGTATGGTCGTTGCGCCGGCATCAGCGGTTCGGTTTCGATGGTGCCGTCGAGGTCATGTTCATAGAGGATCGCCAGGTCGAACGCACCGGAGGTCAGGCCTTGCACCAGCTCTTGCTGCTCGCCGTCGCGGATGCGGATTTCCACTCCCGGATACAACGCCGAAAACCCGGCGATCAATTGCGGCAGGTACAGCGGCGCGACGGTTTCGAAACAGCCGATATCAATCTGCCCGGAGACCACGTCGTTGTCGGCCAGGGCGTTCTGCTCGAACTCCTTGGCCATGCGCAGCAGCTCCTGGGCCTTGCGGTAAAAGCGTGCACCGCTGGGGGTCAACGATACGCCCTGAGCGTGATGGCGAATCAGCAGTTGCACACCGAAGCTGTCTTCCAGCCCTTTGATGGCCGTAGAGATCGAAGGCTGGGCGATGTACAGCTTGCGCGAGGCCTCGGCGACGCTGCCGCACTCGACGGTGGTGATGAAGTATTTCAGTTGACGCAGATTGTAGGCAGCCACAGCAAACCTCGGGGGAGAACGAATCAGGCATCCAGGCAATTTGCGCGCCACCCCTATCCGCTCGGGTAGCGATTTGTTGTGGTTGAACAATAACCACATGCTGCGCCAGAAGGGAGATTGGCTACGTAGTTTTTTCTTGGCCTGCGAACACATTTTTACTGGTTTTACACCGCTCGGGCCTGAGCGACTATCCAATACACAAGAATGTCCTCTGGAGCATCCGAACGTGTTCGAGCTTGAGTATTGGCAACGCAAAGCCGCTTCCCTGCAGTTTCCCGACCGAGCCGTGATCGATGGCCAGCGCCGAGCGGCGCAATCGGGGCAGACTTTCGCCGCAATCAATCCAGCCACCGGGCAATGCCTGGCCAATGTCGCGGCCTGTGGCGAGGATGATGTGAACGCGGCGGTGCGCAATGCGCGGCAAGTGTTTGAAGCCGGCACCTGGTCGGCACGTTCGCCGACCGAACGTAAACAAGTGCTGTTGCGCCTGGCCGAATTGATCCTTGAAAACCGTGAAGAACTGGCGCTGCTCGATTCGCTGAACATGGGCAAGCCCGTCACGGACGCCTACAACATCGATGTGCCGGGTGCCGCCGGGGTGTTCCGCTGGTACGCCGAGAGCCTCGACAAACTCTACGATCAGGTCGCACCGAGTGCGCAGAACGTGCTGGCGACCATCACCCGCGAAGCCCTTGGTGTGGTGGCTGCCGTGGTGCCGTGGAATTTTCCGCTGGACATGGCCGCGTGGAAACTCGCCCCGGCCCTGGCCGCCGGTAACTCGGTGATTCTCAAGCCGGCCGAGCAGTCACCGTTTTCGGCCTTGCGTCTGGCGGAGCTGGCGCTTGAAGCCGGTGTGCCTGCGGGTGTGTTGAACGTGCTGCCGGGCCTGGGTGAGCAAACCGGCAAGGCCCTCGGTCTGCACCCGGACGTCGATTGCCTGGTGTTCACCGGCTCCACCGAAGTCGGCAAATATTTCATGCAGTACTCGGCACAATCGAACCTGAAACAGGTGTGGCTGGAGTGCGGCGGCAAGAGCGCCAACCTGGTGTTCGCCGATTGTCAGGACCTGGATCTGGCGGCCGAAAAAGCCGCGTTCGGCATCTTTTTCAATCAGGGCGAAGTCTGCTCGGCCAACTCGCGGTTGCTGGTACAGCGCTCGATTCATGACGCGTTCGTCGAACGCCTCAAGGCCCAGGCGGAACGCTGGTTGCCGGGCGATCCGCTGGACCCGTCGAGCGCTGCCGGTGCCATCGTCGACAGCCGTCAGACCGCGCACATCATGAAGTTCATCCAGCAGGCCGAGCAGCAAGGCGCGACCAAGATCTGTGGCGGTCGGCAGTCGATCTTCAACGGCTCCGACAACTTCATCCAGCCGACGATTTTTACCGGCGTGACGCCGGACATGCCGCTGTTTCGCGATGAAGTGTTCGGCCCGGTGCTGGCCGTCACGGCGTTCGACGACGAGGCCCACGCCTTGCACTTGGCCAACGACAGCGTCTACGGGCTGGCGGCTTCGCTGTGGACCGACGACCTCAACCGCGCCCACCGCGTGGCGCGACAATTGCGGGCGGGTACGGTGTCGGTCAACAGCGTCGATGCGCTGGACGTGACCGTACCGTTTGGCGGCGGCAAGCAGTCCGGTTTCGGCCGCGACCTGTCCCTGCATTCATTCGATAAATACACCCAGTTGAAGACCACCTGGTTTCAATTGCGCTGATAACAAAACGGAGAACTGGCGATGACCACACCACGTGAAACCCGCGACTACCAGGCCGCCGACGCTGCGCACCACATCCATGCGTTCGTCGATCAGAAAGCCCTCAACGACGAAGGGCCACGGGTGATGGTCCGTGGCGAACGCCTGCACTTGTGGGACAACGATGGCCGGCGTTACCTCGACGGCATGTCCGGGCTGTGGTGCACCAACCTCGGTTACGGGCGCAAGGACCTGGCGGCCGCGGCGAGCCGGCAACTGGAACAGCTGCCGTACTACAACATGTTTTTCCACACCACCCACCCGCAGGTGATCGAGCTGTCCGAGCTGCTGTTCAGCCTGCTGCCGGGGCACTACAGCCACGCGATCTACACCAACTCCGGCTCCGAAGCCAACGAGGTGTTGATCCGCACGGTGCGTCGTTACTGGCAGGTGCTCGGCAAGCCCGAGAAGAAAATCATGATCGGCCGCTGGAACGGTTACCACGGTTCGACCCTGGCCGCGACGGCACTGGGCGGCATGAAGTTCATGCACGAAATGGGCGGCATGATTCCGCACATCGAGCACATCGACGAGCCGTACTTCTTCGCTCACGAGGGCAACCTGACGCCAGCCGAATTCGGTCTGCGTGCGGCACAGCAACTGGAAGCGAAGATTCTCGAACTGGGTGCGGACAAGGTCGCAGGCTTCATCGCCGAACCGTTCCAGGGCGCTGGCGGCATGATCTTCCCGCCAGAAAGCTACTGGCCGGAAATCCAGCGCATCTGCCGCAAATACGACGTGCTGCTGTGCGCCGATGAAGTGATCGGCGGCTTCGGTCGTACTGGCGAATGGTTCGCCCATGAGTACTTCGGTTTCGAGCCGGACACCCTGTCCATCGCCAAGGGCCTGACCTCGGGTTACATCCCCATGGGCGGCTTGATCCTGTCGAAAAAAATGGCCTCGGTGCTGGTGGAGCAGGGCGGTGTATTTGCCCACGGCCTGACCTATTCCGGGCACCCGGTGGCGGCGGCGGTGGCGATTGCCAACCTCAAGGCGCTGCGCGATGAAGGCGTGGTGACGCGGGTCAAGGATGACATCGGCCCGTACCTGCAACAGTGCCTGCGCGAAGTGTTCGGCAAGCACCCGCTGGTGGGTGACATCCAGGGCACGGGCATGGTTGCGGCACTGCAACTGGCGGAAGACAAAAACAGCCGCAAGCGTTTTGCCAACGAGAACGACATCGCCTGGCGTTGCCGCACGATTGGCTTCGAGGAAGGGGTGATCATTCGTTCGACATTGGGCCGGATGATCATGGCGCCGGCGTTGATTGCCAGTCGTGAAGAGATTGATGAGCTGGTCGGCAAGACCTTGAAAGCGGTGGATCGAACGGCGCAGGAATACGGCCGGCTCTGATCTCACCTGAAGGTCCTGCGGACCTTAATCGCGAGCAAGCTCGCTCCCACATTGGCTTTGTGTCTGACACAAACCCCCTGTGGGAGCGAGCTTGCTCGCGATAGCTATTGCTCAAACAACACATTTCCCATGTCTTGCACCCACCCCGTGCATCCCCGCCCACAACGCCCGTTCGCGGTGCGCGCTAACGAGTTTTTTCATCGTTCGCATCCACATATTTCCTCATTTTCCTAATCCCGCCCTTGGGCCAACATCGATCTCGCCAGCCCGCCGAATGCTGCCCGCCGAAGGGTCCCTCAGAGACCACAGGTAGCAGCCGATTCAGGGCTCGCCGTACTGCCCATGACAAAACTAAATCAACAGCTTTGGGAGTGCTCCATGATCAAGTCCTTGCTTACGCGCGTTGCCCATCCACTGGCGGTCACCGCCATTGCCGCGACGGTCGCCACCAGCGCCCAGGCCGGCACCCTGTCCATCGGTCATACCACCTGGGTCGGCTACGGCACCCTGTACCTGGCCCAGGACCTTGGCTACTTCAAGGAAAACGGTTTGACCGTCGAGTTGCCGGTGGTCGAAGAAGCGGCGATGTACATGGCCGCACAAGCATCCGGTGAGTTGTCCGGCTCGGCGTCGACCATCGACGAGGTGCTCAAGTACCGTCCGCAATTCTGCTTCAAGGCCGTGGCCGCGCTGGACGACAGCCATGGTGGCGACGGCGTGCTGGTGGGCAAGGACGTCAAGAGCCTGCAAGAGCTCAAGGGCCAGGCCGTGGCGGTGAACGAAGGTTCGACCTCGCAGTTCTGGTTGTCGTATCTGCTGAAAAAGAACGGCATGAAAATGAGCGACATCACCGTGCAGAACATGACGGCCGACGATGCCGCCACCGCGTTCATCGCCGGTCGTGTACCCGCTGCCGTGACCTGGGAGCCGCACCTGTCGATGGTGCGCGACAAGAAACAGGGCAAGGTACTGGTCGACAGCAGCAGCACGCCGGGTGTGATCGTCGACGTGGTGGCATTGAACTGCACCGTCATCGAAAAACAGCCGGAAGACGTCAAGGCACTGGTGGCCGGTTTGTACAAAGCCGTGCAGTACACCAAGGATCATCCGCAGGAAGCCTACAAAATCATGGCCAAGGGTGTCGGCKGTTACCTGGCCGATCCGAAGGAACTCGAAGCGGCCRCCCAAGGCGTGCGTTTCTACGATCAGGCCATGAGTGAACAACTCCTGGGCGCGCCGGGCAAACCGGGTGACAGCGCGCCGCTGATCAAGCTGGCCAACGAGACCGCCAGTGAGCTGCAAGGCAAGCCCTACAACGTCAGCAATGACGACCTGATCGACAACCGTTTCGTCACCCCCCTCTAGGAGGTTTGCATGTTCAAGCGCAATTCATGGCTGAGCCGCTGCGTCACGCCCAAGACCGGCCTGCCGGTCTCGGTGATCTGGAGCGCGAGCGGTCTGGCCTGGGTGCTGCTGGTCGGCCTGTGGGCCGGCTTGTCCTACGGTGGCGTGGTGCCGGGCATGTTCCTGCCCACACCGGGCGCGGTGGTCGAGGCCGCCGTACGCCTCGGTCGCGACGGCACCCTCGGCCAGCATGTGTGGGCCAGCGTCGAAGTGGTGATGGTCGGTTTCATCGTGTCGTCCCTGGTGGCCGTGCCGCTGGGACTGTTGATGGGCAGCTTCCGCATCGTCCAGGCGTTCCTGGAACCGATGGTCAACTTCATCCGCTATTTGCCGGTGACCTCGTTCGTACCGCTGTTCATCCTGTGGATCGGTATCGGCCTGGAGCAGCGGGTTTCGGTGATCATCTTCGGCGTGTTTTTCCAGCAACTGGTGATGATCGCGGACGTGTCCAAAGGCATTTCCAAGGACCTGATCAATGCCTCCTATACCCTCGGTTCGAATCGTCGTGATGCGGTGCTGCACGTGATCGCTCCAGCTTCGCTACCCGGCGTGCTCGATACCCTGCGCGTCACCATGGGCTGGGCCTGGACTTACCTGGTGGTGGCTGAACTGGTCGCCGCTTCCAGTGGCCTGGGTTACCTGAGCCTCAAGGCCATGCGTGGCTTCCAGGTGGATGTGATTTTCCTCGCCATCGCGATCATCGGCCTGCTGGGTCTGGTCACCGATCAACTGTTCCGTTTCCTACGTCTGAGGATCACCGCATGGGCTCAGTAACTG
Organism: Pseudomonas sp. KB_15; assembly: GCF_052114525.1. Taxonomy (NCBI): domain Bacteria; kingdom Pseudomonadati; phylum Pseudomonadota; class Gammaproteobacteria; order Pseudomonadales; family Pseudomonadaceae; genus Pseudomonas; species Pseudomonas sp. KB_15. The sequence goes on along the minus strand of NZ_JBFREX010000015.1, from coordinate 16,970 downwards.
CCGCCACTCATCGTTTTGTCGCTCCTCAGACTGCCCCGGTGAACGCACCTCGGCTGCAAGTGGACAAGGTCAGCCTGAGTTACAAGAAGCCCGATGGCGGAACCTTTACCGCGTTACAGGAGGTGTCGTTCGAGGTGCCGGACCAGCAATTCGCTGTGCTGGTGGGGCCTTCGGGCTGCGGCAAGTYGAGCCTGCTGTACCTCACCGCCGGCCTGGCCGAACCGACCTCGGGCGAGATTTACGTCGGCGGCCAACAGGTGGAAGGCCCCGGTGCGGATCGCGGCATGGTGTTCCAGAGCTACACGCTGTTCCCGTGGCTGACCGTGCGGCAGAACGTCGAGTTCGGCCTCAAGCGTCGCGGCATGCCGGCGGCGCAACGCAAGGATATCGTCGACTACTACGTCAATGAAGTGGGCCTGAGCGGCTTTGCCGACAACTACGCCAAGCAGTTATCCGGCGGGATGATGCAGCGTGTCGCCATTGCCCGCGCGCTGGCCAATGACCCGCAGATCCTGCTGATGGACGAACCCTTCGGTGCCCTCGACAGCCAGACGCGCCTGCAAATGCAGCAGTTGTTGCTGCGGGTGTGGGGCAACAGCAAGAAGACCGTGTTGTTCGTGACCCACGACATCGACGAGGCGATTTTGCTCGGCGACCGGGTCTATGTCATGGGCGCCAGGCCTGGGCGGATCAAGCAGATCCTCGATGTGCCGATCGAGCGTCCACGCAACCTGGACATGGTCATGGAGCGCYCGTTCATCGAGATGAAGCGCGAGATCTTCGGGCTGCTGCATGATGATCTGGAAGAGGTGCATTAAACCTGATTCGAGCCGATGCACCATCCCTGTGGGAGCGAGCTTGCTCGCGATAGCGATTTGTCATTCAACAATGATGTCGACTGACACGACGCCATCGCGAGCTAGCCCGCTCCCACAGGATTTGCATCTGACTTGAGTGAGGCGCTACGGCGCAGCCGGCAACAGGAACCGGGCAAGCACCGGTAAGTGATCGGAGATACGCAATGTATCGTCTTGCCTTACCATGGCTTCGACCCGTTTGATCCGCGGACTGTAGAACAGGTAGTCGACGGTCCGGTCGGGGCCGTTCAGCCCGGGATCGTTCGGGTAATGCGTCAGCCAGCGTTCACGGTCGATGCCACTGGCTTCGTTGTTGGTCGGGATCATCGGGTACTTGTCCCACAGCACATGCAACGCACTGTCGGCGGAGTAGGGTGTGCGTTGCGCATCGGGCAGGCGTCGATACTGGCCCAGCGGCAACAGGTTGAAATTCCCGCCGATCAGCCACGGCGTGCCACGGCTTTCGAATTTATCGAGGGCCCTGGCTACGGCGTTCATCTGGTTTTGCAAGGTATTGTCGACTTGGGTGGCGCGGTCCAGATGGGTATTGAGCACCGCCAGCTGCCCGCCATCACTCAACGGCAAGTAGCTCACCAGCAAGGCGTCTCTGGGTTTGAACTGGCGGCTGACCGGATTGCCCGAGGCGACGGGCAGTTGCAGACGTTCGGCATGTTCGATCTGGTAACGGCTCAGGGTTGCCAGTTGCCGACCGACGCTGCCGAAAATGTGCGGGTCCGGCACGAAGTCGGCCTTCCAGTCGAAGGCGCTGGTGCCACACGGATACAAGTCGGCGAGCCGTTCCTGCAGCAGTTTGAACTGGTGCTGGTAATCGCTGGCCTTGGCGCCGTCGTCCAGCTCCTGCAACAGCACGATGTCCGGTTGTTCGTCGCGAATCACCCGCGCCACTTCGTCAAGGCTGAAGGCCATGTCTTCCGCTGTGGGGCGTTCGTCGGTGCCGGCGGCCAGGTCATTCCAGAACACGTAACGCTTGCCGGCCAGGTACTGGACGTTCCAGGTCATCACCTTCAGCGCCTGCCCGGGGACCAGGGTGGGTGCCTGGGCACTGCAACTGACCGGCAAAACTTCTTTGGTGTCGGGGCGCCAGGTCAGGCTGTAGATCATCACGGCGATCAGACCGGTCACGATCAGCAGGCCCAGCAGGGTGTAGCGCAGTAGACGGGTCATGGCTCGGCTTATTGGCGTTACAAAATTGTTCCCGAGCATACCCGAGAGCGATGGTCGCGCCCTAGGTCAGAGTGAGCTGTCATTTCTCTCAGGCAACGGGTTGATCAGCATGAACAAACGGAACAGCACCACGCTGGTAAACAGCTGCAGGAAACTGTGGGCGCTGTCGATCAGCAGCGAAATCACCGGGTTTTGCGGTTCCGGATACACCGCCAGGGTCGCTCCCTTGAGCAACCACAACGGCCCCATCACACACAGAATGCACAGCAGGATGCGCAGAAAGTGGCCTTGGGTCATGCGCAGGCTTTCCTTCATGGCCGCCAGCGGGGCCAGGCCACGCAACACCAGCAGATACTCACCAAACGCCAGGGTCACCATCAGGTAGATACCCGGCAGGAAGTACAGCGACAGGCCGAGCAGGATCAGCACGGTATTGAGCGCCGTCAGCAGGGCGAAGCGTGGCCACAGGCTTGCCGCCATCGCCAGCAGGTCGCGGTTGCGCGGCGACTCGCCCCGGCTGCGGGCGTCGAGAAACAGAATCAGCGCGGCGGTATACAGCGGGTACACCAGCAGGCCGACAATCACGCTGATGCCGGGGAAACTGTCCGGCTCGGTGGAGTGGTCGACCACTTGTTGCAGCAGCGCCTCAAGCATCACCAGCGGCAGGCACAGCTGCACGATCTGGCTCAGATTGCGCTTGAAGAAATACAGCGAGTCACGCAGGACATCTAACGGATTCATCAGTGGGTATCGCAGGTTGGACGCAGTGGCTCACTTTAACCGATCAAGCGCTCGGGGACGCAAACGTAAACGTTCGGTAAAGGTCATTGAAACATATTGTTTCAGCCTCCATTAAGGTTGAGCACCTTATCCTCAGTGGATAAAGGCAACGATTTTCCCGGCAATCTACGAGGTCGCCATGAACAGCGAAGAACAAACCCTGATCGATGGACTGTTTTCCCGGCTGCAACAGGCCGAAACGGACTCAGCCCCGCGCGATGCCCAGGCCGAGGCGCGGATCAAGGAACACCTGACGCGCCAGCCAGCGGCAGGTTATTTCATGACCCAGGCGATTCTGGTGCAGGAGGCGGCGATCAAGAGCCTTGATGAACAGAACAGGCAACTGACCCAGCAAGTTCAGCAGTTGCAGGCAGAATTGCAACAAGCCAAGGCCCAACCGGCTGCTCCGGCACCGGGTAGCGGTGGCTTTTTGTCGAGCATTTTTGGCGGCAGCTCTCGTGAGCGACAGCCGGCACCCACCCAGAGCGCACCACCATCGAGCGGTGGCTGGCGTGAGCCGGGGCGCTCGTCGTTTGGCGCGCCACCGCCCCAGCAGAACTTCGGCGCCCCGCAGCAAAACTTTCCACAGCAGGGCTATGCGCCGCAACAGCAGGCCCCGGCAGCGGCCGGCAGCAGTTTCCTCGGTGGCGCATTGAAAACCGCGGCCGGTGTCGCCGGTGGCGTGATGCTGGCCCAAGGCATCAGCAGCCTGTTCCATCACAATCAGCAACCGGAAATCGTTGAAGTCATCAAGGAAGAGCCGGCCCAGGTCAACGATCAGGGCAACAATGGCTGGGGCGAGGACCAGCGCATGGCTGGTAACGACTCCTACAGCAACGATCAGAGCGGGTTCAGCGACGCTGACTACAGCGATGACTCGTTATTCGGCGGCGACGACGATTCCTTCGTCTGACACACCTGTGGCGAGGGAGCTTGCTCCCTCGCCACATAGCCGATTATTCGCGGAACAATCCTTCGGGCTGGCATACTGGGCGACTTCTCGGGCCTGGTGCCTGATTCAGCCTTTGAGGAAAGCCGGTGAAAAAAATCGCAGTGTTCGCCGATGTCCAGAACCTCTACTACACCGTGCGTCAGGCCTATGGTTGTCACTTCAACTACGCCGCGCTGTGGGCTGACATCAGCAAACAGGGCGAGATCGTCGAAGCCTACGCCTACGCCATCGACCGTGGCGACAGCAAACAGCAGCAGTTCCAGCAGATCCTGCGCAACCTCGGTTTCACCGTGAAGCTCAAGCCTTACATCCAGCGTAGCGATGGTTCGGCCAAGGGCGACTGGGACGTGGGCATCACCCTCGACATCATGGATGCCGCCGATCATGTCGACGAAATCGTGCTGGCCTCCGGCGATGGCGATTTCGACATGCTGCTCGAACGCATCATCAGCAAGCACGGCGTGCAAGCGGTGGCCTACGGCGTACCGGGCCTGACCGCCAACTCGCTGATCCGCGCCGCCAGCCGCTACGTGCCAATCGAAGGCGCGTTGCTGCTCAAGAATTGATTTTTACGGAGTTGAACCAGGTTTGGAACGCATAGCAGTCATCGACTTTGAAACCACCGGTATCTCCCCGAGCAGCAGCTGCCGGGCCACGGAAATTGCCGTGGTGATCCTTGAGCAGGGGCGCATCGTCGAGCGTTACCAAAGCCTGATGAACGCTGGCGTCCGCGTCCCGGCCTTCATTGAGCAGCTCACCGGCATCAGCAACGCCATGCTGCGCACCGCGCCGTCGGCAGAGCAGGTGATGAACGAAGTGAATGAATTTGTCGGCATCACGCCGTTGCTCGCGCACAACGCGGCATTCGACCAGAAGTTCTGGGACTTCGAACTGGGGCGAATCAAACGCACCCGATTGCAGAACTTTGCCTGCTCGCTGCTATTGGCCCGGCGCCTGATGCCCGCCGCGCCGAACCACAAACTCGGCACCCTCACCACGTTTGCCAACCTGCCCCACACCGGCAAGGCCCACCGGGCCATGGCCGATGCCGAGATGGCCGCCAACCTGACGGCGCACCTGGAGGAAGAGTTGCTCCAGAAGCATGGTTTGCGCGAGCTATCCCATGACTTACTGTGCAAGTTGCAGAAGGTCCCGGCGGCAAAAGTGGGCGAACATCTCAAACGGTATCGTTAATCCCGAAAACACCGCAAATCCCATGTAGGAGCGAGCCTGCTCGCGATGAACCCGAGAACAGTGCGGGGTGTCAGGTTTCCCGCGTTATCGTTGGCGACCATCGCGAGCAGGCTCGCTCCTACAGGTTCCGCGTTCGATCAAAGCTTGCCATTCCCTTCGATATGCCCCAACGGCACCCGCTTCTCTATCGCACTCGACAGCACAATCGACGTCTTGCTGAACCCGAACGTGGCGATCCGGTTGATCAGCTCTTCCAGCTCCGGCATTGAGCCCACCGCCGCTTGCATGATCACGCAGGGGTCGCCGGTCACCCGATGGCATTCGGTCAGTTGCGGGATCTTGATCAGGTCGTCGTAGGCTTTCTGGTTGCCGTGCTGGTTCAGGCGCAGTTCGATCACGCACTGGATCGGCAGGCCCAGTTTGGCCATGTCGACTTTCGCCTGATAGCCGGTGATCACGCCGCTGGCTTCGAGCTTGGCCACGCGCTCGGCCACGGCCGGGGCGGACAGGTTGACCTTGCGCGCCAGGTCCGCGTAGGACGCGCGACCGTTTTCCAGCAACGCGCTGAGCAGCATGCGGTCGTATTTGTCCATGGGACGACTCCTGAAAATGACTGGCTTTCGAAAGCACGGTTTATCGCAAGAAACTCCGTGTTTTGAAAAGTGTACCGGTGCGATAAACAGGTTTTGTAACTTATTTTCCGCCGTTGGCCTTTCTAGAATAGCCGTTCACTTGTCTTGCCTGCGAGCTGCCCCCATGCCTGGCCCACGTCGCTTTCCCTTGCCACTGATCGCCGCCTTCTTCGCGCTGTACGTGATTTGGGGCTCGACCTACCTGGTGATTCGCATCGGCGTGGAATATTGGCCGCCGCTGCTGCTCGCCGGGATCCGTTTCGTCATCGCCGGGACCTTGATGTACGCCTTCCTGCGCTGGCGCGGGGCGCCGGCGCCGACCTGGGCGCAGTGGAAAGCCGCCGGGGTCATCGGCGTGTTGCTGCTCGCCTGTGGTAATGGCGCGGTCAGTGTCGCCGAGCACACCGGTGTGGCTTCCGGTGTCGCCGCGTTGGCGGTGGCGACGGTGCCGCTGTTTACCTTGCTCTGTGGATATTTCTGGGGCGCGCGTAATACCCGTCTCGAATGGGCCGGGATAGTGCTCGGGTTGATCGGCATTGCCATGCTCAATCTTGGTTCCAACCTGCAATCGAGTCCGTTGGGCGCGGCGTTGTTGATTTTCGCGGCAGCGACCTGGGCCTTCGGTTCGGTCTGGAGCAAACATTTGCCGCTGCCCCAAGGCGCGATGGCCAGTGCCGTGGAAATGCTGGTGGGTGGCGTGGTGTTGCTGATCGGCAGTGCGGTCAGTGGTGAACACCTGGAGAAAGTGCCGCCGATCGAAGGCTGGGCCGCGCTGGCTTACCTGACCGTCTTCGGTTCGATCATCGCCTTCAACGCCTACATGTACCTGTTGAAACACGTGCGTCCGGCGGCGGCCACCAGTTATGCCTACGTCAACCCGGCGGTGGCAGTGTTGCTGGGGATCGTGTTCGTCGGTGAAACCATCGGCATCGAAGAAGCCCTGGCGATGGCGGTGATCATCAGTGCCGTGGTGCTGATCGGATTACCGCAGTGGCGTAGGGCGCCGGTTAAGCCTGTGGTGACGGTGGTGCCGACAGAATCCCGTGTGAATTAGGGTAAACTGCGCGCCATTGCATCTCGTTTTGCACACTTGTTTTGAACAACCCGCGCTGAATTTTCCTACGGTACTCCCATGACTTTCGCCACCCTTGGCCTGATCGAACCCTTGCTGCGCTCCCTCGAGACGCTTGGCTACCAGACTCCGACGCCGGTTCAGGCGCAAGCCATTCCGGCGGTGCTGGCCGGTCGCGACCTGATGGCCGCCGCCCAGACCGGCACCGGCAAGACCGCCGGTTTTGCCCTGCCGCTGTTGCAACTGCTGGCCATGGAAGGGCCGAAAGTCACCGCCAACTCGGTACGCGCGCTGATCCTGGTGCCGACCCGCGAGCTGGCCGAGCAAGTTCACGAAGCCGTGCGCCAGTACGCCGAGAACCTGCCGTTGCGCACTTACGCGGTGTACGGCGGCGTCAGCATCAACCCGCAAATGATGAAGCTGCGCAGCGGCGTCGACCTGTTGGTGGCGACCCCGGGCCGCTTGCTCGACCTGTTCCGCCAGAACGCGCTGAAGTTCAACCAGTTGCAAACCCTGGTTCTGGACGAAGCCGATCGCATGCTCGACCTGGGCTTTTCCGAGGAGCTGGCGAACATTTACCGCGCGCTGCCGAAGAAACGCCAGACGCTGCTGTTCTCCGCGACCTTCTCCGACGACATCCGTCTGCTGGCCGGGCAGATGCTCAACGATCCGCTGAGCATCGAAGTCAGCCCGCGCAACGTCGCGGCCAACACCGTCAAGCAATGGATCGTGACGGTGGACAAGAAGCGCAAGCCGGAGCTGTTCGTGCACCTGATGCGCAAGGGCAAGTGGAAGCAGGTGCTGGTGTTCGCCAAGACGCGTAACGGTGTGGACGCGCTGGTGGAGAAGCTTCAGGGCCTGGGCATCAATGCCGACGGCATCCACGGCGACAAACCCCAGGCGACCCGTCAGCGCGCACTGGACCGGTTCAAGGCGAGTGAAGTGCAGATTCTGGTCGCCACCGACGTCGCCGCCCGTGGTCTGGACATCGAGGACTTGCCGCTGGTGGTCAACTTCGACCTGCCGATCGTGGCCGAGGACTATATCCACCGCATCGGTCGTACCGGCCGCGCGGGTTCGACCGGTGAGGCGATTTCCCTGGTGTGCGCCGATGAAGTGAATCTGCTGTCGGCCATCGAGATGCTGACCCGCCAGACCCTGAAACGTCAGAACGAGCCGGATTTCGAGCCTGAGCACCGGGTGCCGGATACCGATGCCAGCGGCCAGGTAGTCAAGAAACCGAAAAAACCGAAGAAGCCCAAGGCTTCCGGCGGTGGCGGTGGTAAACGCAATCTTGGCAAGTGGGTGGATAGCGGAGAGGTTGCGCCGGCGGAGCCTTCGATCAAGCCTGTGCGCAAAGTGCCGGTGTTCAATACCGGGCCGCGCAAGCGCAAGCCTTAATAGTAGTAGCGTTGGCTAGACCGCTATCGCGAGCAGGCTCGCTCCCACACTGGATCTGTGTCGTTCACAAATTCTGTGATCACAGAAAATCAATGTGGGAGCGAGCCTGCTCGCGATGGCGGCACCTCGGTCTTCAGCCCTTGCGCTGCAACCACTCAATCATTCCAAGTCCCGCCGCTCGCCCACTGGCGAAACACGCGGTCAGCAGATAACCGCCTGTCGGCGCTTCCCAATCAAGCATTTCCCCGGCGCAAAACACGCCAGGCATTTGCTTGAGCATCAAGCGCTCATCCATCGCCTCGAACAACACGCCGCCCGCGCTGCTGATGGCCTCGTCCAGTGGACGGGTTTTCATCAGTGTCAGAGGTAATGCCTTGATCGCGTTGGCCAGCAAGGCCATATCGGCGAAGCATCCGGCGCTGGTCAGTTCACGCAATAGCGCCGCTTTTACCCCATCGATGCCCAACTGACTGTGCAGGTGCTTGGCCATGGAGCGCGATCCCCGGGGCTTGCTCAACGCCGCCTGAACTTTATCCACAGGCCGGCCGGGCAGCAGGTCCAGATGAATCGTTGCCGAACCGTGCCGGTTGATTGCTTCGCGGATGGGGGCCGACAGGGCGTAGATCAAACTGCCCTCGATCCCGGTGGCGGTGATCACACATTCGCCGAGTCGCGGAACGTCGTCGTTAAGGCCGATGGCGATATTTTTCAGCGGCGCGCCGGCGAATTTGCTGACCATCAATTCGCTCCAGGCCTGCACCTCGAAGCCGCAATTGCTCGGTTGCAACGGCGCCAGTCCTACACCGTGCTGCTCCAGTGGCTGCATCCATGCGCCGTCAGAGCCCAGGCGCGACCAACTGCCGCCACCGAGGGCCAGCAGGGTGGCATCGGCTTGAACGGTCTTCTCGCCTTCCGGACTGTCGATGCGCAATCCGCCAAGCTCGTCCCAGCCCAACCAGCGGTGGCGGGTGTGGATAACTACGCCGCTGTCGCGCAGGCGCTTGAGCCAGGCACGTAGCAGCGGCGCGGCTTTCATGTCGGTGGGGAACACCCGGCCGGAGCTGCCGATGAAGGTTTCGATGCCCAGGTCATGAATCCACTGGCACAGCGCTTCGGCGCCAAAGCCGCGCAGCAACGGGGCGATCTGCGGGGCGCGTTCGGCGTAGCGCGAGAGAAACGCCGGGTAGGCTTCGGAGTGAGTGATGTTCATGCCGCCGACCCCAGCCAGCAGGAATTTTCGCCCGACCGAAGGCATGCCGTCGTACAGGTCGACCTTGATCCCGGCCTGGCTCAACACTTCGGCCGCCATCAGACCGGCGGGGCCGCCACCGATGATGGCGACATTATGGGAGAGGGCTGACGAGGATTGGGTCATGGAATGCGCTGCGGTCTGACGGGACAAGTCGCGCATTCTATCAGCACAGCCCCATGTGGGAGCGGGCTTGCTCGCGAAAGCGGCGTGTCAGCCAACATCAATTTTGACTGACAGATTGCATTCGCGAGCAAGCCCGCTCCCACATTTGAGTTGTGGTGTTATTAAGGTCTGGTTAAAAAACAACCATCGCTCTGTGGGCTATACGCTCTGTGGGCTGTAAGCCCTTTCACTCAGGTTATCCACAGGCAGTTCCACAGGCATTGTGGGTAAAGCATCCACAGCTCAGTGACAACCTGATGACTGCCAGACGCGCTGCGCACTGTGATGAAGGATGCCGTGACGGCGGGCCAGGGCCTGGCGGTCCTTGCTGTAGCCGCCGCCGATCACCCCGACCAGCGGAATGTCGCGGCCCAGGCAATGGCGCATCACGCTTTCATCGCGGGCGGAGACGCCTTCGTCTGTCAGCTTCAGGTAACCCAGGGCGTCGTCCTTATGCACATCGACCCCGGCGTCATACAACACCAGATCCGGCTGGTAGAGCGGCAGCAGGTAGTTGAGTGCATCGTCCACCACTTTCAGGTAATCGGCATCGCCCATGCCGTTGGGCAGCGGAATGTCCCAATCACTTTCGGCTTTGCGTGCGGGAAAGTTCTTCTCGCAGTGCAGGGAAACGGTCACCGCCTCTGGAGTGTTGTGCAGTATTCGTGCAGTCCCGTCGCCCTGATGCACGTCGCAATCGAAGATCAGCACCCGATTCACCCGACCACTTTCCAGCAGGTAATGGCTGATCACCGCCAGGTCGTTGAAGATGCAGAACCCGGCCGGGTAGTCGTAGTGCGCGTGGTGGGTGCCGCCCGCCAGGTGACAGGCCAGGCCATGTTCCAGCGCCTGCTCGGCCGCCAGCAACGAGCCACCGACCGCCCGCACCGTACGCCGGGCCAGGGCTTCGTTCCAGGGCAGGCCGAGGCGGCGCTGGTCTTCGCGGGATAGTTCGCCACTCATGTAGCGTTCGATATACGAAGGGTCATGGGCGAGGGCGAGAATGTCTGCGGGACACAATTCCGGGCGCAACAGGTCGGCGTCGCGGGTCAGGCCACTGTCCACCAGGTGATCGCGCAACAGGCGAAACTTGTCCATGGGGAAGCGGTGGTCCGCCGGAAACTCGGGGCTGTAGTCTTCGTGGTAGATCAGGGGCAGGGGCATGACTGATTTATCTGGAAAGCAGACGGGAATGAGAGAAGGATCCTACCAGCGTTGTAGAATTGCGACATTGAAATGGAGGGGCGGGGCACGATGGAGCCAATTCTGGAGCTTGAAAGTGCACGACTGCTGTTGCGCCAGTGGCGTGATGAAGATTTGCCGGAGTTTGCGGCGATGTGTGCCGATCCGCAGGTCATGCGCTACTTCCCGGCGACCATGAGCCGACTGGAAAGCGCATCATTGATCGGGCGAATCCGTGGTCATTTCGCCGAGCATGGTTATGGTCTCTGGGCCTTGCAGCGAAAAGACTCTGGCCAATTCATCGGATTTACCGGGCTCAACGTGGTCGGATTCGACGCGCCTTTCACCCCCGCCACGGAAATCGGCTGGCGCCTGGCCCGCGAGCACTGGGGCTTGGGTTATGCCAGTGAAGCGGCGTGGACCGCTCTGCGCTGCGGGTTCGACCGCTTGCCGCTGAAAGAGGTCGTGGCATTCACCACGCAAACCAATCTGCCATCAGAGAAAGTCATGCAGGCCATCGGCATGCACCATGATCCGGAAAATGACTTCGATCACCCGCAACTCGAGGCCGATCATCCGTTGTGTCGGCATGTGCTGTATCGCATCAGCCGCGAACAATGGCTGCAAACCTTGCATGGATAAGCTGGCTCGGACGTTTACAATAGCCATTATCTTGGCCCGTGCCAGAAACTGAATCGACCGTCGCAGCCTGGACTGCGCGGCATTGTTTTGCGTGAGGAGAGTCTGAATGAGCCAAGTGTTGGATGATCTGGTCGACCTGCTGAGTCTGGAACCGATCGAAGAGAACCTGTTCCGCGGTCGTAGCCAGGACCTGGGTTTTCGCCAGCTGTTTGGCGGCCAGGTGCTCGGCCAGTCGCTGTCGGCGGCCAGTCAGACGGTTGAAGAGGCACGCCATGTGCATTCGATGCATGGCTACTTTTTGCGTCCGGGCGATGCCAAGTTGCCGGTGGTTTATTCCGTTGACCGCGTGCGCGACGGTGGCAGTTTCAGTACGCGCCGGGTGACGGCGATCCAGAAGGGCCACCCGATCTTCACTTGCAGCGCCTCGTTCCAGTACGACGAGGAAGGCTTTCAGCATCAGAGCGAAATGCCGGTAGTGGTCGGCCCGGAAAATCTGCCTTCGGAGCTGGAAATCACCCAGCAGCGTGCGCACCTGATTCCCGAGAAAATGCGCGAAAAGCTGTTGTGCCCGAAACCGATCGAATTCCGTCCGATCACCGAGAAAGATCCCTACAATCCGCTGCCGTCCGACCCGGTCAAGTACGTCTGGTTCCGCGCTGACGGCGCCTTGGCCGATTCGCCGGCGCTGCATAAATACCTGCTGGCCTATGCCTCGGACTTCGGCCTGCTGGTCACGTCGATGCAGCCCCATGGCAAAACGGTGTGGAACAAGGACATGCAGGTCGCCAGCCTCGATCACGCACTGTGGTTCCATCAGGATCTGCGCGCCGATGACTGGTTGCTCTACGCGATGGACAGCCCGTGGGCCGGCAACTCGCGTGGATTCTCCCGGGGCAGTGTGTTCAATCGTGCCGGGCAACTGGTGGCTTCGGTCACCCAGGAAGGCTTGATCCGTCACCGCAAGGATTGGGCATGAGCCTGGCCGACCTGCGTCACTGGGTGTTCGACATGGACGGCACGCTGACCGTGGCCGTGCACGACTTCGCGGCGATTCGCGTGGCGTTGGCGATTCCTGCCGAACACGACATCCTGACCCACCTCGCCGCACTGCCGGCCGATGAGGCCGCTGCCAAGCATGCGTGGCTGCTGGAGCATGAACGGGACCTGGCCCTCGGTTCGCAACCGGCGCCGGGAGCGGTGGAGCTGGTGCGCGAGCTGGCCGGGCGCGGTTATCGCCTGGGCATTCTCACGCGCAATGCCCGAGAGCTGGCACATGTCACGCTGGAGGCCATTGGTCTGGCCGACTGCTTTGCGCTGGAGGATGTGTTGGGCCGAGATGATGCACCGCCCAAGCCGCATCCGGGCGGGCTGCTGAAACTGGCTGAAGCGTGGAAAGTGCCGGCGAGCGAGATGGTGATGGTGGGCGATTACCGTTTCGATCTCGATTGCGGGCGAGCGGCGGGTGCGCGCACGGTGCTGGTGAATCTGCCGGATAATCCGTGGCCGGAATTGACCGATTGGCATGCGGCGGATTGTGTCGAGTTGCGGCAGATGCTGTTGGCTTGACGAATTTGTTGTCTGCCAAACCGCCATCGCGAGCAAGCTCGCTCCCACATGGATCTGGATGAAATCAAAGGTATTTGGAACACCAGAGAACCACTGTGGGAGCGAGCTTGCTCGCGATGGCGTCAATTCAGGCACCCTGAAACTCACTGCCCAAACAACGCCTTCTGCCCCTCCGGCGACGTAAACATCCCGTCCCCGTTATGCCCGACTCCGGGTACTTCAATCAGTTGCTGATTCAACCCTTGCGGTTGCAGCCGCTTCAGATAGTCAAAGTAAAAACGCCCGCGAGCCAGTCGATAAGGTCCCTGCGCCTTGGCTTCGCAATTTTTATCCAGCGCCGGATGATTCGGGTCGGTGTCCTGCTGGCCCAGTAGATAAACGATGTCGCGCTTGAGGTACTTTTCCTGCAGTTGAGCGGGAGTTTGTCCTTCGGCGTAAGCGGGCAAATCCGTCAGCCCATATTTCCAGCGATTGAATTGCGGGCAACCGGCGTGGCTGAATGCCACCGGCCGGCGTTCATCGAAATAGGCATAGGACGACGGGTTGGCGATCACGTATCGCACTTGCACGCCTGCTGCTTCGAGGGCTGGCTGATCATGACCGAGCAACGCATAGCGCTGAACCACCTGCGCGCCGCCTGAGTGCCCGGCGATGACGATTTGCTTCACATCCGGAAACTGCTGGCGGTCACCCAGGCGGGCGATGATTTCGTCGAGCGCGGCGTAGGAACTCAGCCGAAACGGCGCCGTGGATTCACCGCCGGCCATCCACGCATTGCCTTGCCAGCGCAAAACGGTGTCGGCCACCGGATGGATCGCAACGTCGGTTTCATTGAGGAATTGCGGGGCGATCACCAGGGTCGTTGCGCTTTGCCCGGCCAGTTCGGCCGCGTGTTCACCGCTCTGGAGATAGGTTTGCGCATTGCGCAAGCGACCGTGGAGGATGATCAGCACCCGTTCGATTTTTGCCGGGGCAGGGCTGATGCCCACCGCGATTTCACCTGATTTCAACAACAGGCGCCCTGAGCTGAGGTCTTTGACCCCATGCTCGGCGGCCTGGGACGTTGCGCAAGTAAACAGAACAACCAACAACCACTTCTTCATTTACAGATTTTTCGCCGCAAAGGTATCGCACTGGCCAACCTGGCCTTGGGCGAAACCGGTTTTAAACCAGCGCACCCGTTGCGCCGACGTACCGTGGGTGAACGAGTCCGGGACCACACGGCCCTGACCCTGTTGCTGCAAACGATCGTCACCGATGGCGTTCGCTGCGTTCAGTGCTTCTTCGATGTCGCCCGGTTCCAGCCAGTTCAGGCGCTTCTGTGCATTGTTGGCCCAGACGCCGGCCAGGCAATCGGCTTGCAGTTCCTGACGAACCAGCAAACCACCGTCGCCTTCCATCTGCCGGCCTTGTTGGCGTGCGGCCTGAATTTTCGCGGACACTCCGAGCAAGGTCTGCACATGGTGTCCGACTTCGTGAGCGATCACATAGGCCTGGGCGAAATCGCCCGCGGCGGAAAAGCGTTGGGACATTTCCTGGAAGAACGCCATGTCCAGGTAGACTTTCTGGTCGGCCGGGCAATAGAACGGGCCAGTCGCCGAGGAGGCCAGACCGCAGGCCGAATTCACTCGGTTGCTGAACAGCACCAGGGTCGGGTCTTTGTATTGGCGGCCGGCCTGCTGGAATATCGCGCCCCAGGTGTCCTCGGTGTCGCCGAGGATCGAACGCACGAATTGCGCGCTCTCATCATTGACCGGCGGTGCCTTGCGACTCTGGTTGGTGGCGGGTGCCGATTGCTGGCCCATTTGCCCGGTCAGTTGCCCGAGGATTTGCAGCGGATCCTGGCCAGTGATCCAGCCGATGCCGACGATCAGGAGGATCGCCGTCAGGCTCAGGCCCTTGCCACCGCCGAAGCGCATCCCGCCGCCGCCACTGCCGACATCATCACCACGGGCATCGACCACGTTGTCRCTGCGTCGGCCTTTTCTCCATAGCATGTGGGAATCCTCTTCTGTTCCGGGTAAAGCTCTGTGCGATGAGTGTTGCTGCCAAGTGGGAGCGGCGCCAGTCCGGTCGTCAGACTACCGGTTGTGCGACTGGTTCCGAATTTTGCTTCGTGGGGCTTCTCTTCTAGAATCAGCYAAATTTTGTTTGGGACCTACCATGGCTGGCAGTCAGATCGAACGTGTCTTCAGCGTGCTGGAAAGCCTGACTGGTGAACCGCAGGGTTTGCCGATGCAAACGCTGGCCGAGCAGCTGGAAATCCCTAAAAGCGCGACTCATCGGTTGCTCGCCGAACTGATTCGCCTGGGTTACGTGCGGCAGAATCCGGACAACCTGCGCTATCACCTCTCGACCAAACTGGTGGCCATGGGCTTTCGATACCTGTCCGGCAGCGGTGCGGATATCGTTCAGCCGGTGCTCGATCGTCTGGCCGGGGAAACCGGTGAGCTGGTGCGTCTGGGGGTGATCCAGGGTGAACGACAGGTCTGGATCGCCAAGTCCCAGGGCGCCCGCTCGGGTCTGCGCTACGACCCCGACATGGGGCGCGATGCGCCTTTGTTCTACACGGCTTCCGGGCATGCGTGGCTGGCGTGCATGAGCGATGCCGAGGCGCTGTCTCTGGTCGAGCGGCAAGGGGCCGAATTGCCTCGGGACGTCGGGCCTAATGCACCGCGTTCGAGTATTGAACTGCTGGAGCGTTTACGCCTGGCGCGGGAGCAAGGCTACGCGTGGGTCGAGGAAAGTTCGGCGGTGGGTACCTCGGCGATTGCCGCCGTGGTCCGTCATCCACTGGATGGGCGGGTCATTGGCGTGCTCAGTATTGCCGGGCCAAGCGCGCGAATGCCCGGTGCGCGTTTGCATGAGTTGGCGTCGACCCTGTTGAAGTACGCCGAAGAGCTTTCGCTGGCGAGCCAGGCGTCAGAGTTGTTCAGTTGAACGCGATGTCCGCTTGAATAAACAGTGTGCGGTATTCGCACACTTTCTTGAGTCGTCGATGTCATAAAGTGGAACCGGATTCTAAATTATTCAAGCCTCGCCTCCACTCATAAAAGGACCTCGTCTTGACGTCGCCCAGCAGCACCCCGCTTTCCGGCGTCAATCAGCCCTTCAAAGGGATCCTGCTGATCGTTGTCGCGACTTTCCTGTTTTCCAGCCATGACGCTTTGTCGAAGTACCTTTCCGGGTTTTATCCGATTGTCATGGTGGTGTGGGCGCGCTATGTGGTTCACACCCTGCTGATGGCGGGGATTTTTCTGCCGCAATCCGGGTTGCGTGTCCTGCGCACCAAACGACCGATGCTGCAGTTGTTCAGGGCGTTGTGCCTGTTGGGCACCAGCCTGTTCTTCACCACGGGTTTGCAGTACATCCCGCTGGCCGAAGCCACGGCGGTCAACTTTCTTGCGCCAGTGCTGGTGACGGCGCTTTCGGTTCCGTTGCTGAAGGAGCGGGTGACGCGTGGTCAGTGGATTGCGGTGATTTGCGGATTCATCGGTGTGCTGATCATCGTGCACCCGGGAGGGGAGTTGTTCACCCCGGCGGTCTTGCTGCCGCTCTGCTCGGCGCTGTTTTTCTGCTTCTATCAACTGCTCACCCGCAAGCTCAGCGAAGTCGATAGCCCGACCACCAGCAACTTCTTTGCCGGCCTGTGTAACACCCTGGTGATGAGCGCGCTGGTGCCGTTCTTCTGGCAACTGCCGAGTCTGATGCACGGGGCGATGATGCTGGCGCTGGGCGCGTGCGGGATGACTGCGCATCTGTTTCTGACCCAGGCGTTCCGCCATGCCGCGCCGGCCTTGCTGGCACCATTCGGCTATTGCCAGATTGTGTTTGCCGGGTTGTTGGGCTGGTTGCTGTTTGCGCACACGCCGACCCTGACCACCGTGGTCGGTATTGCCGTGATCTGTTGCAGCGGACTGGCGGCAGCGTGGCAGCAAAGCCGTCGCTGAAAGAGAGGCGTCAGGCCTGATGCCAGTCAGTAAAGCGGTAATGCGATCTGTAGCAGCTGCCGAGCCCGCGAGGCGGCGTTCGGCTGCGAAGCAGTCGTAAAATCAGTCATTGCGGTACGTCAGGCAGGCCGCGTCAGCTGGAC
>NZ_JBFREX010000014.1:0-149351 GCF_052114525.1 Pseudomonas sp. KB_15 | reverse complement strand
CCTGATCCCATCCCGAACTCAGCAGTGAAACGATGCATCGCCGATGGTAGTGTGGGGTTTCCCCATGTGAGAGTAGGTCATCGTCAAGATTAAATTCCGAAACCCCTATCTGCGTATGCAGGTAGGGGTTTTGTCTATAGAGTAGAAGCATCAAGAATTCGCTGGCACGTCACTACAGACGGATCGGCACACAGAATTTCTTGACGACCATAGAGCATTGGAACCACCTGATCCCATCCCGAACTCAGCAGTGAAACGATGCATCGCCGATGGTAGTGTGGGGTTTCCCCATGTGAGAGTAGGTCATCGTCAAGATTGAATTCCAAAACCCCTGTCTGCTAACGCCGACAGGGGTTTTGTCGTTTCAGGGGTACTGAAAAGCCCGTTGTGAAGCCTCTCCACAGCAGGCTTTTTCACATTCTACGCAAACAGTTTCAGCACATTGTTCATTGCATCATCGGCAAAGCCCTGTACGAAATCCTTGAAGCCCGGCAGCGCCTCGACGCCACCCTGTGCCGGGTCGGCGATGATGGTCCAGGTGGCTCGGGACTTGTTCGTATCCAGGGGTTCAACGCTCATCGCTGCCCACAGATTGGCCACACCCAGCGTGTTGTAGATGGTGGTCCAGGTCATGTGCCGTGCCTGATCGTCCCGGGAGTTGAGCTGTTCGACCACCAGGTTACCGTCCTTGAAGAACTTTTTGCGCAGCGATGAAACCCCTTCGCCGGTCATCTCGATGTGTGACAGCGCCGGGATGAAGCGATCGAAGCCGGCAAAGTTACCGACTACGGCCCATACCTGCGCAGCATCGGCGGGCACGTCCATCGAGGACACAACGTGGCAGCCTTGGGGGTTTTTGATCAGGGTATCGGGATGCAGAGTACTCATGGTTTTGCTCCGTTGGGGTTGAGTCAGATGAAGTTGATTTCTTTGAGGTAATCGCAGCCGCGTCGCAGCAGCGCCGGGGACTTTTGCGGGTAGTGCGCACCCATTAGCCGAACACCTGCCTGGGCGTTGTCGTGACCGATCATCGAGATATCACCGATGTCCTCCTCGAAGCCGTTGAGGTAGAACCCCAGCACGCCGAACAACGCGTTGTCGCTGTCAACCCGACTCAGTTGCTGTTGCCAGTCGGCGACGCTGACCATCGCGAATTCGCGCCCTGCCTCGCGGAAGGACGCCACGTAGTTGTCCCAGCTCAGGGGCTCGGGGTTGTGCAGGTTGAACACCGCCTGTTCCGGTTGATAACGACTGGCGTGGAAGGCGATGAATCGGGCGAGAAAGTCCACCGGCATCAAGTCGAAATTCAAGGCGAACTCCGGCACCTGGCCAAGCTGGAGCGAGCCCTTGAGCATCAGCATCAGGCGGTTCTTGTGCGGCTGGCACACACCTGTGAGGCTGTTGAAGCTGATGTTGCCGGGGCGGTAGAGATTGACCCGCACCCCAAGCTCCCGCGCCCGTTCGAGGATTCGCTCACCGACCCATTTGGACAGGTTGTAGCCGTTCTTGATGTAGATCGGTGGCGTCACTGCAGCCGGTAACTCAAGCACTCGGCCGTCGGCGGACATCGTGCTGGAGGCCGAGAGCGTCGAGACGAAGTTGAAGATTTTTTTGCTGCGTCCTTCGCACAGGCGCAAACATTCGAAAATCGGCTCGACGTTGTCCCGCGCCAGTGACTCGTAATCGAGGACGTGATTGACGTTGGCCGCGTTGTGCACCAATGCGCCATATTCTCGATCCAGGCGCTGATAAACCTCAGCCGCCAACCCGAGTTCCGGCCGCGTGATGTCAGCCGCGTAAACCCGCACCCGGCTCATATCCAGATGCTCGAGACGGTTCTCTCGCAATGCCTGGGTGAAGCGCCCGTCCGCCGATTGCCCGTTGCCTTCGCGAACCAGGCAGGCGACTTCGCTGGCACCCCAGGCCAACAACGCCTCGACGATGTGTACACCGACAAAACTGTTGGCGCCGGTAACGATCACCTTGTGCACATCGCCCATACGGCTAACGGGTAGCGGCCGAACATCCAGTTCGCGGAAGGCATCGCGCATGGCCTGTTCGCTCAGCACTTCTTCGCTGCCGGAGCCGCGTACCAGTGTCGCCAGTTTCGCGAGGGTAGGCAGTTCGATGAAGCGGTTGATCGAGATGCTGCGCCCGAACTCCTCGCGCAATCGCAAGAGCATGCGCGACAGCAGAATCGAGTGCCCGCCCAGGTTGAAGAAGCTTTCGTCGGTGGAAATGCCACTCGCTGGCAACTCCAGCAACTCGGCCCAGATTTCCAGCAGCAGGGCTTCATCGGCACTGGCTGGCAGGCGCCGTTGAGGGTTCTCGGTGACGCTCACGGGCAGATCCAGCAGCGCCTTGCGGTCGACCTTGCCATTGCTGGCGTAGGGCATGCTTGCCAGCTCGGTCCATGCAACGGGGTGCATGTAGTCCGGCAGTTGCTGTACCGCGTGGGCCTTCAACGCTTGGCGAGCGGTGCCGGGGAGGTCTTCCCGGGGTTGGGCGAGGAAGGCCAGAATCCGTCGCTGGCTATCAATGACCACGGCAACCTGGCGGTACAACTGGCTGTCGCGCAGGCAGCGCTCAATCTCTTCCGGCTCGACCCGGAAGCCGCGAATCTTCACCTGATTATCACGCCGACCGCACAGCTCGATCCCTTCAGGCGTCCACTTCGCCATGTCCCCGGTGCGATAGGTGCGCAGGGTCCGGCCATCAGGCAAGTTCAGATCCAGATAGCGCTCGGCGGTTTGCTGCGGGTTGTTCAGGTAACCCAGGCATACACCCGGGCCGGCGATGTACAACTCACCGACGGTCTGTTCGGCCACCGTTTGCAAGTCATCATCGAGAATCAATACCTGGCTGTTGGCGATTGGAG
The DNA here is from genome assembly GCF_052114525.1 of Pseudomonas sp. KB_15. NCBI lineage: Bacteria > Pseudomonadati > Pseudomonadota > Gammaproteobacteria > Pseudomonadales > Pseudomonadaceae > Pseudomonas > Pseudomonas sp. KB_15. The sequence goes on along the minus strand of NZ_JBFREX010000014.1, from coordinate 146,473 downwards.
CGCCCAGCGAGCGGTTGTTGTCGCCTGCCTGGAGTTTACGCGCGGTAATCAGCACCGTGGCTTCGGTGGGCCCGTAGAGGTTGTAGAGCTTTCCCTGACGGCTCAGTTGCTCGATGACCCACGGCTCGCAGACATCGCCGCCGGTCATAACATGATCCAGGCACTGCAATTGCTCCAGCGGCAGGACGCTCAATAAGGCCGGCGGTAAAAAGGCGTGGGTCAGTTGTCGATGACGAATCAGTTCCACCAGTTGCAGCGGATCGCGGCGTTGGTCTTCGCCGGGCACGACCAGCTCCGCGCCTTGCATCAGGGTCGGAAAGATGTCGATCAGTGATGAGTCGAAACCCAACGAAGAAAACTGCAGCACCCGGCTCTGGCTGGTCAACTGCACATAGTCGGCGTACCAGTGGGTGAAGTGCGCGAGGTTGGCCTGGCTGAGCAGCACGCCCTTGGGATGGCCGGTGGTACCCGAGGTGTAGAGCGCCATGCATGGCGCATTGAGGTCGGGGCGTTGGCGCATCAACGGTTGAGTGAGGTCTGCGTCATGGACATCGATGCTGCTGATGTCCAGCCCTGGCATCTCGCTCGCCAGGGGATGCTCGCCGTCATGCAGCAACAACACCGCGCCGGCATTCGACAGGATGTACTGCTGACGTTGAAGCGGATGGCTCGGCTCCAGCGGCAAGTACACCGCGCCGCTGCCCAGGATCGCCAGGATTCCCGCATACAGCGAGCTGCATTTGGGCAGGCAGATACCGATGACTACCGGGCCTTGATGCTGAACCAGCAGCGGTCGCAGACGTTGCTGGATGGCGCGGCTTTGGGCGTGCAGTTGGTGATAGTCGAGGGTGCTCCCGGAAATGCTCAAGGCCGGACGGTTAGCGCTCTGGATGCATTGTTGTTCCAGCTTTTCGATCATCGGCGTTTGCGCGAGTTGCAGCAGTCGTGGGTCGGCGGTGGCATTCAGGCGATGCACGAACGCGAGGCTGTCCAGGAACCGCAGGCTCTCGATGCGCTCGTAACGGGCAGCAACGGCGGGTTCGGCGAGTCGAAAATAGTCGGCATCACGCGAGTAGCGGCTGACCAGCAGCGCCACGTGGTCAACCAGTGCTGTCACGGCCTGCACATGTAAAGCCTGGCCGTTACCCGACGGTTCATCGGCGATGGGTACACGAGTCAGCAGCGTTGAGCCATGGCAGCACAACAAGTCCAGCGATGGCAGGCCGGACGCCTGTGGCACGCCAAGACCCAATTGCAATGTCAGTCGTGGCGCCTGACAGGTGAACTGAAGCGACGTGTCATCGTCGATCAGCAGATCAGCCTGTCCAGGCATGTCGTCGAGCGCGCAGATCCGCGTCAGTGAGTGGCCGTGTTGTTCGAGTTCCAGCGCCAGGTCGGTCAGGGCCTGGCTTTGTCCGGTGAGCAAAATGTCGAGACGTCTCATGATGGCTCCTCGTCAAACCAGGTAGTCGCTGAGGGCGGTTTGTACGCACGGCGAATCGAGCAGCGAACTGCTGTGGAAAAACCGCACAATGTTGGCCACCAACGGGTGATGGCGATTGATCGGGAACGCCAGTGCCGACACTTCGCTCTTGAGTGCGTGGCGTGCCGTGTCGTTGATCTGCAATGCGTCGATCAAGCGGAAGTCGAAGGATTTCTGGATGTCGTTGGTCAGGTAATGGCCAATGAACACCGGCAGGATCTGCGCGATGCACTGGCGGTCGTCTGCACTTGCGGTATGCCAGTAGATGCGCACCAGCCGCGCCCAAAAACCGGAATGACGCCCCTCGTCCAGCAAGTGATCGGCCATCAGACCCTTGATCGATTGCTTGACCGTGTCGTCCTTGGCGAACGCGGCGACATCACCGGTCACAGTGTTTTCGGCGATGGCCACGCAGATCAGTTCAACAGCGCTACGCAGGTGCTCCGGTGCGAGCGCCACGGCCGCCGGTATCGCTCGGCTCAGCTCGATCTCATCCGGCAACTCAATCGGGGCGATGCCGGTCATGGCGACGGTCTGTTGCATGAAATCCATCGCCACCAGCGCGTGGTAGTCCTCGTCYACCACSACRGTCATGGCGTCGTAGCGACAGGCGAACGGRAACKCSACSSYGAAGCGRTTYTTRGCGATGCTGCGGGCGGTYTTGTCGACGATCTCGGTTTCGAAAATCACYACGTCRTTGATGAACTTGTAGAGCGTTTGCACCAAGGCAAAGTCGCGCTGTTCCGGGCATTCGCGCAGAAAGGTTTCGCTCAGCACCAACGGTTGGCGGCTCAAGGGGTAGATCAGTTTGTCGTCGTTCTCCAGCACGCGGCGCGGGCGGGTGCGGATGGTCGCGCGGCTCTCCCAGGCGTCGGCGAAGGATTGGTAGTCGGCGGCGTTCATGCGCTCACCTGCGCAACCGATTCGTTCATGCTCAGGCGCAACCCGTCCCACAGGGCGATACGACTTTCCACGGCAGCGATGGCGCTGGCATACACATCTTCCTGCCGTTGCGGGTTGCTATCGACCAGTCGCGACAGGAGCTTTTCCGCCGCCGGGCCGTGATCCTCGGAGTCGACCTCAATGTGCCGTTCGAGGTAGTAACGGAAGGTCGGTGCCTGCTCGATGCCGATCCCCCAATCGTCGAGGATGCGCTGGAACATCTGCGGGATAACGCTCTCGCGACCGTGCAGAAACGCCGCCGCTACACTGTGACCCGGCGCATGCAGTGCGGTGTGCAGCGTATGGCGAACGAAATGTGCGGCCGCCGGGTCGACGTTGACGCTCTGCAAGGCCACGTCGTAGCTCACGCCTTCTTGCTGCAGGGCCACGAAGCGTTCGATGGCAACGGTGCAGGCGCCGACTTCGCGCATTGCATCCAGGTACAACTCGAAGTGGCTGTAGTGACCCTGGTCCGGGCGATCATCCGATTCCTCACCCAGCACGATCTCGTTGATCAACCGCGCTGCCTGGGGGTCCTGCGGCGGCAACCAGGGCAACTGCACACAGGTCAGTTCCTGTTGCAGGCGTTTGGTCAGCGACATGAAGTCCCATACGGCAAACACGTGGGTTTCCATGAAGCGTCGCAGGACCGGCAGCGAGTGTATTTCAGAGAAAATCGGATGTTCGCTAAGTTCGGCTTTTTTTTGAATAAGGCGTTCTTTAGTTGGTTTCATGGATGAGCCTGTAAATGAACTGAGGTGAGAAGTAATCAAGCACTGAAGTTCGCTGGAAGTTTTCTCCTGGCGAACGGGTACCTCAAACGAATTGATCTTTTTAAGTGCTATGGATGCCGAGTAATTGAGGCTTTGCTGCCGCTTGTGGCTGGCAGCGAAGAAAAGCTAATACACATATAAAGTGTCAATCAAGTTGTTTCGGTATTATTTTGATATTCAACTTTTTGATGGGTGATAAGTTCCAATAAAACTTTCTATATAAGTTTTATTTTGGCGTAGTTACTCCTTCCGGCTTATATAAGTCAGAATTGAATAAAGAGTGAATGCCTCACTCGAAGTAACTTTTAAGCGGGCGTCGTTGGGGGTGTCTGAGGGGGTGGAAGCGGGTCGCAAGTGATGCCGATCCTTCCGTTCCCGTGATGAGGCTCCTTCCTTCGCTTCTGGGGACGGGGACTACGCCATTTGCACGGAGCGTCCCCCGTTTTATTGTGTCCTGATTACCCAGAGTGGGCGTAAATCGAGGCGGCCGCCATTACTGAGGCATCACGCAATCGTTGCAATGCTCAGGTTTGAAGACGGCGGGGCATTGGAGCGCGGTATGGCGCCGCGAGGGCGGAGCACTTCGGGGAATACGCGGCAAGCGAGGGTGAGCCGTTCGGTACGCTTCCCCGGATATGCCGCTGCGGGTTACTTCGACTTGTTTCTGGCCTGGACTTCAGGGCTGTTGAGATAGCGCGTAATGACCTCGACCCCTCGGTTCAGGTGATGTTCGAGCAGTTTCACGGAGCGTTCGACGTCCCGGTCTTCGGCGGCCCGCAACAGTGCCTGATGGTCGTCCTGGGACAGTTTGCCCAGGCCCATGGCTTCCAGGTTGAAACGCAGGAACCGCTCTTCTTCGATCAGGCCGTCTTCGACCAGTTTCAACAGCCGACGATTGGGCGCCCGGCTGTAAAGCGTCATGTGGAACAGGCGATTGAGCCGTCCGATTTCGGTGTAGTCGTTTTGCGTTTCCAGTTCGTCGATGTATCGGGCAGCCTGTTCGAGATCTTCGTCCTGGAGCAGTGGCACCGAGAGACGCAGGGCTTCGGATTCCAGCAGGATGCGCAGCGCATAGGTTTCCACGGCATCGCCCTGGACCAGCGGCGCGACCACGGCACCCTTGTGGGCAATCACGTTGAGCAACGATTGTGCTTCGAGCTGGCGCAAGGCTTCGCGTACGGGCATGCGGCTGACGCCGAACAGGTCGGCGAGGTCTTGCTGGCGCAGGGCCGCACCGCAAGGAATGCGTCCGTCAAGTATCGCAGCGCGCAGGGTTTCTTCGATCACCGAGCGTGCCATATGAGCGGGAATCGGCCCGTTGACCTTGATACTGCTCAGAGGGTTGGGCTTTTGTGTCACTAAACGCACCCTGATTGATGGAATATTTTTGGATCCAAATGACACTAGTAACTGACCGACGGCTTGTCAAACAAGCTCTCGAGTGCCTTTCTTGAAGTTTAGCGCAGCCAGTGATCTCACTGTGCCATAGTCTTTTCCCGGTCTAACCTTCACCATTCAAACGACTCCCTCCTGCCTATCCAGGATGCCTCGCATTGGTGGCAAGTTTAACAATCCCCCGGATTTTACGCTGGCTGTGCGGCGCATTGCTGCTGGCTGGCGTGATGCTGGGCAGCTTGAGTGCCGATTGGGATTTTTCCCTGATCAGCCGGCGGGCGCAGGCATTGTACGGACCTTTGGGAGAAGGTCAGCAGCGCATTAATGATTGGCAATACTTGTTGGCCAGTCAGAAGCAGCTCGGCGAGCTGGAACAACTCAACGTGGTCAATCGCTTCTTCAACAAACAGCTGCGATACGTTGAAGACATCGATCTGTGGCATGAAGTCGACTACTGGGAAACCCCGATCGAAGCCCTGTGGAAAGGCGCCGGCGACTGTGAAGACTACGCTATTGCCAAGTACTTCAGCCTGCGTCACCTCGGTGTAGCCAGTGAAAAGCTGCGTATTACTTACGTCAAGGCACTGACCCAGAACCGCGCGCACATGGTGCTGACCTACTACTCGAGTCCGGAGGCCGAGCCCCTGGTGCTTGACAGCCTGATTGATGCAATCAAGCCGGCCAGCCAACGAAAGGATTTGCTGCCGGTCTACTCTTTCAATGCAGAGGGACTGTGGTTACCGGGCGCCAAGGGCAATAAAAAGGCCGGCGATACCAAACGCCTTTCGCGTTGGCAGGATGTGTTGAAAAAAATGCAGGCCGAAGGATTCCCGGTCGAGACGACTAACTAGGAGCACGTGCTCAGATGTCTTTGTTCAAACAGCTGTTGATTGCTATCTGTCTGTTCCTGGTGGTCGCCTTCACCGGCAGTTTCATGGTCAGTCTGGAGAGCTCGCGTACTCAGTACGTCAACCAGTTGCGCTCCCATGCCCAGGACGCCGCGACGGCGCTGGCGCTTTCCCTGACACCGAATATCGACGACCCGGCGATGGTCGAGTTGCTGGTCAGCTCGATTTTCGACAGCGGTTACTACGCGAGCATCCGCGTGGTCGATCTGAAGACCGACCAGACCCTGGTTGAGCGCACGGGTATCCCGGCGGTGAACAATGTTCCGGACTGGTTCGTCAGACTGATCGGCCTGGAGCCCGCCGGTGGTGATGCGATCGTCAGCCGTGGCTGGGAGCAGGCTGCCCGGGTCGAGGTGGTCAGCCACCCGATGTTCGCACTGGCCAAGTTGTGGCAAAGCGCTTTGGGCAGCCTGAGCTGGTTGCTGCTATGTGGCGCGGTCAGTGCGGTACTCGGCGCGCTGTTACTGCGCCAGCAATTGAGACCGCTGGATTACATGGTCCAGCAATCCCACGCCATCGCCCGGCGGGAATTCCTCAGCCTGCCGGAACTGCCGCGCACACCCGAGCTTCGCCGGGTCGTGCAGGCCATGAACCAGATGGTCGAGAAGCTCAAGGCGCTGTTCCAGGAGCAGGCCGAGCGCAGTGAAAAACTACGGGTCGAGTCCTATCAGGACTCGTTGACCGGGTTGGCCAACCGGCGTTATTTCGAGATGCAATTGAACGCGCGGGTGAGCAACCCTGAACAGGCCAGCTCCGGTTACTTGCTTCTGTTGCGGGTTCAGGATCTGGCGGGCCTCAACCAGCGCCTGGGCGGACAACGCACGGACGAATTGCTGCGGGCGGTCGGCGAGCAGCTGTCGCGCGAATGCGCCCGATATCCGGCAACGCAAAACCTCGTTACGCGGATTCGGGGTGGCGAATTTGCCGTGCTGGCGCCTGGGCTGATGCGCGAAGAAGCACTGCAACTGGCGCAGCACCTCGACACAGCCCTGGCCAGCCTGCATGCGACCGGCGCCACCGACGTGGTCTCGGTCGCCGCGATCGGGTTGGCGCCGTTTGTCCATGGTGACGTGCCGCAAGCAGTGCTCGGGCTGGCGGATCAGGCATTGGCGCAGGCCGAAAGCCAGGTTGATTCGAATTGGGTCTGTCTGGATCGAAGCACCCTGGCCTGTGTCGGCGATGACCAGCATGCCTGGCACAACCTACTGGATCGGGCGCTGAAGCAGCGGCAATTCAAGTTATTTTTCCAGCCGGTGGTGGCCAGCCAGGACACACAACGAGTGCTGCACCACAAAGTACTGTCACGCCTGATCGACGATCAGGGCCAAAGCATACCGGCCGGGCGCTTCCTGCCGTGGTTGCAGCGGTTCGGCTGGACTGCGCGACTGGATCACCTGATGCTGGAATTGGTGCTGGAGCAGATGGCCGATCACGAAGCACCGCTGGCGCTGAACCTGTCATCGGCGACGCTGGAAGACCCGCAGGGCTTGAATGCACTTTTCGAACGGCTGCGCTCGCATTCCCATCTTGGGTCGCGGCTGACCCTGGAAATCGGCGAAGAACAATTGCCGGAGCAAGCCATGCTTGAAGACCTGACGCGGCGATTGCGTGGGCTAGGGTTCTCGTTGAGCCTGCAACATTTCGGTGGGCGCTTCAGCATGATTGGCAATCTCGCCCGGCTCGGGTTGGCGTATCTGAAAATCGACGGCAGCTACATCCGCGCGATCGATCAGGAGAGCGACAAGCGTCTGTTCATCGAAGCCATTCAGCGTGCGGCCCATAGCATCGATTTGCCGTTGATTGCCGAACAGGTTGAAACCGAGGGCGAGCTGGCGGTGATTCGGGAGATGGGGGTTTATGGGGTGCAGGGGCGGTTGGTGGGGGAGCCGAAGCCTTGGCAGTAGCGAAAATCTAGCTGTACTTGATGTCGCCTTCGCGAGCAGGCTCGCTCCCACAATGGATCGGTGTTGAATACAAATCCAGCAACCGCCACCAGTCAACTGTGGGAGCGAGCCTGCTCGCGAAGGCGTCAGTACCGGCGCTGAAGAGCCAAAGGCTTAAATAAACCCCTCCTCATCATCATCAACCAAATGACTCAACCCGCCCAACGCCTCCCGGGCCTGGGTCCGATCCATGAGCTTGGCTTGTGCGGGGGCTGGCAAGTCGGTGACGAGGATGAGGCCTTTGCTGATCAGCACCTCGATCAAGTCGTCGAGTACCCGGATCATTTCCAGGTCGCTCTGCCGCAGTTGCTTGAGTTGTTTAATCTGCTTGAGCTGTTTGAGGCTGGTGGCCATGACTTCATTGGCGAACCAGGCCTGGAGGTCAGGGTGGTCGGCCGGCAGCGTTTCCGTGGATTCGGCGTAGGCTTCGGCTTCGACGCGCATCAGTTGGCCGTCTGTACTGCGTTGCACGTAGAACATCAAGCATCCCTCAAAAGTGAACGGCGTCATGCTGTCAGCAGCATAGTCAACATCGCGCCGGTAGAGGGTGTGCTTCATATCCTGCGCACAAATCAAGCACACATCCCCCGCCGTCACCGCATATCTGCATAGGGTGTTACCGGTTCGATCGGCATAGGGAGATTGCCTTGCCATTCATCGAAGGTGTAACGCAGGTACAGCATAGCGCGGCTAGGGGCGTAGCCTTCGCTGTGTTGCAGGGTGATTCCCGAGCCCACAACCATGTGATTCGTCAGGCGTCGTTCGACCAGCGCTTGCAGGCGAATGCTGGCGCCAGTGCTGCTGCTTCCGTTGGTCAGGGCGGTGTCGGGAATGATTTCAAACCCCGCCGGGCCGCCCAGCGGATACAAGTTGCTACTGTCGGTTTTTGAGTATGACCAGCCTACCGAGCTTTCCAGCTGTGCCGACCAATTGGCATTGCGCCAGGCATAGCTGAATGGAACGCCAATCGAGTAATACTGTTGCGGGCTGTAATAACCGCCCTGGCCAAAGGTGTACTCGCTCAAGTCCTTGTCGTAGCCCCAATACATGAGGGTCAAGCCGGTACGCATACGCTCGTCGGCACGATCCATCAGTCTGTAGTAGTAACCGGTCATGGCCGAGAGGCGTTGGTTGTCGACCACGTTCTTGCCGCGCAGCCAATGGCTGCCGAAACTGGCCCACACACCGTCAACGCCACCTTCATCATGGCTCAGGCTCAAGGTTAACCCGTTGCTGGTGACGCCACCCCAGCGTATACCGGTCTGTGGGTCCACGGCACCGGCGTACGACACTACCGAGTTGGTCATGGGGCGACGTGAGGCGGTCAACGTCCAGCCAATGGACTTCCAGTCACTGCTGTAAGCGACGCCACCGAGCCAGTTACCCACTTCGAAACCTTGCGGCGAATGGCCCAGGTCCAGTGCCCACTGAGCGTTCTTCCAGCCCACGGCCAGGCTTGGACCGCTAGTGCTTTGCGAGGTGCTGCGGCAGCCATTGGGTACCAGCGCACCCGTGGCGCGGTCGCGGAGCTGGACGGCGCAGGTGCCGAACTGTTCGCGGTGCAAACCATCCGCGTCAGTGTCGAAGTTGCTGGCATCAAGGTCTACCTGTTCGGCCTGAACGAAACCCTGGCCTTGGGCGAACGGCGAGTCGATACGCACAATGGTCAGCTGCGTCGTCAGGTCGGAAATCCCCGGTGCCGTGTTGTCATTGCGCCAGGCGTAGTCATGGTAAAGATTGACGGTCGGGTTCTGCTGTTGATAAAGCTCGTCGACGTCGCTGCGCAGGCTGCGCGGCAGCCAATCATCGCTGTCCTTGGCGCGGCTGGCCTCAGTCATCGCTACGTTGTCGCGGGGATTGGCCTGGGCAGGTGAAATCAAACCAGCCGCGGCCATGCTGCGGGCGTAATTATCCAGTGCCAGTTGCGGCTGATCCTTTGCCATAAGACGCGCTGCATCGCGATAGATCAGTGGGTCGGTCTGCGGCGTTTTCAACAGATTGGCGAACATCGCACTGGCTTTATCTTTTTCGCCCACGGCAGACCAGGCATTGAAGAACCGTCGTTGCCAGGGTGCGGGAGCAGCAGGGGCCACGACAATTCGATCCAGGCCGGCACGGGCCTGATCAATGTGCCCGGTCGCAATCTGCGCTTCGATCAAGCCCAGCTGTGCCTCGGCATTTTGTGGCTGTACGCTGAGCACCTTGCGATAGTAGGTCTCGGCCCCGGCATAGTCTTCACGTTGCGCGGCCCAGTCGGCGAGGGTGCCAAAATCATCGACGGTTGGATTACGCAGCAACAGGGTAATGGCCTGAGACTCGTGCCCGGCGTCTCGCAGTTGTTCGACCTGAGTCATCAACTGCCGACGTTTGATCCGGGTGTCCAGCTCACGCATGTTTTCGGTCCAGTCGGCGACCGGAATCTGTCCAAGGGTGGCCAACACTTCGCTGTCGCGGTTCTCATTGGCCAGGTACAGACCATGAGCGTAACGAGCCTCGGGATTGCGGCCTTGCAGGGCAAGCAATTCACTGAACGCTTTGTCAGCCTCTCGCGGTTGGCCCATGGCAACTTCGGCGGCGGCCAGGCGATAGGTCAGCCATGGATTATCGGGTTCCAACTGGCGGATTTTCTTCAGCAGCGACGCCAACTGAGCCCAGTCCGAATGCTGACTGGCGAGGTCCGCTTGCAGGTTCAGCCGCTCAAGTTCAATGCTCCGGCGCAGGCTGACAAACTCCTTCTGGTTTGTAGCCGGCAAGGTATTGAGGAAGGCCTCGGCACGCTCGATGGACTGACCCCGATACAGCCGCATCAGGGCACGCACCACGCTGCCATTGCCTGGTTCGACCTTGCGCGCCTGCAACAGCAGCGCTTCAGCCGCGATTTCATCGGACTCGGCCATGGCGACATTGGCGAGGCCGATCAATGGGTCGGCGGAGTCAGGCTTGAGGGTTCGCGATTGCTGATAGGCCTTGCGTGCAGCCACGTAGTCCTTGCGCTGCAGGGCTTCGTCACCTTGTTGCAGGATCATCCAGTTGCGAGTAACGGCCTGTAGATCCTGCCATTTGCTAATGTAAGCAGTGTCTTGTTCTTTGCTCAACGCCGTGGAAAAAGCCTCATGCGCCGCCGAGTATTTGCTTTGGCGCATTAACGCCGTACCCAATGCGCCATAAAGGCTCGCGTCTTGCGGATAAGCCTTCAAGGCCTTGCGCAACAAGCTCTCGGCAGCCGCACTCTGCTCGGCATTGTCTTGCTCAAGCATGCGCTTGGCTTTGACGCCGGCCTGCCAGGCAGGATCGGCCAACAGGCCTTGTTGCATCGCCAGCTGCTTCGTCGCTTCTTTAGCCCGCGGCGAATACGGGTAATAGCGAATGAATGCCTGCCACGCCTGCGCCGTCTGCGAGCCAACTGGCAGCGTGATCAGGTAGTTGTATTCCCGTTCGGCGGCATTGGTACTGGCGATAGGGTCCGCCGCCAATTGATGCAGCACGGTCAGGGCTTCGTCGTTGCGATCTTCGGCAAACAATAGCCCGACCAGCATCTGGCGTAAGGCGGCATTGCCTGGATAATCCCGGTCCAGGGCCTGCACATGACCAATCACAGCTGCACGCTGGCCGCTGATGCGACTGCGCGCGTTCCAGTATTCCAGAGCCGACGCGAGGTCCGGTGGCTCTTTTGCGAACAGCTTTTCGAAGGCCTCACTGGCCTCGTCAAAGCGCCCGGCAGCAGCCAGTAACCGTGCCTGCTGCAATTGGCGCACGCCGTCCGGGCTGTGCATTTTGATAAGTGCTTGAGCCTGGCGCAATTGCGCAGAGTCCGGCGCCAGTTGGCGCAGGCGCGTCAATCGCTGCTCGATCCAGGCACTGTTCTGTGGCTGAGTCTTGTCAGCCAACGCCTGACGAATGTCGCCCACCAGAACCTGGGGATCGTCGGGGGCGATCAGTCTCAGTCGTGCCAAAGAGTCGCGGACCAGATCTTCGCGCTGCAAGGCCTCACCGATACGCATTTGTTGCAGCAGCCATTGCTGTTGCTCTTGTTGAGTAACAGGAACAGTCGCTGCGAGCGTGGCACCGCTCAAGCAGGACAGCAACAGTGTGGAGCGCAACATTAAAATCTTGAAGGCGCCAATTCGGGGGGCTCGATTCAGTGCGTGCATGGACTCGTCCAGTTCGGTTGCAGCCGCCCATCCTTGTCAAACCGATAGCGGTGTTCGTCCCAACCCTGGCCAAACATCACCAGCGATTGGTTGTAATAGGCATCGGCCAATGGCGCAGATTGACGCAGGTGTTCACGTTGCGCAGACAGTGCGGCAGCAGCCGACGCATCGCTGGCCAATAACGGTAAGAGTGCTGCCGAAAACCCGACCGGGCCTGCGCCCATGCTCTCGCCAGTGGCGGAATCAACGTGTTCCGGCACGTATCTCAGGCGCGCGGTCGCTTCAATCATGGGTTTGAAGTGATTGAGCAAAACGGTGCGCTCGGGGGCATCAGCCGCCAGCATGCCGACCCACAGATAGACACGAATCGCGTCGTAGCTACCGTCCGAGCCTTTCGCGTCGGATGAGAAACCCTGTCCGGCCTGCCACATCAGCCAGTCGGGTGCAAAGCCTTTGGGGGAACCTTCGATCAGCGCGCGCCGGGAGTTTTGCGCTACTTCGGTCCAAACCGGTGCTATGAGAGCAAATCGGGTCAACAGTTGCGGCGGCAGATAACTGAGGTTCAGGCGCCAGCCTTGGCTGGATTCGAAACCAACATCCCCTGGCAGCAACATAAGGCCAAGACCCGGCAGCTTGCGCAGCGTTTGTGCGGCGCTGCGCCATAGCAGGTGATTACCCAGCGCCAGGTAATCCGGCCTGCGCCACAGACGACCGGCTTCCAGCAGGCTATAGGCGATCCACAGGTCGGCGTCGCTGGCGTTATTGCCGTCGAGCACGCCCCATTGACCATCCTTGTCGCGCCCCCATTGCCAGGCTGGCAGATGAGCGCCCAGATCGCCGTCCGCCAGATTGTTGCGGGTCCAGGTCAACAGCCGATCGAAGCTTTTTCGATCGTTGGCCACCAGCGCGAAAAACAGCCCGTAGCTCTGCCCTTCAGACGTCGTTATCTGCTGTGGGGAGGACGCGTCTATTACCCGTCCATCATCACTGATCAGGTGCTGTTTGAAATTTTCCCAGGCCGGCCATACACATTGGCTCGCTCCCTGCGCAGGCAATGCCAGCAGTGGCAAGAACGCCGCAAGGAGCCGTGACCGGGCCGACTTATTCTTCATAAGCCAGACGACGACGAGCCGCCCATTGCAGGATGCGCCAAGTCAGGAATGCACTGAGCAGTACGCCAGACACCGCCATGACTGCCAGCAGGATCGGGTGTTCGGACAACTTGAACCAGAGCAGCAACCACCATGGCAGGCTGCCGACGTAGTAGTGATCGCCGACCATCTGACCTTGAACGCCACTGCTGCGAATCAACACCACAGAGCCAGCCACTGCATCGAGCTTGCCGCTGTCATTGAGCGTCTCGCGCAATAACTGGTAGCCGGAATCTTCAGTGGCCAGCAAGGCCACGATGCTGCGCTGTTCATGGGAAGGCGACTGCATGCCGACGATTGCTGCAATGGGACCGGTGGCCGAGACCTCGACACGACTGGCTGCAGGTTTGCCCGCGTCCTTGTTTTGCGACGAGCCAGGCCCCTGCATGTTCGCTTTCAACAACCCGTTTCGGGAGCTGTCCAGGAGCAGATTCATGTCGCGGTTATCGTGGATGTCAGTCGGTAAAGATCCGAGGATCAGCAGGTCTGCATCGCGCTTCGATACCTCGTCCCAGTTATCGCTCAAGGTCAGGTTTATGGCGGGCAGACCCGAGCGAGCCGAAATTCCGGCTACCGCTTCAAGGTACGTACTCAGCTGCAAGGCACTCGGCTGCGGCGGCACGATGACCACGGTCTCGGAAAGATCGGCCATGCGGCTGAAAGGAAAACCGCTGCGGGCGAACGCCGCCAGGTCAGGCATGGCGATGAAATGGTGATAGCCCGACATATCAATGGTCGACTGATCGTCGATAACTGCTTGAGTGTCCACTACTAAAGAAGTCTGGCAGCGATCGCGCTGGGAACTGCTGGTCGTCGTGGCGAAGCTGAAATTGAACCGCAGGTTGTTGCGGTCGCCAATTTTCAGCGCCGGGACCGACAGGTTTTCATTGGTGTTCGCCGACTCGCTGGACAACACCGCAAGGCGCAATTCTTCCAGTCGGTCATTGGTGTTGGCCAGCAGCGGCAGGCTGGTGATGAACTGATTGTTGAGGCTGATGTTCAGGCGCGAACCGTCATTGGTCGCCGATGGCGTGTAGCGATATTTGGTTTGCAGCGGAATGCCCTGGTTGCGCCAGACAAACAGATCCGGCGGCAAGTTGATATCCAGGCTGATTGGCAGTGGCTGCACGCCGCTGGTACGCAACTGCTCGGGGTACTTGATCAGCTCGGAGAACCGAACGGCCCGATCGGTACGCATCCAGTTCGGCGCGTCATAGGGTTGGCGCGGCTGAATCTGCTGCACCTTGTCGATGACAACCCGCTCACCTCGAAACAGATCACCACCCAATACCAACGCTTGCGCGGCGGCGGCCAGGTCGGCCTCGTCCCGGCCCAGCACCAGCAACACCTTGCTGTAGCGGTCAGTCGGGTTGTCGATCATCTGCACCACAGGCGCCTCAACCGGCGGGAACTGCTTCATGTCGGCCAGGAATGCCGGGCGATGATTGTTGGTGGCGAACACAATGGACGCGGTAATTGGCGTAGCGGCTGTCGCTGTGGGCAGTTGATCGAACAGCACCGGGAATTCCGTGCCGCGCCACGCAGCCAGGCTGCCGAAGTACGAGGCGAGAATACCCGCCGCGCGCTGTTCGCCAAGCGTCGGCGAAGCCGCGAAAACCATGTTCAGAACCGGCTTGTCATAGTCGCGCGCATCGTAAAAAGGCATCGGGAAATAGGCCAGATCGTTCTGCACGATCAACGCCTGCTCTTTCAGGGATACCAGGCTGGCCCGGCTGATATTGACCCACAGCGCGCTATTGGAAGGCTCTTCGCAAATGTCGGTGTAATGGCCGACAAACTCCAACCGTATACGGTTGAAGTCGCTGATCAGACGCGGATCAAGATCAACCTGGCGAACAGTCTTTTTACCCAATTGCTCCTTGTCGATGGGGATCACGCTCATCAACACGTCATTAAGGTAGACCCGCAGGTGCGACAGCGTTGGCAGGAGCGCCGGCGATGGCGTGTACACAAGTTGTAGCTTCGCATCGTTGGCGATGCGATCGCGCCGCATGGTGAATTCCAACTGATCGGTGTTATGCGTGCCTAGCAACAGGCTGTCAGCCACCCGCCCCAGCTCTGTGAAATTACGCGACACATCCCAGCTCGGCACGTTGGTGACGGTTTCCGGTACTGACACTGGCGCCGGTGGCTGCACCTTGGAAGTTTGCTCTTTGACGGGCTGCGCGTGGGCGCAACTCATTGCCAGCGACAGCAGGCTTGCCAGCGTGAAAGTGAAATAGCGACTCATGGTGCGCATTCCGATCGAGAAGTTGGAGAAAGAGGGGACGCTTTGGCGAAGCGCGGCACATAGCTGATCAGCCAGGCGAGCAAACGCACGAACGGTCGGGTCAGGGTTCGTGTCCAGGCGGGCAAGTATTGATACAGGCGGTAATAGCCGGTGGCGCCAAGACGCAGCACATCGATGAAACTGTGCAGCGGCCGGTCTGGAGCGAAGTCTTCATTCCAGTTCAACCAGGCGTCGGCCCGGGAAAAAGTGCATTGCACGTAATCGATTTTCTGTTGCGCAGTCAGCTCATTAAGCGCGATGCCAATAAAGTTTTTATGGCTGCGGCTGACGATGCCCGAGAATAGGAATTCCCGTTCTCCACGCTGCATCATCAGGAAAACCCGCTCGCCGATTGGCAGGGAAAGCTCAACGTCCAGTTGGACGCCGGTACCACCGTCGGAGTAATCCACCAGCAGGCAGGGATAGAAGCGCCCGTTTTGCAGACGTATCGCCGCCGGCAATTTGGCCTGCACACGGTGGGTCTCCCGCACCTGACGTACTTCAGCGGCAATTGCCACGGCAGCGCCCACGATCAGCAGGTTGTAAATGACCCACAGACTGCTGAYCAACGTGGTACCGATTTCATTGGCCGGCCCGTAAAACAAACGCCATACCGCAAAAAACAGGCCGGCTATGTTCAGCACCGCCAAAACCAGATACGGCCTGGCGATACCCCAGTCGAACTGGTCCTCCGTCATCAAGCCGCCTTTGGCGGTCACGTTGAATTTACCTTTTTTGGGATTGAACAGCGCAACGGTGGTTGGCCGCGCGATGTACCAGGCAAGTACCGTTTCATAGACCTCTCCCCAGAACGTCAAGCGGTGCTCTCCCTGCATGCGTGAGTTGGTCAGGCTGGCGTGAACCATATGCGGAATCACATACAGCATGATCATCAAGGCCGGCGCATAGATGATGTAGGCGTGCATCAGCAGGAACGCTAAAGGCGCGGTAAGGAATACCAGACGCGGCAGGCCCGCCAGAAAATGCAGCATGGCGTTGGCGTAGCAAATACGTTGAAAGATCGTCAGGCCTTTGCCCAGCAACGGGTTGTCAGTGCGGAAAATCTGCGCCATGCCCCGCGCCCAACGAATCCGCTGACCGATGTGTGCCGACAGGCTTTCAGTGGCCAGCCCTGCTGCCTGGGGAATGCGCACATAAGCCGAGTTCCAGCCCTTTCGGTGCAGGCGCAGCGCGGTATGGGCGTCTTCGGTGACGGTTTCCACGGCGAAGCCACCGATTTCATCAATTGCCGAACGCCGCAACACTGCGCAGGAGCCGCAGAAAAACGCGGCATTCCACATATCGTTGCCATCCTGTACCAAACCGTAGAACAACTCGCCCTCATTGGGCCGTTGCCGGAAGGTGTCGAGGTTGCGTTCAAAAGGATCCGGCGACAGGAAGTGATGCGGTGTTTGCACCAGCGCCAGCTTGGGGTCGCGCAGGAACCAGCCCACCGTGAGTTGCAAGAATGAACGCACCGGCACGTGATCGCAGTCGAAAATTGCCACCAACTCGCCATCAAGCTGCTTCAGCGCCTGATTGAGATTGCCGGCCTTGGCATGTTTATTGTCGTTACGAGTGATGTAATTCACGCCGGCCTGTTCGGCAAACAAGCGAAATTCTTCGCGCTTGCCATCGTCAAGTATCGAAATGCGCAACTTGTCGTGAGGCCAGTCGATACCGAGGGCGGCATATACAGTGCTGCGCACAATGGACAAGTCCTCGTTGTACGTCGGAATCAACAGATCGACCGTAGGCCACAGTCGTGTATCGCGAGGAAGTTGTGCAGGCGGGCGGTTCAACGGCCAGCAGGTCTGGATATAACCCAGCAACAGCACCAGCCAGGAGTACGTTTCGGCAATCAGTAACAATACCCCGCAGGCCAGATCCAGCGGACTGTCCCAGTTCAGGGTCGCGGTATAGCGCCACCACAGGTAACGGCAGGAAACGATGATCGACAGCATGATCAGCAGCAGCGTCGGAAACCGGCCGGGCATGCGCCGAATCACCATCGCTACGGCCCACAGCAAAATCACATAAACCAACTGCGATACGTAGTTGAAGGGCTGGGTGATACACACCACCACCAAGACTAACCCGACTGCAGCGCAGGTAAAGTCAAGCCAATGTTTTTGCCGAGTATCAAGGTTGCGCCGCCACCGGGCGCCTTCATGCATGGCCTTGCTCTCACTGGCGTGCCGCGGCAGCTCAGTGAGAAACGCACCAATGCGACTCCACAACCGCTGGTTCGACTGACCTACACGGCGCGCCCATTGCGGTGCAGTGCGCCGTCGGGCTTGCGGCCAGGGGCGGAATACCAGCAACCACAAGCTTTGCAGGGCAATACGCAAAGGGTCTCCAACACTTGGCGCCTTGCCGGCCAAGTGCGGATACCAGCGTTGGCGTTCCTCTCTGAGGCGCTGCCAGACCGGCGACTCCAGCCGCAAGAACAACCACGCCATGGCGGTGAATGAGGCCAGCCATAAAGCGGTCAGTGGGTGGCAGTCGTAACGACGACGCAGTTTCAGGTAAGGGAAGCAGTGCTCGATCATGCCATCTCTCGGCGTCGTGCCAGGCACCAGGTCGCCAGACTCAACGCATCTTGCGCCGCAAGGCTTTCCGGCGCGTATTGTCCTACTGGCTGCTTGAATGCCAATGCTTCGCGCATAGCCTCATCGGCGTGCACCGTCAGCGGCAAGAGACGAGTCGCATAGTATTGTCGCCAGATGAGCAGCAAATCGCGTTGCAGCTGGCTGCCCGGATCGTAGCGGTTCACCAGCACGGGATTGCTGCCCGCCTGCTGCAACAGCAGCACATGACAAGCCGCATCTGCCTCGGCCACCTGGATCGGGAGCAGGCAAGGACCAATGGCCGCGTGCCCCGACAAGCGCTGTGGCAGATCGAACAGCAGCCAGTCATAGTTGGCCGCCAGGCTCGCCTGACGCCGTGCCCATATCTGCGGGTCATGGATCAGTTGCTGCTCGATACTCATGGACTCTTGGGCACTCAGGCGACCATAAGGCAAGATGTGGAGAGTCGGCGTCAGGCCCCAGGCCTGCTTGTACCAGTCCTGGTCATCGAGCATCGCTCGCGCCCAACCCGATTTCCCGGAATCGCGCAGATTGAAATGAAGTGACAGTAGATTTTCCGGGGACATGTCGATCAGCAATACCCGCTCACCGAGGCTTTCCAAGGCATAACCGAGCGCCGCCATCAACGAAGTGGTGCCAACACCCCCACGTACCCCGCGCATACTCAGCGATGTCACTTACGCGCTCCGAACTTGCCCTGTCGCACTGGCTGGACAACCGGCAAAGGCACTTGGTCGCCACGGTCGTCAGTGATAGGGAAATCAGCCAGCAACGGCCAGCGTTTGAGCGCCCGGCTCAATTCAAGCTGCGCCGAAACATCGACGTATTCCAAGCTAGGCAGGCGCAGTTCGACTTTAAGCCGGGCGATATCATCGGCCCGCTCGTTGCGCGAGGGCGCCTGGTTTTTCAGTTGAATTTTTGCGGGTAAGGAAGCCATGTTCCATTCTCCTTGATCCGTACATAAGGCTTGCCGGCGTAGTCGAGGACAACGGTTCCAGCGTTTTCCGAGACCGCAGGTGTTTGCGGCAGATTGGCCAGCAGTGCCTGCCAGTCCGGACCCAACCCTTCACCTTGCGCTGGCGCGGCGTACAAGCGAGACATGATTTCCGACAGGGCCAGATAACTGCTCGGCCCTTTGACGAGAATCGGCTCCGATCGCGGATTCTTGCCCATGCCTACCAACTTGATGCCGACCGGCACATGGGTAATCGACGGGCTCGGAATTTCCCGCATGCCGGAAATCTGCATGCGGTCACCGTGCAAGGCAGCGCCATGCTCAGGCACGATCACCACCGCCACGCGGCGTCCACTCTTCTCCAACTCTTTGAGGAACGCGCTCAGGTCATCGATCATTGTTTGGGCGCGCGCCTTGTAATCGGCGCTCTTCGTGCCGCCATCGAGGGTCAGGGCGCGGTTGCCGTCATGCAACGTCGTGGTGTTGTAGAACAACGCCACCCTTGAATCGTTCTGCCCCTCGCGATGCTGCCACCACTTGTCCAGGACCTCACGATCACGCCAGATCGGCGAACCATCGAAAGCCACCAGGGCGCGCGGCAGATTGGTGATATTGACCTCCGGCGCCGGCAACGATCCCTGGGCACGAACTTCGTCGATAAATCCTTCGAACTTACCCGTATGGTTCAGCATGACTTCGCTGTTGTAGCCCAGTTTGCGCAGATCATCCATCAGCAGGCATTGCTCGGGTGCCACGTCGTAAAGCTTGCTGTGCGACTGCTGGCCGCAACTTGCGCGCAGCAACCGAATGGCAGCCGGCCCGCTGTAAGAAGTCGCCGAATTGAAGTTTTCGAACACCACATCCATCTGCTGCAACAAGCTGTTGTCATGCAAACCAACGGCGTCCAGATCGTCCCATGCCATTGAACAGATATTGATGAGCAGCAGGTCGAACGGTTGAGCAGCCGATTGCGACGGTTGGAATACCACTTGCCGACCGGCCTCGGTGCTGTAGAAATTTTGCAGGTAAGCGTCAAGCGTCGGGCTGTCCGGCTCCGCGCTAACAATCGGCGTACCTGCGGATACGGCCGCCTGCGTCGTGCTTTGTTGAGCAGGGGTATGCATTGCCATAAGCCCTGCTCCGCCGAGCCAGGCGAAACCGGCCAGCGTCAAAGTGGTCAGGCGCAGCCACTGGCGCACGAAGAAATACGCCACCACCAACAGCAGCAATGCGCCGCAAAGGTGCGGGTCAATGAAACGACCGGCCAGGTCAAGCAGATAATCCCCGGTGAAATTCAGTACGCCAGGCTGGTCCAGCAACCGACTGAACGGCGGCAGCCAAGTGTCCTGATAGAACAGCGCCACACTCAACGGTATGGCGATCAACGTGCGCAGCAGCGACAAGTATCGATTGCGAAGCGGCACAAGCAATACAGCGGCGAAAACCAGGTTCGGCAAGATCTGCAAGTTCAGATGACCGCTCCACAGCAGCGCCAACTTGATGAGGAAATAAAGATTCCACAATCCCAGACCTGGCCAGGTCCAGGCGCTTTGCGTTGCTGTCGGGTTTACCTCGAATCGCTCAGGACTGTTCATGTACATCTCTCACAACGGGCGCTACAGGTTTGCGCCGACGCACACCCCGCGACTGCAGATAACGGGGTGGCATATATCGTTGAAGCCCGCGATTGATGCGCTGCAAGAGACTGCGCAGCACAAGCATTGACGCTACAGTCATGAGGCAACTTGCCGCGATGACCTGTAGCAATTGGGTGTAATTCATGAACAAGGCTCCGACAGCGGCAGCGTAATGCGTTGTGGCGCGTAGCCGCTTTGGCTGATGGCGTGTGTCAAATCAGCGGTTGCCTGCCCGGTGGCCAGACGTGAAAGTTCAAGATCCTGGGGGGCGTCGATGAAATCCTGACGCGGCAGTACGTCCGCACCGGAAAGCACCTCGCAATCGCTGAAAATATCCCGCCATGGCAAACGGCAGATGTTTCCCAGCGCTGGTTCCAGCCCGTCGGCGCGGCAAGCGAACAGGAAAAGATAAAACACGCCATCAAGAACGCATGCGACATCGCCGAAGCGACGCAAGGTGATCTGGCTCAAGTACTGGTCGATGTTCAGATCGCCCCGTGGGCGTAATCGCAATAATTGATGAGCAAGCTCGCCCGAAGCACCGCTGTAGACCTCATCAAGCAGGTCAATAAATTCACTTGGGGGCAATATCCCGCGCCGTGCAGGAGGACGCAGTCGTGCAAACAACGACTGGATATCAGCTGTCTGACGATGGCGCCAGATCTGGCCTTGGGCGCTTTCCACCATGCTCAGGAAGTTCGCCAGCGTGGTCTTGGCCGGAACGATCAGGTTGGCTCCGCAGGTCAGTAACAGGCGCTCGTCGCGGTAGCGCAGGCAAGCTTCAATTTCCCGCACGATGATCTTCAGGGCAGCACCACATTGCTCTCGTAACTTGTGTAACTGCCGAGCCAGTGGCTCTACATCCTGGTTGCTTTCCAACGTCACGATCACGCAGGCTGCGCGCGCGTGGGAAGCCTGCTGCAGCAGATCGACGCGGTGCTCGAAAAGGCGCCATTGCTCTGACAACGGCGCCGTCCCTTCCAGAGCTGAACGCTCGGTCAGGTAGATACGCTGGTCGTCGGTACGGGTTTGCGAGGGGTTGGATAGCTGCGAAGCACTCAAGGAAAAACCACTGTCGGTCGTTTCCAGGTCAAAGGTTTGAGCAGCGCAAACACCCAGTTGGCTGTGCCAGAAGTTCAGTTGGTAATGAATAGCACCATCTTGGCGATACAGTTGTGCCAAGCCGGAAAGTTGCTCATTGAGACTTGACAGGCGTTCGTGCAACAGGGGCGCCTGACCGCTGCAAAGTACTAACAACGTGCAGTCAATGCTCAATAACCATTGACGGGTACTTTCACACCAGCGTTGTAACTGATTAGTGCCCAGCGTTTCCAAATGGACCGAATTCAGCATTAACACGAGATAGCTGTCGCGCGTGATTTTAGTTCGCTGTAAATCCGAGGTCAGGACTGTGAAGGCAAGACGGGTAGAGGCATCGTGAGGCATGTCAAACATGCGCAGCTCAGATGGCCCGCAATCAGCAGCCATAGACTCGACGACAGCTTGAGGGTCGGTGCCGCTGCATACCAACGTGGCAATATGCTCTTGCGACAAACCTGATAACAACTGGCGAGCTAAAATTTCCGCATCGGTTGCACGGTCCAGGGTGACCCAATATAACCGCCCCTGGCGCAGCAACATTTGCTCATCTTGCAGATGCCGGATGGCTAACGTGACATGACCCAACGCCTTCTACTCCAACTGTCCGAATGCACCAAAAACTCAGCCCGAACGGTTAAGTATCGGCAAAATTTGAAGGCCGCTCACTAAGAAACAAAGGTATCCAGGCGTTGCTGTCGCCTCGACACGGGTCTCAATGAAATGATGAAAATCACTCTCGGGCGACTAACCCGGAAAGAGCTGTCATGGGACCAATCAAAATATGGGCCATTTTCAGCGCGCAAATGATGGGATATCAAAGTGCCTGTGTCAATATTTTGTAACTGATAGCGTTGGTAGTGAATTATTGGCAAAATACCGTCATGTTTTTGGCGAATTAAACATTTGTCGTCATCAGGGCTCGTAGCACGTTGAATGCAGTGTGTCAGCCAATTGGCGAATTCTGTGCATACTTGGATTCCCACTCCAGCAGATTTATACCCACCCTTGTGGAAGGCGTTCTTAGGGATGGCAATGTCTAAAGCAGCAGACAACAAAAGCCATATGATTATTCCATAAGGGTATTTAAATTGCGCTTCTTATACCTATAAAGTCACACCCCTGCGTACCTGCCGACCAATCGGCGCGCCGCACGACACGAACCAACACGGGACCTCCGTGAGTTTCTGATCGACGCGCGCGCCCTTGAGCGTGCCGTGCGTGGGAGTGATTTATGTCAGCCGTTTCAGCATCGCCAGCCATCGCGCCACAATTCTTTGAAATCCGTCCGTTCAGCGGTGCGGTGGGCGCCGAGATCATCGGCCTCGATTTGTCCAGTCCGATCAATGATCAGGACTTCGCCCGCATTCACCGCGCGCATCTGGATCATCACGTGGTGGTGTTCCGCGACCAGCGCATTACCCCAGAGCAGCAAATCGATTTCAGCCGCCGTTTCGGCGTCTTGCAGATCCACGTGCTCAAGCAATTCCTGCTGGCCGGGCACCCGGAAATCCTCATCGTTTCCAACATCGTCGAGAACGGCCAGAACATTGGTCTGGGCGATGCCGGCAAGTTCTGGCATTCCGACCTCTCCTACAAGGTACTGCCAAGCCTGGGCTCGATGCTGCATGCCCAAGAGCTGCCGTCCGAGGGTGGCGACACTCTGTTCGCTGACATGCACAAAGCCTGGGACAGCCTGCCCGAAGCGCTGCGCAAAGCGGTCGAAGGCCGCTCGGCGGCGCACTCCTACACGGCGCGCTACAGCGAGACCAAATTCGAAGGCAACTGGCGCCCGACCCTGACCCCTGAGCAACTTGCCCAGGTCGCTGAAGTGGTGCACCCAGTCGTGCGTACCCACCCGGAAAACGGTCGCAAGGCATTGTTTGTCAGCGAGGGTTTCACCACCCGCATCGTTGGACTGCCGGACGACGAGAGCCAGCAACTGCTGGCCGAGCTCTACGCCCACAGCGTGTTGCCACAAAACATYTACCGCCATCAATGGCAGSCCCAYGACCTGGTGTTCTGGGACAACCGTTCRCTGATYCACCTCGCCGCCGGATGCCCCAGCCATCTGCGCCGCAAGYTGTWTCGCACCACCATACAGGGCGATGCGCCTTTCTGATTTGTCGGAGATCTGATCATGTCCAAACGTCTTCCATTCGCACCGCTGGCCGCGGCCATCGGCCTGGGTTTCAGCCTGATCGCCGGCAGCCTGGTGGCACCGACCGTGGCTCATGCTGAAGGTGAAATTCGCATCGCCGAGCAGTTCGGCATCGTTTACTTGCTGCTCAATGTGGTGCGCGATCAGAACCTGATCGAGAAATACGGCAAGCAGGAAGGCATCGACATCAAGGTCGACTGGACCCAGCTCTCGGGCGGCGCGGCGGTCAACGATGCGTTGCTGTCGGGTTCGATCGACATTGCCGGTGCCGGTGTTGGCCCGCTGTTGACCATCTGGGATCGCACCCATGGCAAACAGAACGTCAAGGCCGTGGCTTCCCTGGGTAACTTCCCGTATTACCTGGTGAGCAATAACCCCAAGGTCAAAACCATCGCCGACTTCACCGAGAAGGACCGCATCGCGGTGCCCGCGGTGGGCGTGTCGGTGCAGTCGCGCTTCCTGCAATACGCGGCGGCCAAACAGTGGGGTGACAAAGACTTCAATCGCCTCGACAAGTACACCATCGCCGTTCCGCATCCCGACGCGACAGCGGCGCTGGTGGCTGGCGGCACCGAGTTGAGCGGGCACTTCTCCAACCCGCCGTTCCAGGATCAGGAACTGGCCAATCCCAATGTGCACGTGGTGCTGAACACCTATGACCTGCTCGGTCCGAACTCGCCGACGGTGCTGTTCGCCACCGAGAAATTCCGCGACGAGAACCCAAAAACCTACAAGGCATTCATTGATGCGCTGACCGAAGCGGCCACCTTTGCCCAGAACGACAAAGGCGCGGCGGCGGACACTTACATCCGCGTTACCAAGGCCAAAATCGACCGCGCCGCGTTGCTGAAAATCATCGATAACCCGCAGTTCGAATTCAGTGTCACGCCGAAAAATACTTACCCGTTGGCCGAGTTCCTSTACCGCGTCGGCGCGATCAAAAACAAACCGGATTCGTGGAAGGAYTACTTCTTCCAGGACGCCAAACCGCTGCAAGGGAGCTGATCGCCATGAACGCTCCTTTGCAAGGCCACACGGTCAGCAAACCGATCGCGGCAGCCCAGGCGCTGCTGTCGGTCGATAACGTCAGCCTGGAGTACCGCACGCCGCAGCGCGTGGTGCGGGCGACCCATCAAGTCAGTTTCGAAGTGGATCCGGCGGACCGTTTTGTCCTGCTCGGCCCGTCCGGTTGCGGCAAGTCGACATTACTCAAGGCCGCCGCCGGCTTCATCCAGCCCGTCGAGGGCGAGATCCGTCTGCAAGGTCAGCGCGTCGATGCCCCGGGGCCTGACCGGATCGTGGTGTTCCAGGAGTTCGATCAACTGCCACCGTGGAAAACCGTGAAACAGAACGTGATGTTTCCACTTCTGGCCTCGAAAACCCTCAAACGCAGGGAGGCTGAAGAACGAGCGCTGCACTATCTGGAAAAAGTTGGCCTGAGGGCGTTTGCCGATGCCTATCCGCACACCTTGTCCGGTGGCATGAAGGCTCGAGTCGCCATCGCCCGGGCGCTGGCGATGCAGCCGAAAATCCTCCTGATGGACGAACCCTTCGCTGCCCTTGACGCCCTGACCCGGCGCAAGATGCAGGAAGAATTGCTGCTGCTCTGGGAAGAGGTGCGTTTCACGCTGCTGTTCGTCACCCACTCCATCGAAGAGGCGTTGGTGGTGGGCAACCGCATCCTGCTGCTATCGCCGCATCCGGGGCGCGTGCGCGCGCAAGTCCATTCCCATCAATATGATTTGCACAGCCTCGGCGGCGTGGCGTTTCAGGAGTCGGCGCGACGCATTCATCGCTTGCTGTTTGATGAAGGTCAGTCGGCGGAAACCGAGCGTGAGCTGGATTTCGCCGACATCCGCATCGCTTATTGAGCCAGTTGAGAGGAGGGCCCGATGAGCCATTTATCATCCCCGCGTGAAGAGTTCGAAACCGTTTTGCAGCCACTGACCAGCGTGCCGCTGGAGCGTGAACTGCCGCTCGGTCAACGCCTGTGGCAACAGGGCTGGTTGCGTAAAAGCCTGATCCTGGTGTTGCTCGCAGTGCTCTGGGAAGCCGTTGCGCGCTATCAGAATAACGATCTGCTGCTGCCGGGCTTTGTGCAAACCGCTCACGCGCTGTACGACGGCCTGCTCAGTGGCGAATTGCTGGACAAAGTGTGGATTTCCCTGGGGGTGCTGCTCAAGGGCTACCTGGTCGGCATCGTCCTGGCATTCGCCCTGACCACGCTGGCAGTGTCGACGCAATTCGGTCGCGACCTGCTCAGTACCCTGACCTCGATGTTCAACCCGCTGCCGGCCATCGCCCTGCTGCCGCTGGCGCTGCTGTGGTTTGGATTAGGCCAGAACAGCCTGATTTTCGTGCTGGTGCATTCGGTGCTTTGGGCCTTGGCGCTGAACACCTACGCCGGGTTCCTCGGCGTCTCGGAAACCCTGCGCATGGCCGGGCGCAACTACGGCCTCAAGGGCATGCGTTTCGTGTTGTTCATCCTGATCCCGGCGGCGCTGCCATCGATCCTCGCCGGACTGAAGATCGGCTGGGCATTTGCCTGGCGTACGCTGATTGCTGCTGAGTTGGTGTTTGGCGCAACCAGTGGCAAGGGTGGGTTGGGCTGGTACATCTTTCAGAATCGCAATGAGCTGTACACGGACAAGGTGTTTGCCGGGTTGGCGGTGGTGATTCTGATTGGGTTGCTGGTGGAGAATCTGGTGTTTGATTCGTTGGAGCGAGTGACGGTGAGGCGCTGGGGGATGGTGCGTTGAATGTCTGATTGTGTGATGTCCGCGTTGGCTTCTTCGCGGGCCAGTCCGCTTGCACAATGGCTGAGTGGAGTTTGCTAGCATTGCGCCTGAATCAATAAAGATCAGGCACGAGTGCTCACCATGCAATTTCCGGATATGAACCTGCTAGTCGCCCTCGACGCCTTGCTCGACGAGGGCAGTGTGGTGGGCGCGGCGCGGCGGATGAGCCTGAGCCCGGCGGCCATGAGCCGGACGTTGACGCGCATCCGCGAAGCCATTGGCGATCCGATCCTGGTGCGTGCCGGCCGTGGCCTGGTGCCGACCCCCAAGGCGCTGGCGTTGCGCGAGCAGGTGCGCAGTGTGGTGGAGCAGGCCGGGTTGCTGTTTCGTTCGGCCGATGCAGTGGAGCTGAGTTCGCTGCGGCGGCGTTTCAGTATTCGGGCCAACGACTTTTTTGTCGGCGTCTACGGCGGCAAGCTGTTCGACACCCTCGACCGGCAGGCACCGCATTGCGAATTGCGTTTCGTCCCGGAAGGCGATGGTGATGATGAAGCGTTGCGCGAAGGGCGGATCGATCTGAGCGTCAGCAACACCCGGCCATTGACCCCGGAAGTGAAGGTCCAGAACCTGTTTTCCACCCACTTCGTTGGCCTGGTGCGCGAGGATCATCCGCTGCTGGACGAAGAGATCACGGCGGAGCGGTACGCGGGTTATTCCCACATCAGCATGTCCCGGCGCGGGATTGCCCGGGGGCCGATCGATACCGCGCTCAATGCCCTGGGGCTGGAGCGGCGGGTGGCGGTGATCGCGCCAAGCTTTCATGCGGCGATGTTTGCCTTGCCCGATTCCGACCTGATTCTGCCGGTGCCCAAGGAAGCCTTGCTGAGTGTGCGGCGGCTGGGATTGAAGCTGCGCTCGTTCAACCTGCCTGTCCCGTTGCCAACCCTCATGCTGACCCAGGCCTGGCATCCGCGCTTCGACAAGGATCCGGCACACCGCTGGCTGCGTGAAACGTTGAAAGCCTGCTGCGATGAAACGTGGCTGGCTGCGCAACCATGAACTGATCAGTTCCCCTGTGTGAGCGAGCTTGCTCGCGATGAGGTCGGCAGTCTCGACATCTGCATTGACTGAGCCACCGCCATCGCGAGCAGGCTCGCTCCTACAAGGGTTTTGTATTGTTGCGTCTGGCACACTTATAACCTGCCAATAAGTTGATTTTCGTCAGGCATCACGCTTTTTAGAATGCTTCGGTCTTTCCACGCCGGAGCTCGCAGTACATGACTTCCCTTACGGTCACGGCACCTGTCGCTACGGCCAGCACGGCAGCCGCTTCGCCGGTCTTCGGCCCGCGGATCATCGTCGGCCTGGCGGGCGTGCTGCTGGCGGTGCTGGTGTCGGGCCTGAACGAGATGGTGACCAAAGTCGCCCTGGCCGATATCCGCGGTGCATTGGCCATCGGCTACGACGAGGGCACCTGGCTGGTCGCCTGTTACACCGCGACTTCGGTGGCGGCCATGGCTTTCGCGCCGTGGTGCGCGGTGACGTTCTCGTTGCGGCGTTTCACCCTGTGCGCCATCAGCCTGTTCACCCTGTTGGGTGCCTTGTGCCCCTTTGCCCCGAATTACGAAAGCCTGTTGTTGCTGCGCACCTTGCAAGGCCTGGCGGGCGGTGCATTGCCACCCATGCTGATGACCGTGGCCCTGCGGTTTCTGCCCGCCAACGTGAAGTTGTATGGCCTGGCCGGTTATGCCCTGACGGCAACGTTCGGCCCGGGTCTGGGCACGCCATTGGCCGGGTTGTGGACCGAGTATGTCGGCTGGCAATGGACCTTCTGGCAAATCATCGCGCCGTGCCTGATTGCCATGGCCGCGGTGGCGTATGGCTTGCCCCGGGACCCGCTGCGTCTGGAGCGCTTCAAGTCCTTCAACTGGCGCGGTGTGCTGTTGGGTTTTCCCGCGATCTGCATGCTGGTGATCGGCATCCTGCA
This sequence comes from Pseudomonas sp. KB_15, assembly GCF_052114525.1. Taxonomy (NCBI): domain Bacteria; kingdom Pseudomonadati; phylum Pseudomonadota; class Gammaproteobacteria; order Pseudomonadales; family Pseudomonadaceae; genus Pseudomonas; species Pseudomonas sp. KB_15. Next base: position 118,270 of record NZ_JBFREX010000014.1, on the reverse strand, counting down.
GGGCAATCGCCTGGACTGGTTCGAGTCGAATCTGATCTGCGGATTGCTCGGTGGCGGGCTGTTACTGCTGGTGCTGTTCTTGACCGGCGAGTGGTCGCAGGCGATGCCGTTTTTCAAGATGCAGATGCTCGGCATCCGCAACCTGTCCTTTGCCCTGCTGACCCTGGCGGGCGTGCTGGTGGTGTTGCAGGCGGTGATCATCATTCCGTCCAGCTACCTGGCACAGGTCCAGGGTTATCGCCCGGTGCAGACCGCACCGATCATGCTGCTGGCGGCGCTGCCGCAATTGATTGCGCTGCCGTTGGTGGCGGCGCTGTGCAACTTTCGCTGGGTTGATTGCCGCTGGGTGTTGGGCATCGGCCTGAGCATGCTGGCGCTGTCGTGCGTTGGCGGATCGCAACTGACATCCGTGTGGATTCGCGACGATTTCTATGTGCTGCAATGGCTGCAGATTTTCGGTCAGCCCATGGCGGTGTTGCCGCTGCTGATGCTGTCCACCGGCAGCATCAACCCGATGGAAGGGCCGTTCGCATCGGCCTGGTTCAACACCGTCAAAGGCCTGTCGGTGGTCATCGCCACCGGGGTGATCGAGGCGTTGACCACGGCACGACTGCATTTTCACTCGACCATGCTGGTCGACCGCCTCGGCAACTCGCCACTGGCCGAACACGACAGCGCAGGTCTCGCTCATCGTCTGCATGAGCAAGCGGTGGTGCTCACTTCCTCTGATCTTTACCTGTGCATGGCCGGTATCGCCGTGACCTTGATTCTGCTGATTTTCTGGCTGCCGACGCGGATCTATCCGCCGCGCGCACCGACCTGAATGCTCCATTGATACAGAAGGTTTTTATGAACACTCAAGCAAAGCAGAAAGTCGCGGTTGCCGTGGCCGCCGCAGTGGCCGTCGGCGTGTTGCTGTACCTGGCGATGCCCGGCTTGTTCGGCAAGCGCACCCAGCAGAGCACCAACGATGCTTATGTCTCGGCGGATTTCACTTTGGTAGTGCCGCGGGTTGCCGGGTTTATCAAGCAAGTGCTGGTCGAGGACAATCAGCAGGTCAAGGCCGGGCAGTTGCTGGCACTGATTGATGACCGGGACCTACGCGCCGCCGCCGAGGCCGCTGACGCCGAAACGCTGGTGGCCAGGGCGCAACTGCAAAACGCCCGGGCGACCCTTGAGCGCCAGGCGTCGGTGATTGCCCAGGCGCAATCCTCGGTGGTTTCGGCCAAGGCGGAAATGGCGTTTGCCGAACACGAGTTGAGCCGCTACAACCACCTTGCCGGGGTGGGCGCCGGCACGGTGCAAAATGCACAACAAGCGCAAACGCGCATCGACCAGGCCAGCGCGCGATTGGCTAATACCACGGCGGTGCTGGCGGCGGAACGCAAGCAAGTGGACATCCTCACGGCCCAGCGCGATGCGGCAGAAGGTGGCCTGAAACGAACGCAAGCGAAGCTGGAAATGGCCAGCTACGAGTTGTCCTATACGAGGATCGTTGCGCCACAGGACGGTATGGTCGGCGAACGCGCGGTGCGAGTCGGCGCCTACGTCACTCCGGGCAGCAAAATCCTCGCCGTGGTGCCGCTGGCGCAGGCTTATGTGATGGCCAATTTCCAGGAGACCCAACTGACGGATGTGCAACCGGGGCAGGCTGTGCAAGTGCGCGTCGACAGCCTGGGCGGTGCGGCACTCAACGGTCGTGTCGAAAGCATTGCACCGGCCACCGGGGTGACGTTCGCCGCGGTCAAGCCGGATAACGCCACTGGCAACTTCACCAAGGTGGTGCAGCGGATTCCGGTGAAAATCGTGCTGGAGCCGGGACAAGCGCTGACCGAGCGCTTGCGGGTGGGGATGTCGGTGGAGGCGAGTATTGATACCGCAAGTGATGTATCGCGTGAGGTGACTCAGCGATGAAAACCTGTGTTGACGGTGCGGACGCCATCGCGAGCAAGCTCGCTCCCACAAGGGTTGTTCGCGATGTACAGGATTTTCGTATCACAGAAAGTCCATTGTGGGAGCGAGCTTGCTCGCGAAGGGGCCAACTGTCGCAACTTACCTTGAGTGTCTTGCTCGCTATGAGCCTCAGTGCCTGCACCGTCGGCCCCGATTTCCAAAAGCCCGAAACCACACAAATCGCCGAATGGGCAAAACCGGCCAAATCCGGCGCCAGCCAGGCCGTCGCCGAAACGATGGACGAGCGCTGGTGGGAAGTGTTCCACGACCCGAAACTCTCGGCCCTGAGCCAGCGCGCCCTGACCGACAACCTCGACCTGAAATTGGCCAGCAGCCGCTTGCAGCAAAGTCGCGCGGTGCGTCAGGTCATCACCGCCGAGCGCTACCCCAACACGGCCGCCAGCGGCCGTTACGGACGCAATCGCAACAGCGGTGAAGGCTTGAACGACCCGTCAGGCCACAACGGCCAATCCGCCTTCAATCTGTGGGATGCCGGCTTTTCCGCCTCCTGGGAGCTGGATTTCTGGGGCCGCGTGCGTCGGGAAACCGAAGCTGCCGACGCCACCCTGGAAGTCGCCGAGAACGACCGACGCGGTGTGCTGCTGTCGGTGCTGGCCGAAACTGCCCAGGACTACATTCAATTGCGCGGTGTGCAAAACACCCGGGCCGTCACGGAGCAAAACCTCGACGTCGCCCGGCATAGCCTGAAACTTTCACAACTGCGCCTGACCAACGGCGTCGCGACGGATCTGGATGTCGCCGAAGCCGCCGCGCAGGTGGCGGCCATCGAGTCACGCCTGCCCGCACTGGAGCAGCGCCAGTGGCAACTGATCAACGCCTTGAGTCTGTTGATGGGCGAACCGCCCCAGGCATTGGCGGCGCAGTTATCCACAGACGCACCGGTGCCACAAACGCCGCGTCAGGTCGCCATCGGCTTGCCCTCGCAACTGGCTGAACGTCGGCCGGACATTCGCCAGGCCGAAGCACGGCTGCATGCCGCCACAGCCAGCATTGGCGTGGCCAGGGGCGATTTCTATCCTCGAATCACCCTGTCGGGGAGCATCGGTTCCCAGGCCATGCAACTGAGCGATTTCGGCTCCTGGGGTTCACGTTCGTTCGGGATCGGCCCGCAATTGAGCTTGCCGTTGTTCGACGGAGGCCGTTTGCGTGGCGTGCTCCAATTGCGTGAAGCACAACAACAGGAAGCGGCCATTGCCTATCAGCAAACCGTGTTGCGCGCCTGGCATGAAATCGATGACCAGCTGACCGCCTACAACGCCAGCCAATTACGCCGTGACAGTCTGGCCGAGGCCGTGCGTCAGAACCGCATTGCGCTGGACACCGCGCAACAGCAGTACGTGGAGGGCGTGGTGGATTTCGTCACCGTACTCACCGTACAAGGGGCGTTGCTGGCCACGCAGGAGCAGTGGGTCGAGAGCTCGACCGGCGTGTCGCTGGCGGCCGTCGGGTTGTACAAGGCGTTGGGTGGAGGCTGGGAGTCGGTGTATCCCTTGGCCGAGACGGCGCAGCGCTGACGTTTCAGCCGCCGACTATCGCTCCATTAGCGGGCCAGCATCGACGTTGCTTGGCTTGAAGCGCTAAAGTGAAGTGCAAACAATCCGGCTGGTCACTGAACGTTGCAAGGGGAAGCAATGGAGGCGCGCAGAGAAACGCCGATGGGCGACACTCAGGGACCTCACGCCAATCCTGGTTTCGCCAGGGGGGCGCAACCACTGATCCGCTGGGCGCGAGAGCATTGGCTGGTGCCGATTCTGATATTGGCCGCACTGGTGCGCTTTTACGATCTGACCGCTGCCGCGATTTGGGGCGACGAGGGTTCCAGCCTGTTGCTGGCCCGTTACTCAATACCTGACATCTGGGTGCACGCCGCCTACGACGTGCACCCGCCGCTGTACTTCATGCTGCTGCACGGCTGGATCGCGATGTTTGGCGACGGCATATTGTCGATCCGCTGCCTCAGTGCCCTGCCGGGGATTGCTTCGGTAGGGCTCGGCGTGTGGCTGGTCGATCGGCTCGCCACCCGCCGAGCCGCGATACTGGCCGGTTTCCTGTTGGCCCTGCTACCCACGGCGGTGCGATATAGCCAGGAAGTGCGCATGTATTCGCTGCTGGGGTTGTGGTTGCTGGGGGCAACCATTGCGCTGGTGTACTGGATCCGCAAGCCGCAGCGCCGGCGCTATCTGGTGATCTATGTCGTGCTGATGAGCGCGGCGTTTTACACCCATTACTTCACGGCCCTGTGTGTGCTCTGCCATTGGTTGTACCTGGGGATCATCCGCGTGCAGTCGGGCCATCGTCTGCGGCACATCCAGCGGGGTGACTGGTGGCTGGCCAATGTGGCTATCGTGGCGCTGTATCTGCCGTGGTTGCCGGGGTTTGTCGACCTGCTACGGCACCTGGATCAGCTCAAGGCCAATGGCGACGTTGGCTGGGAACTGCCCGTCAGCCTGGATTCCTTACCGTCGATGGTCTGGTCGTTGCTGACCCAGGACGACGGCGAAAACCTGCCGTCACTGGTATTTATTGCCTTGCCGCTGGCCTTGCCGCTGTTGGTGTGGGTGGCGCTGGCACGTGACCGAAGCGTGTCCCGCGGCAGTGCGTTGCTCGCGGTCTACACCTTTGTCCCGATGCTGCTGGTGTTTGCGGTGTCGTTTTTTTCGCCGATATTCATCGAGCGCTACCTCACCGCGTATGCCCTTGGCCTGCCGTTGCTGGCGGCATTGGCGATCGATCGCTTGTACTCCGGTTCCCGGGTGCTGGCCCTGACGGTGCTGGTGCTGTTCGTCGGTGTGGAACTGGTGGGCCTGAAAAACAATGCGACGGTGGACGTCCATGATCAGGTCAATGTCCTGGTGGAAGACGTCAACCTGCATTTTCAGCCGGGGGACCGGATCGTCACCAGCGACATGCTCTGGTACTTGAGTTACGTCTACTACAACCGCACCGAAACTCAGCCTCTGCTGTACACCCCGCCACGGGCCGATGGCACTTCGAGCCGGCCGAACGAATATGGTTTCGGTACCTTGACTACGCCAGACGTGTATCTGGACCACTTGAGCGATCTACCCAAGGGCACTGAACGAATCTGGTTGATCGGCACCGCTGACGTGCCGGACGAATTCGCACCTTTGCCGGCGCAGTGGCATATCGCTCGTCAGATGAAGGCCGGTGGTGCCGGTGCGAGGTTGTACCTGTCCGGCAATGCCGGGCAATGAGTGGCCTCATCGCAACCTTCAGGGTTTCGACGACAAGTCCGCCATGCCCTTGAGCAACTCGATCGGCAACGGAAAGACGATGGTCGAGCTCTTGTCGCCGGCAATCGAACTCAGGGTCTGCATGTAGCGCAGCTGCATGGCCCCCGGTTGGCGGCCAAGCATTTCAGCGGCCTGCATGAGTTTTTCCGAGGCCTGCAATTCGCCTTCGGCGTGGATCACCTTGGCTCGCCGTTCCCGTTCGGCCTCGGCCTGCTTGGCGATGGCGCGGATCATCGATTCGTTGAGGTCCACGTGTTTGATCTCGACGTTGGCGACCTTGATGCCCCAGGCGTCGGTCTGGGCGTCGAGTACTTGCTGGATATCGATGTTCAACCGTTCGCGCTCGGCGAGCAGTTCATCCAGTTCATGTTTGCCGAGCACCGCCCGCAAGGTGGTTTGAGCCAATTGGCTGGTGGCCATCAGAAAGTCTTCGACCTGGATGATCGCCTTTTGCGGATCGAGCACGCGGAAATACAGCACCGCATTGACCTTCACCGAAACGTTGTCGCGGGTGATCACGTCTTGCGCCGGAACGTCGAGGACCACCGTGCGCAAATCGACGCGAACCATTTGCTGAACCACCGGAATCAGCAGGATCAGGCCGGGCCCCTTGACCTGCCAGAAGCGTCCGAGCTGGAACACCACCCCGCGCTCGTACTCGCGCAGGATGCGAAACGTCGCCCCCGCCAGTGCGATGAGCAACAATAGCAGCGCGACAAGACCCAATTGCAAACCCATGACTATTCTCCGCCCGGCGCCGCGTCAGCCGCGGCCACTTGCAGCAGCAAACCCTTGCGTCCCACTACCCGCACCGGTTGCCCGGGTTGCAGCGGCGTCGCGCTGAGCACTTGCCATCGTTCTCCTTGCAGATGCACCCAGCCGCCATAGGCGTTGCCGGCCTGCAATGACGTCACCGCCGTCACGCTGCCGACCAGCCCGGCATCACCGCTGACGGTGTGGCGCGGTCGGGTCTTCAGCGCGTGAATCACCAGGTAGATCAGCAACAGCGCGCTGATCAGTCCCAGGCCGATCATCAATGGCACGGGCACTTCGGTGTTGGACAGGATCACCGCGCCGATCACGAACATCACGATGCCGCCCAGGCCGATCACGCCGTAATTGGGCAGGGCCGCCTCGGCGATCAGGAACGCGAGGCCGAAGGTGATCAGCCAGATCCCGATGGGGTTGGGCACTAGCAACACAACTGTGTCGGTGGCGCAGGCCGATCCGCTCAACGCCAACAGCAACGCAACTGCACAGCAACGCATGTTCACTTGACCCTCCGGGAGAGTCGTGGAGTGGCTCTGTACACAGTTTAGTTGAGCCTCGGCCGGTATGAATTTTGCTCAATTGCCGTCGTCGTCCGATGGGCGGATTTCCCGCCGGAACGCGCTGACGGGCCTAGACTTTTACTACGCAAGCAAAGCTTTAATCATCGTCTGCCGGCGGTCATGGCGGACACCGAGGTGCATCATGCGTATGGCAAGAACCGTGCAGCGAAGCCTGGAAAAGGCTCAATGCGAATATGACATCGTCAGCCACCCACACTCGGCCAGCAGCCTCGAAACGGCACGGGTCGCAGGCATTCCTGCCGAACGGGTGGCCAAATCGGTGATCCTCGACGATCACCATGGGCATTACCTGATGGCCGTGCTGCCCGCCAGCCGTCACCTTGACCTGAGCAAAGTCCGCAGCAGCGGTGAATGGCAGGTTTCCCGCGAAAGCAACCTGGCGCACCTGTTCGAAGATTGCGAACGCGGTGCCGTACCGGCGCTGGGTGAGGCCTATGGGTTGGAGGTGGTTATCGATCCGTTGCTGACCCGGCAGAAAGACATCTATCTGGAGGCCGGCAACCACGTCAACCTGGTACGTATGGACATGCCCGAGTTTCTGAAAATGGTGCCGCATGCCGAGGTGCGGGAGTTGAGTCATTGAGTTTTGTGCTGCCAATGCTGCCGTCATCGCGAGCAAGCTCGCTCCCACAAGTTTTGTGATCGACACAAATCCTGTGGGAGCGAGCTTGCTCGCGATGACCGCGCAGCGGTCCCTAAATTGGTCATCAGGAGTTCAACATGGAAAGCCCAACCCACAACCTACCTTCGCTGTTCAAACAACTCGGCCTGCCGGACGATGCCGAAAGCATCGATAAATTCATCGCCACCCACTCACCGCTCAAACCGGATCTGCAACTGGCGGATGCGTTCTTCTGGAGCAAGTGCCAGGCGGATTTCCTGCGGGACGAGATTCTCGATGACGCGGATTGGGCCGAGGTGGTGGATCAACTGGATGTGATGTTGAGGAAGGGGCGGGGGGTGTGAGTCGTCATCGTCCGGCAGCGAACTCTGCCTCAATTTCATCATTTGTCAGCCCGTCGCCGGCGCGCATCGAAGCGCGTGCGGTGTCGACCTTGCGCTGCAGGAACTCTTCGTACTCGCGAGCTTGCTGCTGGGATTGAACGAACTGACGCATCATTTCCCGGACTATTTGCGAGGCAGGACGATGAGCAGCTTCTGCTTCGGCCATGAACTGTTCGCGCAATTCAGATTCAAGTTTCATCGTAAAAACGGCTTGTTTCGACATGGCTGCCTTCTCGGTTGTCGTAATGACAAAGTATATACATCTTCAGTACGGTGGCTGATTCACCCCCCATGGCTTCGCGACGGATGGAAGCCAATATGTTTCAAAACTTGACGGAAAATCCCCTCCAATGCAATATTGATAGTTAGCAAACTAACAGTGTGTGTTTTCCCTCGTGCCGAATAACCTCGACGTTCTCCAGATGAACATCAGCAGCGCCATGGTGGTGGCCGCCAGGCATTGGCGCAAAATCTGCCAGACCACGCTGGTCAACTATGGAATCTCCGAAGCCTGCGCCGTTCCGCTGTTGATGATCGGGCGCCTGGGTGAGGGCGTGCGGCAGGTGACGGTGGCGCAGGCCGCGGGGATGGAGAGCCCCTCGCTGGTACGCTTGCTCGATCAGTTGTGCCATGCCGGTTACGTCTGCCGCACCGAAGACACACAGGACCGCCGCGCTAAATGCCTGAGCCTGACCGAAACCGGCCGGGACCTGGTGCAGGCGGTCGAAGTGGAGCTGGTGCGCTTGCGCCACGAAGTACTTGAAGGCATTGACCAAGGTGATCTGGAAGCTACGCTGCGGGTACTGAGAGCTTTTGAAGCGGCCACGCCGCCATCGGTGGCCAACTCTTGAACGGATTTTTCTCTGGCATGCCCCCGGCGCGGGACTGGTTCTACGGGGTCCGCACCTTCGCTGCATCGATGATCGCGCTGTACATCGCCCTGCTCATGCAAATGCCGCGTCCGTACTGGGCGATGGCCACGGTGTACATCGTTTCCAGTCCGTTTCTCGGCCCTACCAGCTCCAAGGCGCTGTACCGGGCGGTCGGCACCTTTATCGGCGCTGCGGCGGCCGTTCTGTTCGTGCCGATGTTCGTGCAGAGCCCTTACGTGCTGGTGGTAGTGATTGCGCTGTGGACCGGGACGCTGCTGTTTTTGTCCCTGCATTTGCGCACGGCCAACAACTACGCCTTGATGCTCGCCGGTTACACCTTGCCGTTGATCGCCCTGCCGGTGGTGAATAACCCGTTGGGGGTGTGGGACGTAGCCGAAGCACGGACCGAGGAAATCTTTCTGGGCATCGCCGTGGCGGCAGTGGTCGGTGCGATGTTCTGGCCGCGGCGCCTGGCGCCGGTGTTCAATGATTCGGTGAGCAAATGGTTTACCGATGCATCGACCTACAGCCTGCGATTCCTCAGTCGCAATGTGCAGCCTGAAGAAGTCAGCGCGTTGCGGGCATCGATGGTCGCCACGTTCAACTCCCTGGAGTTGATGATCGGTCAGTTGCCCCACGAAGGTTCGCGTCCGCAGACGGTGCGCAACACCAAGGAGTTGCGTGGGCGGATGATTCACCTGCTGCCGGTAGTCGATGCCCTCGACGACGCGCTTTATGCCCTGGAACGACGCACTCCCGAGCTTGTGGATAAGTTCGCTCCGTTGCTGACGGCCACCACCGAATGGCTCGGGCACAAGGATGCCGATCTCGACCGCTGGCAAGCACTGAAGGATCAACTTGAGACCCTGCAACCTGCTCCCGAAGCGCTGGATGATCGCAAGCAGCTGCTGTTCTCCAACGCTATTTACCGTCTCGGCGAGTGGATCGATTTGTGGCAGGACTGCCGCAGCCTGCAATACGCCATCCAGTGCGAAAGCCAGGACAGCTGGCGCGCGGTGTATCGGCACTGGCGGCTGGGGCGGCTGTCCCCGTTTCTGGATCGCGGCCTGATGTTTTATTCCGCAGCGTCGACGGTCACGGCAATCATTGTCGCCTCGGTATTGTGGATTCTGCTGGGCTGGACCGATGGCGGCAGCGCCGTGATCCTGGCGGCGGTGGCGTGTAGCTTCTTCGCCTCGATGGACGACCCGGCGCCGCAGATTTACCGGTTCTTTTTCTGGACGGCGATGTCGGTGGTGTTCGCCAGCCTTTATCTGTTTCTGGTGCTGCCCAATCTGCATGACTTTCCGATGCTGGTGYTGGCGTTCGCCGTGCCGTTTATTTGCGTCGGCACCCTGACCGTCAAACCGCAGTTTTACCTGGGCATGCTGCTGACCCTGGTCAACACCTCGTCCTTTATCAGTATTCAAGGCGCTTACGACGCGGATTTCCTCAGTTTCGCCAACTCCAACCTGGCCGGTCCCATGGGGCTGCTGTTCGCGTTCATCTGGACCCTGATCGCCCGGCCGTTCGGTGCCGAACTGGCGGCCAAGCGCCTGACCCGTTTCAGCTGGCGTGACATTGTCGGCCTCTCTGAACCGGCCACGCTGTCTGAGCATCGGCTTCTGGGCATACGGATGCTCGATCGGCTGATGCAGCATCTGCCGCGCCTGGCCATGACCGGCCAGGACTCCGGCGTGGCGCTGCGGGAAGTGCGGGTGGCACTGAATCTGTTGGACCTGCTCGCTTATACGCCGCGGGTCCTCGGTGTGCCGCAGGTGCTGCTGCGCCAGGTGGTGGCCGAGGTGGGCGAGTACTTCAAGGCCTGTCTCAAGGCCGGTGAACGCTTGCCGGCACCGAGCCCGTTGCTGATGACCCTCGACCGCACGCGTCGCGCCCTCAGCGGTGCCGGCGATGATGAAACCCGTCGGCATCTGCTGCACGCCCTGAGCGGCCTGCGCCTGGCACTGTTGCCCGGCGTCGAGTTCGTCGGTGCCGCCGAGCCAGAAGAACCGCTTCCCCATGGCATTGATGGAGCGCCTTTATGATCGGTGACCTGGATCTCAGCGGAGTGTTCCTGCCCACGCTGCTGGTGCTGATGGGCATTACGTATGTGTTGTACCTGTTGGTGCACGGGGTGCTGACGCGCCTGCACTTTTACCGTCTGGTCTGGCACCGGGCATTGTTCAACGTGGCCCTCTACGCCTTGCTGCTTGGCGCTGTGGATTCACTCAGTCGATACCTGATGACATGAAAAAACCGTTTCTAACCCTTGGTCGCGTGGTGTTGACCCTGCTGATCGTGAGCTTCGCCGTGGTCGTGGTCTGGCGCATGGTGATGTATTACATGTTCGCGCCCTGGACCCGCGACGGGCACATCCGTGCCGACATCGTGCAAATCGCGCCGGATGTCTCCGGGTTGATCCAGCAAGTGGAGGTGCGCGACAACCAGTTGGTCAAGCGTGGCCAGGTGTTGTTCAGCATCGATCCGGACCGCTTCAAGCTGGCCCTGCGCCAGGCCAAGGCGGCCGTTGCCGACCGCGAAGAAACCCTGGCCCAGGCCCAGCGCGAGGCCAAGCGCAACAAAGGCCTTGGTAACCTGGTGCCGGGTGAACAACTGGAAGAAAGCCAGTCGAAAGTCGCCCGCGCCCAGGTGGCCTTGATGGAAGCCCAGGTGGCGGTGGACAGCGCACAACTCAACCTCGATCGCTCGGTGATCCGCAGCCCGGTAGACGGCTACGTCAACGACCGCGCGCCACGGGCCCAGGAGTTCGTCAGCGCCGGGCGTCCGGTGTTGTCGGTGGTCGACAGCAATTCGTTCCACATCGACGGCTATTTCGAAGAAACCAAACTGAACGGTATCCATATTGGCCAAAGCGTCGACATCCGGGTGATCGGCGACAATGCGCGCCTGCGCGGGCATGTGGAAAGCATTGTCGCCGGTATCGAAGACCGCGACCGCACCAGCGGCAATAACCTCTTGCCCAACGTCAACCCGGCCTTCAGCTGGGTGCGGCTGGCCCAGCGGATTCCGGTGCGGATCGCCTTCGATGACGTGCCGGAAGATTTCCGCATGATCGCCGGGCGCACCGCCACGGTATCGATCATCGACGATCAGCAACGGGAGCCAGCGCAATGAGCAAGGCCTCGGGTTTGGCGGTCGCCGGATTAGGCTTGCTGCTGTCGGCGTGTCAGATGGTCGGGCCGGATTATCACTTGCCTGAGGAGGCGGCTGTCCATCGTCCAGACTTCCAGGGCGATCTGGCGGTCGACGGCAAAACGGTGGTGTCCGCACCGGTGCCGGCCGATTGGTGGCGCCTGTATCGGGACCCGCGACTCGACCAGTTGGTACAGCAGGCCATGGCTTCCAACACCGATTTGCGCGTGGCGGCGGCCAGTCTGTCGCGGTCTCGCGCTCAGGTCGATGAGGCCGAGGCGGCGGGCGGCTGGAGCGGCGGTGTGAAGATGGGCGCCCAGCGCTTGCAGGAATCGGGCGAAGCCTTCCTGTTGCCGGAAAAAGTGCCGGTGGCCAACATCGGCGATATCGGCATCAGTGCGTCGTACCAGTTCGACCTGTTTGGCACCTTGCAACGCGGCATCGAAGCGGCCAAGGCCAATGCCGATGCGACACAGGCCGCCGCCGATACGGCACGCATCACTGTAGTGGCCGATGTGGTTCGGGCCTACACCCAAGTGTGCGCGGCCAATGAAGAGCGGGAAATCGCCCAGCATTCCCTCGACCTGCAAGCCCAAAGCACCACGCTGATCCAGCGCTTGCGCGATGCCGGACGTGGCGACGAAACCCAGGTCACCCGCTCGCAAACCCAGTTCAAATCCCTGCGCGCCGACATGCCGCGCTATGAGGCAGCACGTCAGGCCGGGCTGTATCGCTTGTCGATGCTGCTGGCCAAACCGGTAGATCAACTCCCGGCCGGCACCGCTACCTGCGACGAACTGCCAAAAATTGCGCAGTTGATCCCGGTGGGCGATGGCGCCGCATTGCTCAAGCGTCGCCCCGATGTGCGGCAGGCCGAGCGGCGACTGGCGGCCGCCACTGCCGGTATCGGTGTCGCCACGGGTGAGCTGTACCCGAACATCAGCATCGGGGCGACGGTCGGCACCGTCGGTATCCTGGAAAACCTCGGTGAACCGTCCACCAATCGCTGGGGCTTCGGTCCGTCGCTGACCTGGAACGTGCCGACCAACGGCGCCCGGGCGCGCATCCGCGAAGCCGAAGCGGTGACCCAGGCGACGCTGGCGCATTTCGATGGGGTGGTACTCAACGCGATTCGTGAAACCCAGACCGGCCTCGCCCAGTACACGGCATTGCTGCAACGTCGCGACGCACTGGCCGACGCCGAGCAATCGGCAAAACTGGCCGCCGACCAGACTCACCGTTTCTTCCAGGCTGGCCGCGAATCGTTCCTGGCGGACCTGCAAGCGACCCGCACTTACACGGATGTCACGGCGCAATTGGCCGCTGCCAACACTCAGGTTGCCGCCAGCCAGATCGATTTGTTCCTCGCGTTGGGCGGCGGTTGGGAAAGCGGACGAACGCAAGCGTCGAACTCCGACAAACCCTGAGGCCGTTGCTATGCTTTGAAGTGTTGGAAGGGCGCCCCGTGCAAAGCGTCCTTTCTTCGCACAAGGCTCGCGCAGGTCAGGGGGAAACCAGTAATGAAAAACCCTTATGCTCTCGGCTTCTGGTGCGCCATCGTGGCGTTGGTGCTGCTGTCGGCCACCTATTTCTACGGCATCATGCTGGCCCACCAGATCGACAAGGCTCTGGCGTTCCTCGACAGTGCCGTCGCGCTGATTGCGGTGATGTCCGTAGTGGTGGTGGCCTGGGCTTCGGTCCAGAGTCAACGCATCAAGAAAAGACAACTCGAACAAGGCAAGACCCTGGTCCTGATCTGGGACACCAAGGTGGCGTTACGTCGTGTCGAAACAGTGTTCGACCGCTATTTCTGGGGCAGTTACTGGCAACCGGGGCGCACGTTTCAGGAAGTCATGGGCGAATTGACCGGCACGCCGCTGGAAAAAAGCCTCGAGACCCTGAAAAAACAATGCCTGGCGCTGGACCGGCAAGTGGCTGACGACGGTCGGCACTGGCTCAGCAATGCCCGGGAACTGGCCGATGTCGCCACGGCCATGGCCCGCGAACGCTATCAACTGGACGTCTGCGACCCGCGCGCGGAGGTGACGGGCGGGGCGGTGATCAACCGCGACTTCGAAGTGCTGGTGTACACCTGGACTGCGCGGCTCAAAAGCTTTGATCATCAGCTGGATGAGATTGAAGTCCAGTATTCCTGATGTTGTGTTGGCTGTTCTGACGCCTTCGCGAGCCTGCTCGCGATGGCGATTGCATTGATTGCGAATATCTCCAACCTTGTGAACACCCCCCAAGACACTCTTTCACCTTTAATCATTGGGCCGCTCGTCGTGCCCGGTGCTAATCTGCTTTCCACTTTCAGCGCAGTCGAGCCGCAACCCGTCATGGGTTCAGGGAAGACGACCTCACATTCAACAACGGACACTGAACGGGTCATACATGAATAAATCAGCAGGCGTGCTACTGGGAATTGTTGTCGCAATCGGTGCCATCAGTGCAGGTGGAGCCTGGTTCACCGGCACCAGGCTCGAAGGTGTGTTGAACACCTCGATTGCCGATGCCAACAAGGAACTGCAAGCGGCCATGGTCGGTTCCAGCGGCACTGCGTCGCTGGAACTGGTATCGCTGGAACGTCATGTATTCAGCAGTACCGCGCACTATCGCCTGAAGGGTGAAGGTGAAATGTTCGGCGAAACGCCGGTCGAGCTGCTGTTTGTCGATCAGATCGAACACGGCCCGTTGCCGTTCTCGCGGCTGATGGCGCTGAAGTGGCTGCCGGTCTTGGCGACCAGTCACTACGAACTGGAAAAGACCCCGCTCACCGAAAAGTGGTTTGCCGCCGCCAAGGACAAATCCCCGCTGACCGGCGTGGTCAATATCGGCTATGACAACGCGACCAATGGCACCTTTGAGTTGCAGCCGCTGGAAATGGCACTGGATGACAAGTCGAGCATGAAATTCTCCGGCCTGAGCATCGACGTCGCCGCCAGCGCCAAGGCGCAGAAGGTCAAGGCCAACGGCTACATGGACAGCCTGAAAGTGACCACCGTGTCCGAAGACCAGGCACCGGTGCAGGTTGAGTTGAACGGCCTGACCCTGGCCAGCAACCTGACAAAAAGTACCTACGGTTTCTACACCGGCGAAAACGTCCTTGAGCTGACCAGCGGAAAATCGACCTTTGGCGTCAAGCAGTCGGTGCTGGACTTCAAGAAATTCGAGATGAAGAACCTGACCGAAGAAAAGGGCAGCAGCGCCTCCGGGCGTGCCGATTACAAGGTCGGCGAAGTGTCCCTGAATGGCAAGACCATCGGTTCCGGTGCGCTGGCCATGAGCCTGAAGAACCTCGACATTCCGGCCACGATGTCGTTGATGCAGGTTTACCAAAGCAAACTGCAGCCGTATGAAAGGGCGGCGGCCGAAGCAACGGCGGCCGGCCTGCCGGCGCCGGAGCTGAAACTGACTGAAGCCGAAGAAGCGCTGCTCAAATCCAGCCTGGAAAAACTGCTGGCGGCCGGCCCGCAGGTGGCCCTGGAAAACCTGTCGTTCAACACCGCCAACGGTGAGAGCCGCGCCAATATGGTGCTCGACCTGACCAAGCCACAGGCCATCGATCTACCGACCGATCAGTTGGTCAGGCAGCTGATCGCACTGCTGGACTTCAAGCTGCAAGTGTCCAAGCCCATGCTGGTCGATGTGCTTACCGTGCAATCGCAAATCGACGGTCAGACCGACGCCAAGCTGATTGCCGACCAGGCCACCGCCACCGCAGACATGTTCAGCAGCATGGCGGTCGGCAGCCAACTGGCGAAACTGGACGGCAATAACATCGTCACCAATTTGCATTACGCCAACAATCAGGTGGACTTCAACGGCCAGAAAATGACCGTCGAAGAGTTTGCCGGTTTTGTCATGAGCAAGTTTGCTGATACTGGCGCCACCGAGTAACGGCGGCCGTTTACCCGGTAACGCCCGGCCTCTGCATCGCGCAGGTGCCGGGCGTTTACTAGGGTACGTCACGGATCAGGCGCCATGCCTCTTCCCAGGGCAACGGTTGTTTCATCCGCTCGGCAAGCATCGCCATGGCCCGGTCCATCTCGCAGGCTACCGCCGCCGACACCACGTCGTTTTTTCCAAACAGGCCTATGAAAGGCGGATCGTAAGGGTCGCCCTTGAACTCGACTTCGTCCCAGGCCTCGGCGTGCCCGAGGTATTCGTAGGTTTTACCGAAATGCCAGGTCCAGAAAAACGGCACATCGAGATAATGCTCGTCACCGCCAAGCATATTGGCCGCAGCGATTCGCGCCTGTTGTTGGGCCAGTCGCCAGTGTTCGATGCGCAAGTATTGGTTGTTCAGCGGGAACGTGGCGATATCGCCGGCCGCCCAGAGGCTGTCGGCCACGCGCATTCCCCCGTCGACACGCAGCGAGTGATCCTGCTCTTTCGCCAGCCCGGTGAAAGCAGTGGTGGCCGGGGTGACGCCAATGCCGACCAGCACCAGATCTGCCGGCAAGCGTTGGCCGTTGTCCAGCCGCACGGCTTCGACCTTGTCCGTCCCTTCGATCTGTGCCGCATTGCCCCGGGTATGAAACACGACACCATTGGCTTCATGCCGCGCGCGAATGGCCTTGCCGACCGTGTCACCGAACTGTTTGGCAAACGGCACTTCGTGGCGGGCCAGCACGGTCACATTCAGGCCAAGCTGACGCAGGGACGAGGCGGACTCCATGGCAATGAAACTGTCGCCGATGATCACGACTCGCTGGCCGGCACTGGCGCTGTCCAGAATCTGCTGCGCATGGGCTTTAGAGCGTAAGACGAACACCTGAGGCAGGTCGGCGCCGGGCAGCGTCAGCGGCTTGGGTAAGCCGCCGGTGGCCAGCAGCGCGGCGTCGTATGTCAGTGATTGGCCGTCAGTCAGGCGCAGCGTCCTGCTTGGCGCATCCAGGCTTGCCACTTCGCCTCGCAGGCGCTCGATCCGCTGCTCGCGGTAAAAGTCCTCGTCACGCAGTGGCGGGACTTCTTGCAGGGGCATCTCCCCGGCGATCACGTATTTGCTCAGCGCGGTGCGGTCGTATCCGGCGTCGGCTTCGCGGTCGATCAACAGTAACCGGCCGCCAAAACCTTTCTCGCGCAACGCCGCTGCCGCCGCCGTGCCTGCCGCGCCAGCGCCGATGATAATGAAGGTTCGTGGATCGTCGGCCGGTGGCGTGTGGGCGTCCGAAAACGGCTGGTCGCCGACCCAGATGTCGCCGTCACGGACTTCGAGGGGATAGCGCTTGAGGCTGTCCAGAGCTGGCGGTTCACACAGCCCGCCATCCTCGATCCGAAACTGCGCCTTGTGCCACGGACAGGTCAGGCGCCCATCACATATCGCCCCGTCCGCCAGCGGGGCTCCGGCATGAGGGCATTCGGCCTGATAAGCGCGCAGTTGCTCACCGGCCCGCAACAGCAGAATCTTGCTGCCCTGGACTTGCACTTCCAGACCCCGGTCTTCGGGCACATTGGCGACACGCGCAACGCGATGCAGAGTCATGATTGCTCTCCAGACAAACGTTTCACTTATGAGTCTGGTGCTTATCACGAGGTTCAGCCAATTTGCCCCCTGCCAAGGCGCGAACGGTCCGGCTATAGTTTGCACGCCGACGACGGCCCAACACGCACAAGGTGCTCCGGTATGACCCGATTGACCTCATTGAACCCTTGGCTCGCGGCCGTAGCCGTTGCCCTTTGCGTGCAGTTTCCGGCGCAGGCCCAGGAGCGCTTCACCCTGAACATTCCGGGTGTTTCCGATGACCGTCTGTTCACGTCGGCCGCCGCCAGCGATTCCGCGGGCTGTGGCGGACATAACATTTCCCCGGCATTGAACTGGAACGCCGGCCCGGCAGCCACCCAAAGCTACGCCATCGTCATGCACGACCCTGACGGTCAGAGGGGCCAGGGCGTCGATCAGTGGGTGCATTACGGCATCAAGGCCGGCACTCACCAGATCCCGGCCGGCGCCGGGAGCAAACCCGGCCTTGAGGGCGTCGGCGGTACCAACAGCAAGGCAACCACCGGTTACGTCGGCCCTTGCCCACCCGTTGGCGACAGCGCGCACCACTACATCATCCAGATCTACGCCCTGGACCTGGCCCCGGACGCCTTGCCCGCCGGCCTGACCCGTGCGCAGCTGCTGGAAAAAATCAAAGGCCACGTCCTGAGAAACAGCAGCGTGGTACGGCGCTATCACCGCTAAAGGCTGATCGCCCCGGCGGACTTGCAGAAAGCTGAAGTGCGCAGCATTCCGGGGATTTGGCATCCACCCCCGAAAGCGCGCACTATCAGGCTATAGCCGATGCGTTGGAGGATGCCGTGGCAAAAAAAATCGACCGCATCGCCCAAATGCTCAACTGCCCGCAAAAGGGTGAGGAACTGCGGCGAGCGATTACCGAGAGTCGCAAGGATTTTCTGCTGAATCAGCCGGAAGAGGATGTTGTTGAAGACAACGACCTTGAAGAGGAGTTCTTTGAGGACGACGAGGACGATGACGATGAATACGACGAGTTCGACTGGACGACAGAATGAAAAACCGCTTCGGCGGTTTTTTTGTGGGCCAACACAGCACTGGTCGGAGATTCGTTGACCCCCATGCAGAGAATGGAACACTATCAGGTACTTTTTTTGGTACCTTTGGAGCCATCATGGAGCAGCTACTCGCAAGCCGTTCGGTCAGCATCACCGAGCTCAAGCGCAGCCCGAGCACGGTAATCGAGCAAGCGGGTTCCGAGCCTGTTGCCGTGCTCAACCACAATCGCCCAGCCGCCTATCTTCTACCGCACGCGGCCTATCAACAGTTGCTGGATCGACTGCATGCTGCCGAACTTCGTGAAGCCATTGCGGCCAGCCGCAATGATCCGCGTCCGGCCATTGCTGCCGATGCAGTGTTTGCCGAGCTTGATACGCTGATTGACGAGGTAGCAGCCGAGCAAAGCCGTCCATGAGGCAATTGCTTTTCTCTGCACTGGCACGGGACGATCTGCTGCAAATCGCCCGTTTTATCGCCCGAGACAACCCTGAACGGGCCCGGACGTTTGTGCGCGAGCTACGTATGCAGTGCACACGATTAATCGATCAACCGAATTTGGGTGTTCCAAGAGACGATTGCGCCAAGGGGTTGCGAATGCTTCCCCATGGCCGATATCTGATTTTCTACTGTCTGATGGACGATGAGATCAAGGTCGAACGCGTACTGCACAGTGCGAGAGACATCGGCCGGCTGTTTGAAAAAAACAGCATTGATCATTAGGCGTCAAGCCTCCGAACACCCACAAAAAAGCCCCAGGCCCATAAGGCCTGAGGCTTTCTCGTTACAACGTATGGTGCACCAGGCGGGATTCGAACCCACGACCCCTGCCTTCGGAGGGCAGTACTCTATCCAGCTGAGCTACTGGTGCAGCGGGCGCCATGATACGCATATGCGCTGCGGGCGTCCATGCTGCTGAATCGCCTGCGTTTTTTTAAAGCTGTAACAGGCGTTTGCTACGTTGATCAGAAAAAATGGGCAAAAGCGTCGTTTTCGTTCTTTTTTTCGAACAGCCTATTGTCCTTTACCCCCTTTGATCCTAGGATTCGTTTGAGATTTCAAACGCTCTTGTCTGGGTGCTGAACCGCACGAGTTCAATCAGTGCGCTATTTATGTGCTTCAGCCCGGTGAATGATTTCCCTGACGGCAGCCTATTGAGGCGCCTTTCTACAATCATAATTTGCTCCGTATTGTTACGGTGCTGTTAAGGAAAGCCGACATGCAGCTTAAAGACACCCAGTTGTTCCGCCAGCAAGCCTTCATCGATGGCGCGTGGGTTGATGCGGACAATGGTCAGACGATCAAGGTCAACAACCCGGCAACGGGCGAAATTCTGGGCACCGTGCCGAAAATGGGCGCTGCCGAAACCCGCCGTGCGATCGAAGCTGCTGACAAAGCGCTGCCGGCCTGGCGTGCACTGACCGCCAAAGAACGTGCGAACAAGCTGCGTCGCTGGTTCGAGCTGATCATCGAGAACCAGGACGACCTGGCTCGCCTGATGACCCTGGAACAAGGCAAGCCATTGGCCGAAGCCAAGGGCGAAATCGTTTACGCCGCTTCCTTCATCGAATGGTTCGCCGAAGAAGCCAAGCGCATCTACGGTGACGTGATTCCGGGCCACCAGCCAGACAAGCGCCTGATCGTGATCAAGCAGCCAATCGGCGTGACCGCTGCCATCACCCCGTGGAACTTCCCGGCTGCAATGATCACCCGTAAAGCCGGCCCGGCTCTGGCTGCCGGTTGCACCATGGTGCTCAAGCCTGCTTCGCAAACTCCGTTCTCCGCTTTCGCCCTGGCTGAACTGGCCCAGCGTGCCGGCATCCCGGCTGGCGTGTTCAGCGTGGTTTCCGGCAGCGCCGGCGACATCGGCAGCGAGCTGACCAGCAACCCGATCGTGCGCAAGCTGTCCTTCACCGGTTCGACCGAAATCGGTCGTCAACTGATGTCGGAATGCGCCAAGGACATCAAGAAAGTGTCCCTGGAACTGGGCGGCAACGCACCGTTCATCGTGTTCGACGACGCGGACCTGGATAAGGCCGTCGAAGGCGCGATCATTTCCAAGTACCGCAACAACGGTCAGACCTGCGTCTGCGCCAACCGCCTGTACATTCAGGATTCGGTCTACGACGCGTTCGCCGAGAAGCTGAAAGTGGCTGTGGCCAAGCTCAAGATCGGTAACGGTCTGGAAGCAGGCACCACCACTGGCCCGCTGATCGACGAAAAAGCCGTGGCCAAGGTGCAAGAGCACATTGCTGACGCCGTTGCCAAAGGCGCCACCGTGCTGTCCGGCGGCAAGTCGATGGAAGGTAACTTCTTCGAACCGACCATCCTGACCAACGTACCGAACAACGCCGCCGTGGCCAAGGAAGAAACCTTCGGTCCATTGGCTCCGCTGTTCCGCTTCAAAGACGAAGCCGACGTGATCGCGATGTCCAACGACACCGAGTTCGGTCTGGCCTCGTACTTCTATGCTCGCGACCTGGGCCGTGTGTTCCGTGTGGCTGAAGCCCTGGAATACGGCATGGTCGGCGTCAACACCGGGTTGATCTCCAACGAAGTCGCGCCGTTCGGCGGCATCAAGGCCTCGGGCCTGGGCCGTGAAGGCTCCAAGTACGGCATCGAAGATTACCTGGAAATCAAATACCTCTGCCTGGGCATCTAATAAGCCGGGAAGAGCATTGCTTCAAACGCAAAGGGCACGAGAGCGCTGTCCCTTTGCGCCGCTTCAAACCGGAATATTCTCGGTGGCCGGGAACGCAGTGGCAGTCGATCATCGCATGCTGCCGCCGTTGCTCCCCGTCGCTTTATCCTTGAACCACGCCGCCCGATGAGCGGTGAATGAGGAATGTATGAGCAAGACTAACGCTTCTTTGATGGCCCGCCGTACCGCTGCTGTTCCACGTGGTGTTGGCCAGATTCACCCGATCTTCGCCGATTCCGCGAAGAACGCGACCGTAACCGACGTTGAAGGTCGTGAGTTCATCGACTTCGCCGGCGGTATCGCTGTGCTGAACACCGGCCACGTGCACCCGAAAGTTATCGCCGCCGTGACCGAACAGCTGAACAAGCTGACCCACACTTGCTTCCAGGTTCTGGCCTACGAGCCGTACGTGGAAGTGTGCGAAAAAATCAACGCCAAGGTCCCAGGTGATTTCGACAAGAAAACCCTGCTGGTGACCACTGGCTCTGAAGCCGTGGAAAACTCCATCAAGATCGCCCGTGCCGCCACTGGCCGTGCCGGTGTGATCGCCTTCACCGGCGCCTACCACGGTCGCACCATGATGACCCTGGGCCTGACCGGTAAAGTCGTGCCTTACTCGGCCGGCATGGGCCTGATGCCAGGCGGCATCTTCCGCGCGCTGTACCCGAATGAACTGCACGGTGTGAGCATCGACGATTCGATCGCTTCCATCGAACGCATCTTCAAGAACGACGCCGAGCCGAAAGACATCGCCGCGATCATCATCGAGCCGGTTCAGGGCGAAGGTGGTTTCTACGTCGCTCCGAAAGAATTCATGAAGCGTCTGCGTGCCCTGTGCGACCAGCACGGCATCCTGCTGATCGCTGACGAAGTACAGACTGGCGCTGGCCGTACCGGTACTTTCTTCGCCATGGAACAGATGGGCGTTGCTGCCGACCTGACCACTTTCGCCAAATCCATCGCTGGCGGCTTCCCGCTGGCCGGTGTGTGCGGCAAGGCCGAATACATGGACGCCATCGCTCCAGGCGGCCTGGGTGGCACCTACGCCGGTAGCCCGATCGCTTGCGCCGCGGCCCTGGCCGTGATGGAAGTGTTTGAAGAAGAGCACCTGCTGGATCGTTGCAAGGCTGTTGGCGAGCGTCTGGTGACTGGCCTGAAGGCCATCCAGGCCAAGTACCCGGTGATCGGCGAAGTCCGTGCCCTGGGCGCGATGATCGCTGTCGAGCTGTTCGAAAACGGCGACAGCCACAAGCCAAACGCTGCCGCTGTGGCATCGGTTGTGGCCAAGGCTCGCGACAAGGGTCTGATCCTGCTGTCCTGCGGCACCTACGGCAACGTTCTGCGCGTCCTGGTACCGCTGACCTCGCCGGACGAGCAACTGGACAAAGGCCTGGCGATCATCGAAGAGTGCTTCTCCGAGCTCTGATCACTCGGTGTGACCTGATCCACAAAAAACCCGCTTCGGCGGGTTTTTTCATGCCCCTTGAAACTCATCCCGCGCATTAGCGCTGTATCGAATGGCCTGCATTGGCTAAGGTTCCTGCATTGTCAGGGAGAGCTGTATGACGACTGTCATTTTACCCGCGGTTCCAAGAGTCCTGATCGCCGAGGCCGACCCCTGGTCCYGGGATCTGCTCAAGGAAGTGTTGTTGAACGTACGTTGCGATGCGCGGCTGGACTTGTGCGCCGATGGTCAGCAAGCGTTGGAGCTGTTGGCGACCAACCCCTATGACCTGGTGATCGCCGACTGGGAGTTGCCTGGCGTCGATGGCCTGAATGTCCTGCGCAGTATTCGCCAGCGCAAACGCAATCCACCTCTGCCGTTCATTCTGATGAGCAGCCGCAACGACGGTGCCAGCGTGCGCGAGGCCTTGCCTCTGGCGCCGGCCGCCTACCTGACCAAGCCCCTGAATATGGAAAGCCTGACCCATCGGTTGCAGGGGTTGCTGCTGCACGCCGGGGAAGAAGTCTCGTGCGAAGTGCCGTCGCTGGCGCCGGGCATGACGTTGTCGGTGTATCTGGAACGTCGACGCGAACTGGCCGACGGTGCGCCGCTGATGACCGACGTGCAGGTGGCGGTCAAGCGCAGCCTCAACCCCAATGGTCTCGACCTGACGGTACTGGAGGACGAAATCCGCACCGATCCGCAGGTCACGGCTGTGCTGATCGCTGCTGCCAACAGCGCGGCGCAGCACCTCGGCGTTGCTGTGCAAACCCTGTCCCAGGCGCTGCATCGCCTGGGCACCGGACAGAGCATGAACCTGATTCTCGGCCTGGCGCTCAAGCGCAGTGCCCGGCTCAGCGATCCGCAATTGGCTGACTATGCCGAGCGTTACTGGGATCTGTCGCTGCACACCGCCGAATACGCGCGAACCCTGGCGCGCCTGCTCGATCTGGATCAGGAGCGTTGCTATTGCGCCGGCATGTTGCATCGTCTCGGCGATCTGGCGTTGCTGCGCTGTCTGCAGGAATGGAAACAGGCTGGCGGCGAACTGGACGAGTTGGAGGAAGTGGGTGAAGCGCTGGCCGAGTATGGCGCGGCCTATGGTTCGGCCCTGCGCACACGCTGGCGCCTGCCGCTGGAGTTACGAGAGCTGATTGCCGCGGCCTACCAGCTCGGTGGCGGGGTTTACTCCCGCGAAGCGTTGGTGATGAACATGGCGGCGCAGATGGCGCGCCTGACCGAGCATGAGGGCATCGAGGAGCTGGCAAAGAGCCGGACGGCGCGGTTGCTCAAGATCGGCTTGCCGGAGTTGATGCGCTTGCGCAAAAAGTAAGTACACCACCAACCCCTGTAGGAGCGAGCTTGCTCGCGATGAGAGTCTGACATTCAACATTAATGTCGATTGACAGTCCGCTATCGCGAGCAAGCTCGCTCCCACAGGGATCCAAGGTGATCCTGTCAGGCAGTAACAATCCGGTTCTTGCCCTCGCGCTTGGCCTGATACATCGCGGCATCCGCCCGGGAAAACAGGTGCTCCACGTTTTCGTCCCCGGCGGTCAGGCTGGTCAGGCCCTGGCTGACGGTGATGCCGAACGACTGGCCTTCATGGTTGAAACTCAATTGCTGAATCTGCCGTTGCAAGCGTTCAGCCACTTGCAGGGCCATCTGCGGTGTACAGCCGGGAAACACCGCTGCGAACTCCTCACCGCCAATGCGCCCGAACAGGTCGCCACGGCGCAACGCTGCGCGGCCGCTTTCGGCGATGCGTTGCAACACGTTGTCACCTTCCTGGTGGCCGTAGGTGTCGTTGACTGTCTTGAAGTCATCGATGTCCAGCATCAGGAACGACAGAGGCTCGCCCTGTTGCCGGGAGTGTTCGAACGCGCGGTGAGCACATTCGAAGAAATGATGGCGATTGCTGCTTTGGGTCAGCGCGTCGGTGGTGGCCAGGCGATGCAGCTCGGTCTCCATCTGCTTCTTGTCGGTGATGTCTTCGGCGATGCCAACGATGATCACCGGTTGACCCGGCTCGGCCTGGCGATTGATGAAGCATTTGTCGCGGAGCCAGCGCACTTGGCCGTCGGCGGCAATGATTCGATACTCGCGGTCTTCCACGGCACCTTTGTCCAGCACTTCGGCCAGGCTGCGTTCGGCATAATCCAGGTCGTCAGGGTAAATGCTGTCGCGCCATTGATTGCAGTCGGCCAGCAGCAGATCGGCCGAGCGGCCGAAGAGCCGTTCATAGGCGGGGCTGACGTAAAGCACCCGGCGGGATTCCCAATCGAATGCCCACAGCACCGCGTTGACGCTCCCCAGCAAGGTGCTGAACAACTGTTCGCGTTCGCTCAGGCGTGCCACTTCGCCTTGGGCGCGCATCAGCGCCATCAGGGTCTGCGCGGCCTCGGGCCAATGGGGCGAAGATGAGTCTTGCAGGTTTTTTGGGGCCATCGACACAAATCTCAAAGGGCATGCCGCGCGCGATCGCGGCCAACATCAAGCCCGCCGGGGATGGCGAAGTGTCTTTGAGATAGGGGTTTTTGGATGAAGTTCCCGCCGTTTGTGGCGAGGGGGCTTGCTCCCGCCGGGCGGTACTGGCGACGCGATTTTTCAGTCAGGGGGTGCCAGTCAAATCAATATTGACTGACACGCCGCCTTCGCGAGCAGGCTCGCTCCCACAGGTTTTGCGGCAGCGCGCTGCAATCAGACGGCGGCAGGACGCAGGGAGTAGGTTTTCAACTGATCGGCGAAGTCGCGCAGGGATTGAATCCCGCTGGCTTCGGCTTCGTGTACCCAATCCTTGATGGCCGCCAGCATGTCGTGGCCATTTGAGCTGGTCTTGACCCAGATCTGCTGCAGGGCCAGGCGTTTCTCGTAAATTACCTTCAGCGCCTGACTGTGTTCGAGCATGTTCTGGATGCGTACATGGTGTTTGTCATCCAGCAGGCTGGTCTCCCGCGAAAGCAGGCGTTTGGCCCGGTGGAACTGGTGACGTACCGAGTGATCGACCTTTTCCAGCTCTTGCTTGACCAGCGGGCCGATCACCAATTTGCGGTACTGGGCCATGATCTGGAAGCGGTTGTTGAGGATCGCCATGGCGGTGTCCATGTCCAGGTTGCCCTTGCCTTCGACGCGATGGGCAATCGGCGCAACCCGTTGAACCTTGGCCAGGCGCAGGAAGCTGAAGACTTGAATCCATGCCCAGCCCAGGTCGAATTCCCACTTCTTCACCGACAGTTTTGCCGAGTTAGGGTAGGTGTGATGGTTGTTATGCAGTTCTTCGCCGCCAATCAGGATGCCCCACGGCACCAGGTTGGTCGCCGCATCGCGGCATTCGAAATTGCGGTAGCCGATGGCATGGCCCAGGCCATTGACCACGCCGGCGGCCCACACCGGGATCCACATCATCTGGATAGCCCAGATGGTGATGCCGATGGTGCCGAACAGCAGCAGGTCGATAACGCCCATGATCGCGATGCCCAGCAGCGGGAAGCGGCTGTAGAGGTTGCGCTCGATCCAGTCTTCGGGGCAGTTCTTGCCGTAGATGCGCAGCGTCTCGGGGTTTTCCGCTTCGGCGCGGTACAACTCGGCGCCTTTGCGCAACACCGTGGACAAGCCCTTGATGACCGGGCTGTGCGGGTCATCGACGGTCTCGCATTTAGCGTGATGCTTGCGGTGGATGGCGGTCCACTCGCGGGTGTTCTGCGCCGTGGTCAGCCACAGCCAGAAACGGAAGAAATGCTTGAGGCCCCCATTCAGCTCCAGGGAGCGATGGGCCGAGTAACGGTGCAGATAGACCGTGACGGCAATGATCGTGACGTGGGTCATCAGCAGGGTGACTGCCACCAGTGACCAGGCCGACAAGCCAAGTAAACCTTCGTACCACATAGGCTGTAGGGCCCTCGATAAAGAAAAAAACAGCCGTTGCATTATCACTAAGCCCACACAGAAAACCAGTCGCCCTTTCAGATAAGAGTGGCTGGATGTGTCTTTAAACTATAATTCCAACCTTTTTGTAGGGACATGGATCGCCGGATGTCTGCCACCTATCGCGATGCCTTGCGCGCAGCGCTGCTCTATCTATTGCTTTCTGTGGTTTGGCTGCAGATCAGTGGTTATTTATTGAACAGTTTCTTCGATAGCTCCGCCGAGCGACTGCGATGGCAACTGATCAACGGTTATGTCTGGGTGCTGTTCAGCGCCGGGTTGATCTTCATTGCCCGAGCGCGGCTGCTACGGTGTCTGGGCATCGGCGCCACATTGCACGAGCGCAATACCAACCGCGAGCGCCTGCGCCAGGCAGCGGCAGTGTTCGACTGCACCCGCGAAGGCGTGCTGGTCACCAATCGGGAAGGCGTGATCGTCCATGTGAACCGGGCGTTCATGGAAATCACCGGCTACGGGTGTGAGGACGTGCAGGGACAGCGGCCCAATATGTTCAAGTCCGGGCGTCATCCACCCGATTTCTATCGGGCGATGTTCGCCGAGCTTGAAAGCACCGGGGAGTGGAGCGGGGAAATCTGGAACCGGCGCAAAAGCGGCGAGGTTTACCCGCAATGGCAGACGATCCGCCTGATCCACGACGACTACGGCCAGCCGAGCCAGTATGTGGCGGTGTTTTCCGATATCAGTGCGATCAAGAACTCCGAACACGAGTTGATGCACCTGGCGCACCACGACCCGCTGACGGACCTGCCGAACCGCCTGTTGTTCACCGACCGCGCCGAACAGGCCCTGGCCTCGGCACAGGTCCACAAGTGTGGCTGCGCGCTGCTGATGATCGACCTCGATCACTTCAAGTTGATCAACGACAGCCTCGGGCATAGCGTTGGCGATCAGTTGCTCAAGGCTGTGGCCGAGCGCCTGGGCGCCATGTTCGGCCCGGGCATCACCCTGGCGCGCTTGGGCGGGGATGAGTTCGCGGTACTCGCCGAAAGTTGTCCGCAACTGGTCCAGGCCGCTGCGTTGGCCCAGCGGATTATCGATGGCCTCAAAGAGCCGTTCCTCATTGATGGGCACCAGCTGTTCATCAACACCAGCATCGGCATCAGCCTGTTCCCCAGCGATGCCTTGAGCGTCGAGCAACTGCTGCGTAATGCAGACTCTGCGCTGTTCAAGGCCAAAAGCACGGGGCGCAATGATTATGCCCTGTACACCGAAGAGTTGACGGCCCACGTGCAGCAACGAGTCGAGATTGCCTTCGAATTGCGCCGCGCCCTGGACCGGCAAGAGCTGCGGGTTCATTACCAGCCGGTTCACGACCTCAAGACCAGCCGCCTGATGGGTGTCGAGGCGCTGGTGCGTTGGCAGCACCCTCAGCGAGGAATGGTGTCTCCGGCGGAATTCATTCCGGTGGCCGAACGAACCGGCCTGATCGCTGAAATCGATGCCTGGGTCATGGCGCAGGCGTGCCGGCAGATGTGCCGGTGGCAGCGGGACGGGGTGATGCTGTCGTTTGTTGCGGTCAACGTTTCTTCACGGTTGTTCGCCCGTCGTGAGCTGTATCGGCAGGTGGCGCAGGTACTGCGCGAAACCGGGCTGGAGCCGGCCTTTCTGGAGCTGGAAGTGACCGAAAGTGCGGTGATGGAGGACCCGGAAGTCGCGCTGGAGCAGATGCATCGTCTGCGCGAGTTGGGAGTGCGCCTGGCCATCGACGACTTCGGCACAGGTTATTCATCGCTGCTGCGACTCAAGCGTCTGCCGGTGCAGAAGCTGAAAATCGACCAGGGCTTCGTGGCCGGGTTGCCGTGGGATGAGGACGATGCGGCGATTTCGCGGGTGATCATTGCCTTGGCGCAGAGCATGGGCATGCAGGTGCATGCCGAGGGGATCGAGCAGGTCGAACAGGCTGCTTTCCTCCTCGAACAGGGCTGTGATCTGGGGCAGGGTTATTGGTTCGGGCGGCCGGTGCCGGCAGGGCAGTTGAACTGGGCTCATGCGCCGGTGATCGGAGCAGTTACCTCACCGCCTTGCTGATACACAAAACCTGTGGGAGCGGGCTTGCTCGCGAAGGCGGACTGTCTGGCAACAGGGGTGTTGAATGTGCCGGCCTCTTCGCGAGCAAGCCCGCTCTCACAGGTTTTTTGTGTGCTTGAAAGAGGGCGATTCATCTCAAGCCCTTGTCCCTTCAAGTAATGTCTTATGGTTATATAAACATTCTTAAATAGTCTTTTTAAGAATATCCATGTCTCTCTAGTATTGCTCTCAAGCCGCAAGCAGTGCCGACACTGCGAGGCAATCTCTCGGTTGAAGGAGCAGCAATATGAGCGCATCCCTGCGTAGCGTCGACGGTCAAGACGAAGCCACCATCCTGCGTGAAATCCAGAGTGCCCTGCGCGACCTGCGCTTTGGGGCCGTGGAAATCACCGTGCACAACGCCCAGGTGGTGCAGATCGAACGCAAAGAAAAATTCCGTTTGCAACAGCCGGGCAACAAGCCGGGCTGAGGCGAATCAGGCACCGCGATTTCCGATATCCCATAAGAAAAAGCCAACACACCAAGAATTCCAGGAGCTTTCACCATGTCGTCGATTCGTCATTTCGCTTTGGCCGCCCTGGCCAGCGCCCTTTTTGCCGGTTCCGCAGTTGCCAAGGACTACGAGCTGCTCAACGTGTCGTACGACCCGACCCGCGAGCTGTATCAGGACTACAACGCCGAGTTCATCAAGTTCTGGCAGAAAGACCACGCGGGCGACACGGTGAAGGTCCAGCAATCCCACGGCGGCTCGGGCAAGCAAGGTCGGGCGGTGATCGACGGCCTGCGTGCCGACGTCGTGACCCTGGCCCTGGCCGGTGACATCGACGAAATCGCCAAGCTCGGCAAAAGCCTGCCAACGGACTGGCAAAAACGCCTGCCGGACGCGAGCACGCCTTACACCTCGACCATCGTGTTCCTGGTGCGCAAGGGCAACCCTAAAGGCATCAAGGACTGGGGTGACCTGGTCAAGAATGACGTCTCGGTGATCACGCCGAACCCGAAAACCTCCGGCGGTGCGCGCTGGAACTTCCTCGCGGCGTGGGCCTATGGCCTGAAAGCCAATGGCGGTGACGAAGCCAAGGCCAAGGAATACGTACAAACCCTGTTCAAGCACGTACCTGTGCTGGACACCGGCGCTCGCGGCTCGACCATTACCTTCGTCAACAACGGTCAGGGTGACGTATTGCTGGCCTGGGAAAACGAAGCCTTCCTGGCCCTGAAAGAAGAGGGCGGCGCCGACAAGTTCGACATCGTCGTGCCTTCGCTGTCGATTCTCGCTGAGCCACCGGTAGCGGTGGTCGACAAAAATGCCGAGAAAAAGGGCAACGAGCAGATCGCCGAAGCCTACCTCAAGCACCTGTACAGCCCGGCCGGCCAGGAAATCGCGGCGAAGAACTTCTATCGCCCGCGTGACAAGGACGTGGCCTCCAAGTACGCCCAGCAGTTCCCGAAACTGGAACTGGTGAGCATCGACAAGGACTTCGGCGGCTGGAAAACCGCGCAGCCGAAATTCTTCAATGACGGGGGCGTGTTCGACCAGATCTACCAGGCGCAGTAATCTTAAATAGCCACTACGAGCCCCAATGCAAGTCAGCTAAGGTGCTTAACATGTGGGAGCGGGCTTGCTCGCGAAGACGGTGTATCAGGCGGCATTAACGTTGA
Organism: Pseudomonas sp. KB_15; assembly: GCF_052114525.1. Lineage (NCBI taxonomy): Bacteria > Pseudomonadati > Pseudomonadota > Gammaproteobacteria > Pseudomonadales > Pseudomonadaceae > Pseudomonas > Pseudomonas sp. KB_15. The sequence goes on along the minus strand of NZ_JBFREX010000014.1, from coordinate 88,360 downwards.
CTGACACACTGCTTTCGCGAGCAAGCCCGCTCCCACATGAGTGGGTTTAGCAGATCGCTTTTTAACCAGGGACTTTTATGTCGCGTCGTATCTCCCCCGTCATACCCGGCTTCGGGCTGACGCTGGGCTACACCTTGGTGTACCTCAGCCTGATTGTGCTCATACCACTGGCGGCGATGTTCGTGCATGCCGCTCAACTCACCTGGGATCAGTTCTGGGCAATCATCTCGGCGCCACGGGTGCTGGCCGCGCTGAAGCTCAGCTTCGGCACGGCGCTTTGTGCCGCGATCATCAACGGCATCATCGGCACGCTGCTGGCCTGGGTATTAGTGCGCTATACCTTCCCTGGACGAAAAGTGATCGATGCAATGATCGACTTGCCGTTCGCATTGCCCACGGCGGTGGCCGGTATTGCGCTGACCGCGCTGTACACGCCTACCGGCCTGGTTGGTCAGTTTGCAGCGGATCTGGGTTTCAAGATCGCCTACACCCCCCTGGGCATCACCCTTGCCCTCACTTTTGTGACACTTCCATTCGTAGTACGTACCGTACAGCCAGTATTGGCCGATATTCCTCGTGAAGTCGAAGAAGCGGCGGCGTGCCTGGGGGCAAAACCATTGCAGGTTTTCCGCCATATCCTGCTGCCGGCACTGCTGCCGGCATGGCTAACCGGTTTCGCTTTGGCCTTTGCCCGAGGGGTCGGCGAGTATGGTTCGGTGATTTTCATCGCCGGCAACATGCCGATGAAAACCGAGATTTTGCCGCTGCTGATCATGGTCAAGCTCGACCAATACGATTACACCGGCGCTACCTCCATTGGTGTACTGATGCTGGTGGTTTCCTTCGTCCTGTTGCTGCTGATCAACTTGTTGCAGCGGCGCATCGAAACCCCATAAGGAGGCGGCACCCATGTCCCAATCGTCTATTGCTGCCGCTTCCTCGAACGCTGCCCGCCGTGGCAGTGCGACCTCGCGGCGAATCCTGATCGGCCTTGGCTGGCTGATTTTTGCGCTGTTCCTGTTGCTGCCGCTGTTCATCGTGGTGTCCCAGGGCCTGAAACTTGGCCTCGGTGCGTTCTTCACCGCGATCTTTGAACCGGACGCCCTGTCGGCGCTGAAGCTCACGGTCATCGCCGTGCTGATTTCGGTGCCGCTGAACCTGGTGTTCGGTGTCAGCGCCGCGTGGTGCGTGAGCAAGTACTCGTTCCGCGGCAAGAGCATGCTGGTGACGCTGATCGACCTGCCGTTCTCGGTATCGCCGGTGATTGCCGGTCTGGTGTATGTGCTGATGTTCGGCGCTCAGGGTCTGTTCGGGCCGTGGTTGCAGGATCACGACATCCAGATCGTCTTCGCCCTGCCGGGCATCGTGCTGGCGACGATCTTCGTCACTGTGCCGTTCGTGGCCCGTGAACTGATCCCGCTGATGCAGGAACAGGGCACTCAGGAAGAGGAGGCTGCGCGCTTGCTCGGGGCCAACGGCTGGCAGATGTTCTGGCACGTCACGGTCCCCAACATCAAATGGGGCCTGATCTACGGTGTGGTGCTGTGTACCGCGCGGGCCATGGGTGAGTTCGGTGCGGTATCGGTGGTTTCCGGGCACATTCGCGGGGTGACCAACACCCTGCCGCTGCACGTCGAGATCCTCTACAACGAATACAACCACGTGGCCGCGTTCGCCGTGGCGAGCCTGTTGCTGATCCTGGCGCTCTTCATCCTGCTGCTCAAGCAGTGGAGCGAAAACCGTATTAACCGCCTGCGCGCCAGCGCCGCGGAGGAATAATTCATGTCGATCGAAGTGCGTAACGTCAGCAAGAACTTCAACGCGTTCAAGGCGCTGGACAACATCAGCCTGGACATCCAGAGCGGCGAACTCGTCGCGTTGCTCGGTCCGTCGGGCTGCGGCAAGACCACGCTGCTGCGGATCATCGCTGGCCTGGAAACCCCGGACCGGGGCAACATCGTGTTCCACGGTGAAGACGTTTCCGGTCATGACGTGCGCGATCGCAACGTCGGCTTTGTGTTCCAGCACTACGCCTTGTTCCGCCACATGACCGTGTTCGACAACGTCGCGTTCGGCCTGCGCATGAAGCCGAAAAACCAGCGCCCGAGTGAAAGCCAGATCGCAACCAAAGTTCACGAACTGCTGAACATGGTGCAACTGGACTGGCTCTCGGATCGCTACCCGGAGCAACTCTCCGGCGGCCAGCGTCAGCGCATTGCGTTGGCCCGGGCGTTGGCGGTGGAACCAAAAGTGCTGCTGCTCGACGAACCCTTCGGCGCCCTCGACGCCAAGGTCCGCAAAGAGCTGCGCCGCTGGTTGGCGCGGTTGCACGAAGACATCAACCTGACCTCGGTGTTCGTGACCCACGACCAGGAAGAAGCGATGGAAGTCGCCGACCGTATCGTGGTGATGAACAAGGGTGTGATCGAGCAGATCGGCTCACCGGGCGACGTCTACGAAAATCCGGCCAGCGACTTCGTCTATCACTTCCTCGGTGATTCGAACCGTCTGCACCTGGGCGAAGACAACCACGTGCTGTTCCGCCCGCACGAGGTGTCGTTGTCCCGGCATGAACTGGAAGACCACCACGCGGCCGAAGTGCGCGATATTCGTCCGCTGGGTGCGACGACTCGGGTGACGCTGAAGGTCGAAGGGCAGAGCGATCTGATCGAGGCCGAAGTGGTCAAGGATCACGACAGCCTGATCGGGTTGGCGAAGGGTGAGACGCTGTTCTTCAAGCCGAAGGTCTGGCAGAAAGTCGCGAATATTTAAAATCAAAAGCTTCGTCGGATCGCCGCCCGGAGCAAGCCCGCTCCCACATTGAATCGGTGTTGACCACAAAACATGTGGTTAACCCGAAACCCTGTGGGAGCGAGCTTGCTCGCGATTGCGATCTAGACAGCAGCACGTTTCGGATTGACCCGCACCCCACCCGCCCGCGCCTCGATCTGCTCTTTCAGGTCATGTCGCATCCCGAGCATGAACGCCAACTCAGCCACCACGAACAACGGCCCGACAATCAACCCGGTCACGTCATCGACAAAGGCCGGTTTGCGCCCTTCGTAGTGATGGCCGACAAACTGGATCGCCCAACCGATCACGAACATCGCCACGCCACTGCTCAGCCAGACCAGCGTGCTTTGCTGCGCCAGCACATGACCTGCCCACACGGACAGCCCCAGCAAAACCGTCATCAACACGCCCAGGCGCAACTCCAGGCGCAGGTAAAACCACGCCGATGCCAGCGAAACGAGCACCGCCGGCGACATCCACACGCCGCCCAGCGACCACTCCGGCCGGGACAGCAACACGGCGACGGCCACCACAATCAACGGAATACCGATAAAGTGACTGGCGATGTTGCGCGGATCACGGTGGTAGGCGGCGTATTGACTGAGGTGGTCGACGAGGCTTTTCATTGTTGTTCTCCTGTGGGGGTGATTGATCATGCCCCCGGGGCACTTCCCGCTCTGTCAGCCAGGCGACAATCTCTAGGAGTTTTCATGGATATGCAGGTCTGGCGTCCACGCCTGATGAGCGGTCAGTGGTTCAGCCGTTTGCCTGTTTCCCTACAGGATAGTCTCCTGTCGGCGGCCAGGGTGCGGCGCTTGTCGCCGGGCCAACGGCTGTTCAAGCGCGGCGATCCGCCCTGCGGCCTGTACGCGGTGCTTGAAGGCGCGGTGCGCGTCGGTGCCGTGAGCGAGCAGGGCAAGGAAGCGTTGCTGAGCCTGGTGGAGCCGCCGCACTGGTTCGGCGAAATCTGCCTGTTCGACGGCCAGCCGCGCACCCACGATGCCTACGGCGTAGGCCAGTGCACGCTGCTGCACATTCCCCAAAACACCTTGCTGGCGTTGCTTGATGAGCATCCGCAGCATTGGCGGCAACTGGCGTTGCTGATGAGCCAGAAGTTGCGCATGACCTTCATCAACCTCGAACAATTGAGCCTGTTGCCGGCCCCGGCAAGGCTGGCGCACCGCTTGTTGATGATCGCCGAAGGCTATGGCGAGACCGCCCCACCGCGCCGCGTCCTGCAACTGCCCCAGGAGCAGCTTGCCGCAATGCTGTCGCTGTCGCGCCAGACCACCAACCAGATTCTCAAGGAGTTGCAGGGGCAGGGGATCATCGGGCTGAGTTACGGCGAAATAGAAATCCTCGACGCTGCCCGGTTGCGGGAACTGGCCACAATCTGAAACTCGACGCATATCCCTTGTGGGAGCGAGCTTGCTCGCGATGACGGTGTGTCAGTCTCCAGGTATGTCGACTGAAAGTCCGCTATCGCGAGCAAGCTCGCTCCCACAGGGGGCTGGGTGAATCAGAGATTTGTGGTCACCGAAAAAACTGTGGGAGCGGGCTTGCTCCGGGCGGCGTTCCGACGATGGGGCCAGATCGGTAAACTCACCATCGTAATCAATTACCGCAACCCATCCCGAAACTGCCCTGGCGTCATCCCGGTCCAGCGCTTGAACGCGCGACTGAAGCTGCTGGTATCGGCAAACCCGAGCAGATAGCTGATTTCGCTCAGCGACACCTGCGGGTCACGCAGGTGCAGCAGCGCGAGGTTTTCGCGGCTTTCATTGAGCAGCGTATCGAACCGGTAGCCTTCATCCGCCAGGTGCCGTTGCAGGCTGCGCAGGCTCAGGTGCAGGGCCTTGGCGATGTGTTCGGCGCTGGGTTCGCCTTCGGGCAGTTGTTCTTCAATGGCGTCGCGGACCTTGCGCTCCCACGTCAGCGGCTTGAGTTGCGCCAGGGTTCTCTTGAGCACGGTTTCGTTGTGCTCAGCCAGTTCCGGGTTGGCGTCATCCAGGTGGCTGTCGAAGTCGACGAGGGCGAATTCCAGTCGGTCTTCGTCGGCGCCGAAGTGCACGGGCGAGCGAAAGACTTTATGCCATTGGTGCGCGTCTGCCGGCTCCGGGCGGCGCAGGTAGGTTGCCAGTGGTGCGTATTCACGGCCCAGGCGATTGCGGCAGGTGCGCACGTAAATCGCCATGAACGCATCGATGGCTTCGAAGGCCGGGGCCGGGTTGCCGGCAGGGATTTTCAGACGGAAATGGTAGCGATCCTCGGCGCGGGTCAGTTCCAGTTCCAGGGCATCGCTGACCACCTGGTGATAGCGCACGATGCGTTCGAACACTTCCCGCAAGCTGCCGCTGGCCACCAATGCATAACCCAGCGCATGGAAGGTGGTCGGGCTGACGAAACGCGAAACCCGCAAACCGATCGCCGGGTCGCCGCTGACCTGCACCGCCAGATTCCACAGGTGCGTGGTGCCCGACAGCGGATAACGCGCGTTCGGGTCGTCCATCAACAACGGGTCGAGCCCCGCTTGATGGCACAGGGCGGTGCTGTCGATGCCCAGGGCGTCGAGTTGCTTGCGCAGGGCGCGGGTCCAGCTGGCGAGGGAGGTCGGTTCGGTCATGCTGATTGGCGCTTCCAGTCAACAGGTTGGCGTTTTCGGCTACCGCGTTGCGAGGGGTCGCAAGGCAGGATGCAACCATCAATAACCAGAGGATGGAAGCATGGACCGTACTTCTGCAAGCCCCCAACGACTGAATGCAGCTCAACGATCAGCCCATATTCGTGAAGTGGTGCTGGCCAGAGGCGTCGAACTGCGTGAGCAATACCCGATTCTCAAGCATCAGGACGCCCTCGGCGCAGGCATTCTGACCTTCGCCCTGGTCGGCATGGTCGGTTCGGCGGCGCTCTACATGACCGGGCACATGGCCTGGTGGGCGTGCCTGCTGCTCAACGCGTTTTTCGCTTCGTTGACCCATGAGCTGGAACACGACCTGATCCACAGCATGTACTTCCGCAAGCAGAAAGTGCCGCACAACCTGATGATGGGGTTGGTGTGGCTGGCGCGGCCGAGCACCATCAACCCCTGGATTCGCCGCCATCTGCACCTCAATCACCACAAGGTGTCGGGTTCTGAAGCCGACATGGAAGAACGCGCCATCACCAACGGCGAGCCTTGGGGCTTCGCGCGCTTCTTGATGATTGGCGACAACATCATGTCGTCGTTCATCCGCATGCTGCGGGCCAAGACCTGGGCAATGAAGTTCAGCATCATTTACCGCACGCTGAAGGTCTACGCCCCCCTGGCGCTGATGCATTGGGGCGCGTGGTACGTGTTTCTCGGTTTCCACACAGCGAATGGCATTGCGCATCTGATGGGCGCACCAATCGAGTGGTCGGCGACGACGTTGTCGGTGATGCAGGTGATCGACATCGCAGCCGTCGTGATCATCGGCCCGAACGTGTTGCGCACGTTCTGCCTGCACTTCATCAGCTCGAACATGCACTACTACGGCGATGTGGAGCCGGGCAACGTGATGCAGCAGTGCCAGGTGCTCAATGCCCCGTGGCTGTGGCCGTTGCAGGCGTTCTGCTTCAACTTCGGCAGCAGCCACGGGATCCATCACTTTGTGGTGAAGGAGCCGTTCTACATCCGCCAGTTGACCGTGCCGGTGGGGCACAAGGTGATGCGCGAGATGGGGGTGCGGTTCAATGATTTCGGCACGTTTGCGCGGGCCAACCGGTTTGAGAGCAAAGACGAAGCGGCGGTAGAAGAAGTGCGTGCCGTCAGGGCTTGATGGGTTGTCATCAAGGGCCTCATCGCGAGCAGGCTCGCTCCCACAGGGGATCTTTGTTGTTCACAAATAATGTGTTCACCAAAGATCAAATGTGGGAGCGAGCCTGCTCGCGATAGCGGTACATCAGGCAACCTCAATCCGGCTGAAACGGCGACTCGCTCAAGATCACGCCAGTCTCATCCACATACCGCTGCCAATGCTCGATCAAGGCATTGAGCTTCTGCGGTTGGCTCAGCGCCAGGTCATGAATCTCCCCCGGATCATTGCCCAGGTCATACAGCTGCCAGGTCGCCGGGCCCACCGGTCCCGGGATGTACACCGCCTTCCATTGCCCCTGTCGAATCGCTCGCCGACCGAACAATTCCCATCCGGTAACGGTGTGCTCGTCATGCACTTGCGCCGTTTCGCCCGACAGAAACCCAAGCCACGACTTCCCGCGAACCTCTGCCACGGGTTTGCCGTGCCATTGCTTGCCCGGATGGCGCACGCCGGCCAGGTCGAGAATGGTCGGCGTGATGTCCATCACGGTGCCGAAGCCATGGCTGATCTGACCCTTGAACGGCAGCTGCGGGTAATGCACCAGCGCCGGCACCCTGATCCCGCCTTCGGTGGTGAAGGCCTTGAACAGCCGCGACGGTGCGGTAGCCACTTGGGCCCAGTTCGGCCCGTACCAGACGTAGGAATTGGCTCGACCGATGTTGTCCAGGCTGTTGTCGTAATGCTGGTTGAGATAGGTCAGCAACTGCGGTCCGAATTTCGGGAAGGCTTCCAGCAATGCCCCTTCGGCGCCGTTATCGGACATGAACAGGATGAACGTGTTGTCCAGTTGCCCTTGCTGACGCAAGTAATCGACGACACGGCCGATGTTCCAGTCCATGCGCTCGACCATCGCCGCGTAGACCTCCATCGCCCGTGCGGAAATCTGCCGCTGTTCATCACTCAACGCATCCCACTGTGCGCTCAACTGGATCAGTGGATGTGGCTCGACATCGGCCTCGATCAACCCCAGGGACTTGAGTTTTTCCAGACGTTCCAGCCGCAGCACCTCAGGGCCGGCGTCATAGCGCCCGCGGTATTTTTCCACCACATCGGCCGGCGCCTGCAATGGCCAGTGCGGTGCGGAAAACGGCAGGTACGCGAAGAATGGCCGGGTCTGGTCGCGCTCCTTGAGGTATTGCAGCAGCTTGTCGCCAAAGGCATCGGAGGAATAAAAATCCTTCGGCAGTTCATCGATGAACTGGTCGTCTTCGATGTACAGCGCCGGGGTGGATTTCAGCAGCCGTGGCGTCGTTTCATCGTAGGTCGGCTCGAAGCCGTAATGGTTGGCGGCGCCAGGCAACAGCGAAAACGAACGCTCGAAACCCCGGGCGTGGGGCGCCAGTTCTGCGGTCAGGCCCAAGTGCCATTTGCCGCTCATCAAGGTCTGGTAACCGGCCTCGCGCAACAGCTCGGGCAGGGCGACCACGCGGTCATTCAGATGCCCTTCGTAGCCCGGTTTACCGATCAGGTCCGGGGTCAGCGCTTCAGCCATGGTGCCGATGCCGGCGATGTGGTGATCGGTGCCGGTGAGCAGCATCGAACGGGTCGGCGAGCAGGTCGGTGCGGTGTGAAAATCGGTCAGGCGCAGGCCATTGTTGGCCAGGGCATTGAGGTTCGGCGTGTTGATTTCGCCGCCGAAGGCACCGATGTCGGAAAAGCCCAGGTCATCGGCCAGGATCACTAGAAAGTTGGGACGTTGCGGCATCAAGCATTTCCTTTTTCAGTAGGCAATGAAGGACAGTGGCAAATCACGGACCTGCACCGGCACGGGAGGCTGGTAGTGATCGTCGCTGGTGAGTTCGTGAAGCAGTTCTTCGCGTAACTGGTGGAAGTCGAAACTGCTGCGCTGGCGCGGATGGGGCAGGGCAATGTCGACCACTTGCTTGATCCGTCCGGGACGCGGCTCCATCACCACCACGCGGTCGGCGAGGAAGATCGCTTCCTCGACATCGTGGGTGACCAGGATGGTGGTGATTTTTGCCCGCGTGCGGATCGCCAGCAGTTCGTCCTGCATCTGCTGGCGGGTCAGCGCATCGAGGGCGCCGAAGGGCTCGTCCAGCAGCAGAATCCGCGGGCTGGCCACCAGGCCGCGAGCGATGGCCACGCGCTGCGCCATCCCACCTGAGAGCTGGTGCGGATAAGCCCGGACGAAGTCGCCCAAGCCCACCAGTTCGATGAAGTCATGGATGCGCTTTTGCTTTTGCGCAGCGCTCAATGGCTCGTTGACCAGGCCCAGGCCGATGTTGTCGGCCACGCTCAGCCACGGGAACAGACGGTGTTCCTGAAAGACAATGCCGCGCTCGCTGCCGATGCCGCTGACGGTTTTGCCGTCCACGGTGATCTGCCCGCGAAACTGCGTATCGAGGCCCACCAGCAGCCGCAGCAAAGTGGATTTGCCACAGCCGCTGGAGCCGACGATGGCGACGAATTCACCCTCGGCGATGTCCAGGTTGAATTCGCGAATGGCCTCAAGTGTGAAGCCGTCGACGTCGAAGGTTTTGCCCACGTGATTGAAGCTGACAATTGGTGCGTTCATGCGTGTCTCCAGCGGGTGGCGCGGATTTCCAGGCGTTGGCCAATAAGATTGAGCAGGGCGCCGGTCACACCCACCAGCAGCATGCCGGCCATGATCAGGTCCATGCGCAGCAGTTGCTGGGCGCCGATCATCTGGCTGCCGATGCCGCCGTTGGACGGCATGAAGTATTCGGCGCCGATGGTGCCGAGCCAGGCATAGATCAGGCTCAGCCTGAGCCCGGCGAAGATCCCCGGCGCGGCGCCCGGCAGCACCAGTCGGCGCAGGCGCTGGCGCAGATTCAGGCGCAACACTTGCGCGGCCTCGTTCAGTTGCGGCGAGAGGTGGACGACGCTGCGTTGGGTGGCGATGAACAGCGGGAAAAAAGCGGCCAGGGCAACGAACACCCACTTGGCCAGTTCCCCCAGACCGAACCACGCGGTGAGCAGCGGCACCCAGGCGAAAATGGCGATCTGGCGGATGGCGGCGAGGGTTGGGCCGAGTACCCGTTCGCTAGTACGTGACAGTCCCAGCAACAGTCCCAGCGCAAAGCCGAGACCACCACCGAGCAACAGACCGCCCAGGGTACGACCCAGACTCAGGGCCATGCCGCCAATCAATGTGCCGTCGAACAAGCCATCCCGAGTGGTCTGCAGGACGCCCAGCGGGCTGACCAGAATGTTCGCGTCAATCCACTGCTGATCCGTGGTCAATTGCCACAACGCCAACAGTGCCAGCGGCAGCAGCCAGGGTTGCAGGCGCTGCCAGCCCTGGTAGCGCGGCCCGCGACGGATTTCGGCGGTGGCAGGGTGCGGCCAGTGCACCAGGTGTTTATCGAGCAGGCCGACGCCGCGGTCCATCGCCACGCCGATCAAGCCGATCACCACGATGCACACAAATACGATGTCGAGCATGAACAACTGTCGTGCCCAGACCATCAGGTAGCCGATGCCTTCACTGGAAGCGAGCAGTTCCACGGCGAGCAGCGAAGTCCAGCCAGCGGCCAGCGCGAGGCGCACTCCGGCCATGAATGCCGGCAGCGCTGCGGGCAGCACCAGGCGGCGGATCAACAGGCGCCTGGGCAAACGCAACACGGCGGCGGCTTCGCGCAGCCTGGGTTGCGCATCGCGCACTCCGACAAGGGTGTGCAGGGTCACCGGCACCACGATGGCCTTGATCAACACCACCAGTTTCAGCACTTCACCGATGCCGAAAAACACCATGAACAAGGGAATCCAGGCCAGGGTCGGGACTTGCGCCAACCCGGCGAAGGTCGGAAACACCAGGCGCTCCAGTCGACGGCTGAAACCCAGTGCCGCACCCAAAACAGCACCAGCGCTGATCCCGGCCAGCAGCCCCCGGAACAGGCGTTGCAGGCTGATCCACAAATGGCCCCACAACTCGCCTTGGGACAATTCCACCGCGCTGGTCCAGACCAGCGACGGCGCCGGCAGGATTTGCTCACTCATCCAGTGATTACGGCTGGCGAGCCACCAGAGTGCAAACAGGCTGAAGGGCAGCAGCCAGGGCAAGAGCCGCTGGCTCAGTGTCGGCCAATGCCGTCGACCATCAAGCCGGGGTGCGGCCAGCGGCAGGCTCAGAAGGGAAACACGGACCATGGGTGACCTCCGTTGTCGGGTTGCAATGCAAGCTTGCTTTTTGTGGGAGCGAGCCTGCTCGCGATGAGGGTGTGTCAGGCGACTTATGTGCTGGATGACACACCGCTATCGCGAGCAAGCTCGCTCCCACAGGGTTTAATGTGTATGCAAAATTGATCTATAAAAATAAAAATTAATTCTATTTAGGGATAAGAAAGGCCATTTAAGGCTTGGGAGCGCGCACGCATCCAATGCATTCGAAGAATATTTTCGATGCTGCCAAGGCATAGCTGGCGGAGAGGCCCGTAGGGGTTGATATAGATTAAAAAGCTATAAAAATGTGAATTTATAGTATTTAAGTGTTGGTTCCACTTCGGCCTACTTTCGGCTCCTCAACGCCCGTTGCCCCAAGGAGCCGCACCCATGAACCTTCCCTTCAAACGTGTCATCAGCCTGTTCGCTGCACCGGCCCTGGCGGGTCTGCTGGCCTTCACGGCCAACGCCAGTGAGCTCAAGGAAATCCGCATCGCCGTGCCGGACCTGAGCGCCGGTACCCAGCACAGTGGTGGCGGTGTAGTGGATGTGCTGCGCGATCAACAGATCTTCGAAAAGGCTTTCGCCGATCAAGGCATCAAGATTCAGTGGAGTTTCTTCAAGGGCGCAGGCCCGGTGATCAACGAGGCGTTCGCTAACGGTCAGATCGACCTGGCCTACCTCGGCGATCTGGCGGCCATCATCGGCAAGTCCAATGGTCTGGATACGCGGTTGCTCAGCGCCTCGGCGCGCGGGGTGAAGCATTACCTCGGCGTGGTGCCGGGTTCGGGGATCAAGACCCTGCAGGACCTCAAGGGCAAACGCGTGGCCATCTTCCGTGGCACCGCCAGCCAGTTGTCATTCGATGCGGCGCTGGCCAGTCAGGGGTTGAGCGAGAAGGATGTGAAAGTCATCAACCTCGACTTCAACGCGGCAGTCGCGGCGCTGGCGGCGAAGCAGATCGATGCCTCGTGGGGCGGTTCCGGGCTCACGGCGTTGCAAGCCAAGGGGCTGGCCGAACTGCCGCTGAACACCAAGGATCTGGGCAACGCCGGCAGTGTGCAGGCGGTGTTGGTGGGCACCGGAAAATTTGTCGACGAGCATCCCGAGGCGGTCGCCACACTGCTCAAGGCGCAACAGCAAGCCGTGACGTGGCTGACCCAGGAAAGCAACAAGGACGCCTACATTCAACTGGTGTCAGGGCTGGCGAGCTATCCGCCGGTGATCCTCACGCAGGATCTGAAGGATCAGAAACTGAGCGAGATATTCCCCTCGACGCTTGACCCGGTGTTCCTCGGCAAATTGCAGGATGCGGTGGATCTGGCGTCGCAGCAGAAGCTGATTCGCAAGTCGTTCAAAGTGAGCGATTGGGTGGCGCCGGAGTTGGCTGCGGCAAAACTTTGAATCTCTAGCGTCAATTCGGACGCTTTCGCGAGCAAGCCCGCTCCCACACTGGTTCTGCGTCGTACACAAATTTTGTGTTCGCTGGAAATCAAATGTGGGAGCGGGCTTGCTCGCGAAGAGGCCCTAAACCGCAACGCTGATCTGCTGCCTGTCCACCGCCACCAACGTCTCGATCATCGCCCGCGCCGCCGGCGACAACCGGAACCCGGTGCGACTGACAATCCCGCACCGTGCATTCATGCTCTCGATGTTCTGCGGCAGATTGCGCCAGTGCAGCAGCACCAGCGAGCCCTGGGCGATGTCCTCGATAAACGCTTCTTGCGTTCCCACGCCGATGGCGTTGGATTGCAGCACCACTTTCACCAGCGCCGGGAAATGTTCGGTCTCGATGGTCGGTGAAAAATCCACCCGGCCACTGAGGTTCGCCAGCAGTTTGCGAATGCCTGGCGGGATCTTCGTGGTCGCCAGCGGGTAGTCGAACATATCGTTGGTCGACAGGCTCTCCTTGGCCAGCAGCGGATGCCCGGGGCGGCAGAAAAACACACCGCGCTTGGGCGTCAGAGCCTGGGTCTGGAAGTTCGGGTCGGACTCGAAATGGCGGATGTCGGCGATGAAGAATTCGATCTCCTCACGGCTCAGGGCGCGGCTGAGTTTTTCCCAGTTATCCACCTCGAAACAGGTGCGCACTTTCGGGTGCGCATTGATGAATTGCGCCACTGCATCCGGCACCAGTTTCACCGCCGGTGCCGGGCCGCAACCGAAGCGCAGTTCGCCCGCATCGAGCTTGGTCATCTGCGTCACTTCGCAGCTGAGCAACGCCGCACCCTGCACCAGGCTGCGGGCATGTTGCAGCACCACCAGGCCTTCGGGGGTGGGGCGCAAGTCCTTGTTGCCACGGTCCACCAGGACGCAGCCGAACTCGTGCTCCAGCCCCTGAATGCTGCGGCTGAAGGCAGGCTGGGTAATGCCCATGGCCTCGGCCGCGCGCACGAAACTGCGGTGTTCGTCGAGGGCGATGAAGTAACGCAACTGGCGAAGATCCATATGCTTTTCCGGCATCCTAAAAATAGCTCGAAGGCATTTGCGACGAGGGTTGACTGAGGTTTTAAATGCAACCTCTTATTCCGTCAACGAAGCATGTTGATATCTATTAGATCTAAATTGAATATAGATAGAGCAGTGTTTCGCGGCCGGTTCAACCGCAAGCAGTCTGATGAGGGTCTACCCATGAGCAATGCCGCTTTCGCAGTACAACCCGCTGTTCACTCGCTTGAAATCCATCCGGTGGCCGGGCGCATCGGTGCCGAAATCCGTGGCGTACAGCTTTCCGGCGAGCTGGATGCCGCCACTGTTGAAGCCATTCAACAGGCGCTGCTGCAATACAAAGTGATCTTCTTCCGCGAGCAGACACTGCTCGACGATCAGCGCCAGGAGGCGTTCGCCCACCTGCTCGGCGAACCGGTGGCGCACCCGACCGTACCGGTGCGCGAAGGCACGCGTTTTCTGCTGGAACTGGACGGCGCCGAGGGCCAGCGAGCCAGCTCCTGGCACACCGACGTGACTTTCGTCGAGGCCTACCCCAAAGCCTCGATCCTGCGCTCGGTGGTGGCCCCGGCTTTCGGCGGCGACACCCTGTGGGCCAATACCGCCACTGCCTACGACGGGTTGTCGGCGGAGCTGCGTGAGCTGGCCGACAAACTGGTCGCCGTGCACAGCAATGAATACGACTACGCCGGTACCAGGCCTGACGTCTCTGCCGAGAAGCTGGAGCGCTATCGCAAGATCTTCACTTCGACCGTCTACGAGACCGAACACCCGGTGGTCCGCGTGCACCCGATCAGTGGCGAGAAGAGCCTGTTGCTGGGGCATTTCGTCAAGCGCATCAAAGGCTATTCCCAGGCCGATTCGGCGCACCTGTTCGGGTTGCTGCAAAGCCATGTGATCCGCCAGGAAAACATCGTGCGCTGGCGCTGGAAGGCTGGCGATGTGGCGATCTGGGACAACCGCTCCACCCAGCATTACGCGGTGGATGACTACGGGACCCAGGACCGGATCGTGCGACGGGTGACGCTCAAGGGTGAAGTGCCGGTGGGTGTGAATGGGCAGGTCAGCCAGACCGTGAAAGGGCCGGATATCGAAGGCGTCTGAGCTGACGCCATCGCGGGCAAGCCCGCTCCCACAGGGGGTCTTCGGTGTTCACAGGATCAGTGTGGGAGCGAGCTTGCTCGCGATGGCGGCCTACCAAGCGACAAAGAACTTTTCTGATCGGGAACCCCGCCTTATGAGTCCGTTGCATCTCGCCCCAACCCACTCTCCACAACGGCTCAAACGCCTGCCCCTGGCCCTGTTACTGGCAGGCAGTGCCAGCTGGACCCAAGGCTATGCGGCCGACAGCACCACCCCGCAATCCACTCCCTCAACAACCGCCACGGCCGACAATACCCAACTGGAAACCGTGACGGTCACCACTCGCCGCCGCGAAGAAAGTTCGCAGGATGTGCCGACGCCCATGAGTGTGGTCAGCGGCCAGACCCTGGAAATCCAGCGGGTCTATCGCATCCAGGATTTGCAGCAACTGGTGCCCAGCGTCAACGTCGCCTACATGCACGCGCGCCAGTCCAGCGTGTCGATCCGTGGCCTGGGCAACAACCCGGCCAGCGATGGCCTGGAAGGCAGTGTCGGCCTGTACATCGATAACGTTTACCTCGGCCGGCCGGGCATGGCCGTATTCGACCTGATGGACATCGAGCAGCTTGAAGTGCTGCGCGGTCCGCAAGGCACGTTGTTCGGAAAGAACACCACCGCCGGCGTGATCAACATCAGCACCCGCGCGCCAACCTTTACCCCTGAACGCAGCATCGAATCTTCGGTGGGCGAGGACGGATACTTCCAGACCAAGGGTACGATTTCCGGCCCGCTGAATGAGCAACTCGCCGGACGCTTTTCTGCGTATCGCACCCGTAGCGACGGTGACATCAAAAACGAATTCGACGGCCATGACCTGAACGGTGGCTCCCGCGATGGCTTCCGTGGCCAGTTGCTGTTCAAGCCCAACGAATCGTTCAACCTGCGCTGGATTGGCGACTACAACGAAGAAGATTCCAGCGCCGGCACCCGCGTGTTGTTCAACACCGGGCCGACCATCAATGGCTTCAATCTCTATCAATCGCGGGCCAATGCCGCTGGCGCGACACTGGTTGACGGCACGCACCGCAAGGTCAACCTGAACAACGACCAGCACGTTACCGTGCATCAGGGCGGTACCTCGGTCGAGGCCAACTGGACGCTGCCAAGCGACTTCACCCTGACCTCCATCAGCTCCTATCGCTGGTGGAATTTCACCCCGCGCAATGATGACGGCCTGAACGTATCCACCTTCTTCAACGCGGGCGTTTCGGTGGAGGATAAGCAGTACTCCCAGGAGTTTCGCCTGGCGTCGCCCTCCGGCGGACTCTTCGATTACGTGCTCGGCGCCTATTACTTCGGCTCCAACCTGGACAACAAGTCGTTCACCTTTTACGGCCCGCAAGCGGACATCTGGAACGGCACACCCAACGGTGCGCTGAACAACGTCGACAGCGTCGGCAACGGCCATATCGAAACCAACAGCTTCGCGCTTTTCGCCCAAGGCACCTGGCACTTGACCGAACGCCTTGATTTCACCGCCGGCCTGCGCGGCACCTATGAAGAGAAAAACGCCCAGGTGACCCGTGATGCGCCGGCCGGTGGTGCAGCGGTCACCGGAGCGGCGGCCGCAGCACGACGCGCTCGTGCGGGGGCTTTCGACTCTGGCGATTTGAATCAGTACAGTTCGAGCCCCTCAGGTCTGTTGAACCTCAGCTACCGCCTCACCGACGATCTGCTCACTTACGCCACCTTGTCCCATGGCGAAAAATCCGGCGGCATCAATCTGGCCGTCGGCACGGCGCCGGTGGCCGGTGCCGACTCGTTGCTGATTGGCACCGAGCGCGCCAACAACGCCGAGCTCGGATTCAAGAGCACTCTGTGGGACCGTCGCCTGCAACTCAACGCCAACCTGTTCTGGACCCAGGTAAACGGCTATCAGACCAACGCCTTCGACGACGTCAACCGCGTGCAGTTCCTGACCAACGCCGGCTCCGTACGCTCCCGTGGCGCGGAATTCGAAAGCACCTTGCTTGCGTTGCGCGGCCTGACGCTGAACATCAACGGCTCGTACAACGACGTCAGTTACCTCTCGTACAAGAATGCGCCGTGCCCGCCTGAAGTCAGCCTGAGGCCAGGTGCTCCAGCCTCCTGCGACCTGACCGGGCATCAAGTGGTTGGCGCTTCGAAATGGATCGGCAACGCCAACGGCGAATACAAGTGGAACCTGAGCAACGGCTTTGAAGAGTACGTCACCGCCAGCTATGCGTTCCGCTCCAAAGCAGTGGGCACGGTGGAAGATTCCGATTTCGGGCAGATCCCGAGTTATGCGCTGGTCAACCTGTCCACCGGCCTGCGCGGCGACTTCAACCAGGGACAGTGGGACGTTTCGTTGTGGCTGAAAAACGCCTTCGACAAAACCTACTACACGACGCTGTGGACGGCCGCGAATGGTGGGTATGAAGGGCTGCTGGGCACGCCGCGGACGCTGGGTGTGACCGGTCGATATGACTTCTGACGGCGAAAAATCATGCCTCGAATGAATATTTTCAATGCGGGCAAAGCATCGGTTTTTTTCCACTACGCCCGAGCCCTTGAACGGCGGGCTCAGGCGGTGGGTTGATGGCTTGTATATTCGTTTCAGGTCTAAATATAAGTTTAAACATTACTTTAAGCGCTAAGCGTTCAGGCTAATGATTGCTCTACCAGGACGTCGTCGGGGGATGTTCAGTACGACGTTCCGGTAATTCGCAAAGAGACCGCAGGGAGTTGAACAATGGGCAATGTCMAGACCGCCGTCAGTGCACATGAAGTGCTGTGGCGCCAGGCACCCGGTGGTGAGTTGGTCGACCTCGGCCGACCGCACCGGGTGCCCTTGGGCCAGTTGCGTTTGCAGCGCGCGCCCAAAGGCATCTTGAGTCGACGGGAGACGATCCTGCTCGGTGTGCTGGCGTTGCTGGTGCATGGCGCGGTGATTTATTGGGTCAATCAACAATCGACCCCGGTGCTGCCCATCGTGCCGCCGCAGACTCCGCCGATGACCATTGAGTTCTCGCGTCCGGCACCTGCGGTGGTCGAGCCGCCGCCACCGCAACCTGTCCAGCCAGTGGTCGAGCCGCCACCGCCCGTGGAAGACGAACTGGCCGTGAAGCCGCCGCCACCGAAGCCGGTTCCCAAACCCAAACCGGTTGCCAAACCGATACCGAAACCGGCGCCCAAGGCGGTTGAGCAACCACCCGCGCCGCCGAAACCGGCAGCACCCGTAGCGGCCCCTGCGCCACCTGCTCCCCCGGCCCCAGCTCCCGTGACACCCGCTTCAGCGAACGCGGGCTACTTGAAAAACCCGGCGCCGGAGTACCCCTCGCTGGCCCAGCGTCGCGGCTGGGAAGGCACGGTGTTGTTGCGCGTGCATGTGCTGGCCAGCGGCAGGCCCGGCGAGATCCAGATCCAGAAAAGCAGCGGTCGCGATGCACTGGACGAAGCTGCGCTGAACGCGGTGAAACGCTGGAGTTTCGTGCCGGCCAGGCAAGGTGATGTCGCCCGGGATGGCTGGGTCAGCGTGCCCATCGATTTCAAGATTCATTAAACCGAAACCAATTTCGCGCGAAACGTTTACACGAGGAATACACCATGACGTTACTGGCATCTCCACTTGAATCCATCGAAAGCGCGGTGATCTGGCTGCTGGTGGTTTTTTCCGTCGCGACCTGGGGTTTGGCATTGCTCAAGGGCGTGCAGTTCGGTCGCCTCAAGGCACAGGATCGAAAGTTTCATCAACAGTTCTGGGCCGCTTCGAGTCTCGACTCGGCGGCCGAACTGAGCGAAACCCGGCCCGGAGCGGCAGCCCGGGTTGCACAGGCAGGTTATGCCGCGATCCAGGTCGGCGAGGCGCCGCAGGCGGCGGACTTGAGCCAGGCGATCAATCATCAGGATCGTCTGGAGCGTGCCTTGCGTCAGCAGATCGTGCGCGAGCGCCGGTCGCTGGAAACCGGGTTGGCGGTGCTCGCTAGCATTGGCAGCACCTCACCGTTCATTGGTTTGTTCGGCACGGTGTGGGGAATCATGGAAGCGTTGAAGGGCATCAGCGCGGCCGGTTCGGCGAGTCTGGAAACGGTGGCCGGGCCGATTGGCGCGGCGCTGGTTGCCACCGGCGTAGGGATCGCCGTCGCGGTACCGGCGGTGCTGGTTTACAACTATTTTTTGCGTCGTTTGAAACTGACGGCGGCGGACCTGGATGACTTTGCCCACGACTTCTACAGCCTGGCGCAGAAGAGTTCGTTCCGCGTGCTGATTCACCCGACGGCACACAAACTGGCGGCCCAGGGCAGCGCACAGAAAGTGAAGGAGGCGTCCTGATATGGCCTTCTCCACGCAAGACACCGATGAGGTGCTCAGCGAGATCAACGTGACGCCGCTGGTGGATGTGATGCTGGTGTTGCTGGTGGTGTTCATCGTCACCGCGCCACTGCTGACCAACGCCATTCCGATCAACCTGCCCAAGACCGAAGCGGTTGCGCCGGTGGAGCAGAAAGATCCGTTGGTGGTGAGCATCGACGGTGCCGGCAAACTGTTTATCAACAAGGACGAGATACAGCCGGACTTGCTGGAGTTCAACCTCAGGTCGGCGAAGGCCAAAGACCCCGAGGTGCGCGTGCAGTTGCAGGCGGACGATGGGGTGAATTACGGCGAGGTGGCCCGGGCCATGGCGTCGATTGAGCGGGCAGGGATTACCAGGCTGTCGGTGATTACTGCGCGTTAACCGATTTTCGATTTTCCGGGGCCGTCTCCTTGGCAGGGTGC
Source organism: Pseudomonas sp. KB_15 (assembly GCF_052114525.1). Classification (NCBI taxonomy): domain Bacteria; kingdom Pseudomonadati; phylum Pseudomonadota; class Gammaproteobacteria; order Pseudomonadales; family Pseudomonadaceae; genus Pseudomonas; species Pseudomonas sp. KB_15. Next base: position 69,260 of record NZ_JBFREX010000014.1, on the reverse strand, counting down.
GGCCCTTTTTTTTTGCTTCAACTTTCGTGAACACACTGTTCCCTGTGGGAGCGAGCTTGCTCGCGAAGGCGGTGGATCAATCGACATCGAAGTTGAATGTCCGGGCCCTTTCGCGAGCAAGCTCGCTCCCACAGGTTATATGTTTAATATTCGATATGGATCTTAATAAATAGCTTCTTATTCCTTAACGAATATATCTCTCCTCCCTATACTCGTCCGGGAACAGACACGCAGCAGGAGAGCTCCCCCATGCGCAACGAATCAATTCGCTACCTGATTGTGCCGGGCTGGCAAGGATCGCCAGAAGATCATTGGCAAAGCCACTGGCAGAACAGTCTGCCGAACAGCGCACGGGTGGAGCAGGCCGACTGGCTGACACCGCGCCGTGAAGACTGGGTCGCGGCGCTGGCCGAGGCGATTGCCGCCGACAGCACGCCGGTGATTCTCATTGCCCACAGCCTGGGCTGCATCACTGTCGCCCATTGGGCAGCGACCGCACCCGTGCAGTTTTTGCGTCAAGTGCGTGGTGCCCTGCTGGTCGCACCGGCGGATGTGGAACGCCCGGCCTGCGCGCCGGCCTTGCGCAACTTCGCGCCGATTCCAACGGATCTGCTGCCCTTTCCGAGCCAGGTCGTCAGCTCCGACAACGACAGTGCCGTCAGTGCGCCGCGAGCCCTGGAGCTGGCGCGCCAATGGGGCGCCGAGGCGGGGATTCTGGCGGGGGCGGGGCATATCAACGTGAAGTCCGGTCACCAGCGCTGGGAGCAGGGTTTTGCCTATCTCTATCGCCTGCARAACCGTATGGAACACCACGCCCTGCGCCGCGCTTGAACACTTTCTTTATTTAACGCCCCCGTCTCCCGGCGGTTTTGGGCGGGAGTCTGCCATGAGCTTTGAAACCTTCGGTCAGCCGCTGCTGACCTTTCCCGATGCCGAAAAAAGTCCCCTGAGCATCCGCGCCAAGGCGTTGGTGTTTGTCGATCCGCGTTCGCGGAAGTTGCGCGAGGACCTGGAGCAACTGGCCACGCGTTCAGTTTCGGTGCTGATCCGAGGCGAAACCGGGACCGGCAAGGAATTGCTGGCGCGGCATATCCATCGCGCCAGTGATCGCGGCGGGTTGTTCGTATCGGTCAATTGCGGCGCGATCAGCCCGACCTACGCCGACGCCGAGCTGTTCGGCTATGCGGCGGGCAGCTACAGCGGTTCGGCGAGCAGTCGTGCAGGCTGGTTCGGTTCGGCCAATGGCGGCACGCTGTACCTGGACGAAATCGGCGACCTGCCGCTGCCGATCCAGATCAAGCTGCTCGCCGCCCTGGAGAACCACGAAGTCACCCGCGTCGGCGCTCAGCAGCCGAGCCCGGTGGATGTGCGGCTGGTGGCGGCCACCAGCATCGATCTGGCCCAGGCCGTCGCCGCCGGAAAATTCCATGAGCGGCTTTATCACTACCTCAGCGAAGGCCAGCTCGAACTGCCGGCACTGCGCGAGCGCACGGGCGACATCCTGTCGCTGGCCGAATACTTTCTCGGCATCTACAGCCAACGCCTCGGCCTGCCGGTGCCATTGATCAGTGAAGCGGCGCAACTTGTGCTGGAACGCCACAGTTGGCCGGGCAATACCCGGGAGCTGGAAAACATCATTCACTTTGCGCTGTTGGTGAGCACCGGTGACGAGATTTTACCGGAGCATCTGAACCTGCCGGAGCCTTCGATTTCACTCGCAAAAATCGAGCAACACGTTGTTTATACGAGCAAAAACGGCACCGCTGCCGAGCGTTCGGCACTCAAGCGTTTGCTGGAAAGCCTGACGCAGACGCTTTAACGCGCTGTATGAACAAAATGGAATATGAAGCTGAATAAACGTTATTGTTCGGGAATAAAGAATCCCGGTATTGTCCGCTTCACGCCAGCGATAGCACTTCACTGGCACTCTCATCTTCAAGCCGTCGCCACAAGCGACTGTGATTTTCGATAAGGACACTGCATGAAAAAGGTTCTGTTGTTCACCGCATTGGCGGCTGCCCTGACCGCGGGCCTGGCCCAGGCTGGCGAAAAACTGGTGGTTGCCGCAACCCCGGTTCCACACGCCGAGATTCTCGAGCTGATCAAGCCAACCCTCGCCAAAGAAGGCGTGGACCTGGAAATCAAAGTTTTCACCGACTACGTTCAGCCGAACGTTCAGGTCGACCAGAAGCGTCTGGACGCCAACTACTTCCAGACCCTGCCGTACCTGAAAAGCTTCAACGAAGGTAAAGGCACTCACCTGGAAACCGTGATCGGCGTGCACGTCGAACCGTTTGGCGGCTACTCGAAGAAAGTCAAAACCCTGGCTGAGTTGAAAGACGGCGCGACCATTGCCATCCCGAACGAAGGCAGCAACAGCGGTCGTGCCCTGATCCTGCTGCAGAAAGCCGGCCTGATCGAGTTGAAGGACCCGAAAAACGCTCTGGCCACGCCGAAAGACATCGCCAAGAACCCGCACAACTTCAAGTTCAAGGAGCTTGAGTCGGCGATGTTGCCGCGTGTGCTGGATCAGGTCGACCTGGACATGATCAACACCAACTACGCGCTGGAAGCAGGTCTGAACCCGGCTAAAGACGCGCTGGTGATCGAAGGTGCCGACTCGCCTTACGTGAACTTCCTGGTGGCTCGTCCGGACAACAAGGACAGCGTTGCCATCCAGAAACTGGCCAAAGCCCTGACCAGCCCTGAAGTGAAAGCGTTCATCGAGAAGAAGTACAGCGGCGCGGTATTGCCTGCGTTCTGATTCGCGAAGTAAACCCCTTCAAGGTTTCAAACGCCGACGGCTGATTTAGCGTCGGCGTTTTTTTGAGCGTTCGATTTACCTGTGGCGAGGGAGCTTTTGTGGCGAGGGGGCTTGCCCCCGTTCGAATGCGCAGCATTCGTCCCAAGGAGCGTCATTGAGAATTTGGGAGGTTATTACGGGCCGCTTCGCAGCCCAACGGGGGCAAGCCCCCTCGCCACAAAGAGCCTGTTGACTCTGGAGTTGCTCAGGCCGGCCCGGCCTTCAACGCCCTGTGCAACGCCATCAATAATTTCAGAATGTCCTGCGGATCCAGCCGTTGCGGCGTTTTTGCGTCTGCCATGTTCTCGTCCTTGTGAGGTGTTGGCCGGGAATCTGGCCAAAAGTGGTACGTCCCTGGAGCTGTGTTTCGAAAAAAAGATCCTTCCTGCGGTACAAGGGAAAATAGACGTCTTCCATCTTCCCGGCAAATCACCTGCCATTCAATCCGGCCAATACCATGCCGGCTCATCCAGCATGCGCTGGCCCACGATCCCGGTCTGGCCGAGATTTTTTTCCAGCACGATGCAGTTGCATTGCGGATCCTGCTGCAATGCCGAAATCAAGCGCCGGGCATGGGATACCACCCACACCTGACACTGTTCTGATGCACGGATAATCAAACGCGCCAGCGCCGGCAGCAGATCCGGATGCAGACTGGTTTCCGGTTCGTTCAACACCATCAGGGTCGGCGGCCGCGGCGTCAGCAGCGCTGCAACCAGCAGCAAGTAGCGCAATGTTCCGTCCGACAATTCGGCGGCCGACAACGGCCGCAACAAACCCTCCTGAAAGAACTCGATGGCGAAGCGTCCACCCGGCAGTGGTTCGATGTGCAGTCGCGCGCCGGGAAACGCGTCGCTGATCGCGGCCTGCAACGCCTCGGGATCGCCGATTTCGATGATCGTCTGCAAGGCCGCCGCCAGGTCGCGTCCGTCGTGATGCAGCACTGGCGTGCGGGTGCCCAGTTGTGGTTGACGCGCCGGGGCGTTGGCATCGCTGCGAAAGTGATCATAAAAGCGCCAGCGACGGATGAACTCGCGCATCTCCAGCACTTCCGGCGAACCGCGCAGGCTGCCGACCTGATCGAACAGGCTGTCGAAAGTCGGCGTGTGTTGGGCCAGTACATCCCAACTGCGATTGGCGCGGGCGCGAATCATTGGGCCGTCACGATCGACCAGTAGACTGGCCGGACGATAGAACGCTCCAGCCCATAGGCATTCGCGCTTGATCTGCGGGTCGAGGCTGAAACGTGACGGTATGGGCAAGCTGTGCCCGGGCAGCATGAAATGGCCATTGGAATCGGGCAGGCCCAGGCTGATCGAGTAGCCAAAATCTTCACCGGCAAAACCCAGCCGCAGGCGTTTGACGCTTTGGCGCACCGTGGCTTCGATGGGCACTTCGCCGTTGCGCATGCGCCGGCTGATGGTTTCCGGGCCGGCCCAGAAGGTCGAATCCAGCCCGCCTTCACGGGCCAGGGCATTGACCACACCGCCCTGAGCGGTTTCCGCCAGCAGCCGCAGCGCACGGTAAAGGTTGGATTTGCCGCTGCCATTGGGGCCGGTGATCAGATTCAGCTGGCCCAGCGGGATCACCAGTTTGTTGATCGAGCGGTAATTGGCCACCGCGAGGGTCTTGAGCATGTGGGTTCCTGAAGCGGGATCGGGCGGGGTTCATTGTCAGGCACGCGCAGCCGTCTATGGCAAGTGTTTCAGGGGTAAAGCGGTGCGATTTTTTTCTTCATAAGCGGGGCGTGCAAGGTTGAAACCCTGTTCTAAGCTCTCTGTCGAGTTGTCCATAAAAAAGGCCAAGGAGTTTGCATGGCGGTTCCCGGATTAAAAGTAGTCATGGCCTTGAGTGTCGTCACCCTGCTAACGGCTTGCGAAGAGAAAAAAACCGTGCAGGAATACCTGCCACGGGTGTTCGTACAAGTCGTCAAACCGGCGGATTACGCGGCCCCGGTTACCCTCACCGGTGATATCCAGGCCCGGATACAAACGGAGCTGTCTTTCCGCGTGGGTGGCAAGATCATCCAGCGCTCGGTCGACGTCGGTGATCGAGTGACCGCCAAGCAAGTGCTGGCCCGGCTCGACCCCAAGGATTTGCAGACCAATGTCGATTCGGCCCAGGCGCAAGTCGTCGCCGAACAGGCGCGGGTAAAGCAGAGCGCAGCGGCGTTCGTGCGCCAGCAAAAGCTCTTGCCCAAGGGCTACACCAGCCAGAGTGAATTCGACTCGGCCCAGGCAGCCTTGCGCAGCAGCCAGAGCGCCTTGAGCGCCGCCCAGGCGCAGTTGGCCAATGCCAGGGATCAGTTGAGCTATACGGCGCTGATCGCCGATGCACCGGGGATCATTACCGAACGTCAGGCGGAAGTCGGCCAGGTGGTTCAGGCGACGATGCCGATCTTCAGCCTGGCCCGGGACGGCGACCGGGATGCGGTGTTCAATGTCTATGAATCGCTGCTGGCCGAGAAGCCGAGCGATGAAACCATTGTCCTGAGCCTGCTCGACAACCCGGCGATCAAAACCACCGGCACCGTGCGCGAAATCACCCCGTCGGTGTCGGCACAATCCGGTACCGTGCAGGTCAAGGTCGGCCTCAACAGCCTGCCCGAAGGCATGCAATTGGGCTCGGTGGTGAGTGCCACGGCCAGGGGGTCGGGCAAGTCGGTCATCGAGTTGCCATGGTCGGCGCTGACCAAAAACATCAGTGAACCTGCGGTCTGGATTGTCGATGACAAGGGCAAGGCCCAGTTGCACTCGGTCACTGTCAGCCGTTACCTGACCGGCAAGGTCATCATCAGCGACGGGTTGAAGGGCGGGGAGAAAGTCATTGTCGCGGGCGGACAGTTGTTGCACCCGGACATGGAAGTCGAAATTGCCGAAAACACTTACAAGGATCTGACCTGGGGAGCTAAGCCATGAAGCCTTTATGGGCGTTGTCCATCGGGCTGGTGCTGAGCGCCTGTTCCAAGAGCGAACCGCCGCCGACACCGGTACGGCCTGTGTTGTCGATCAAGATTCAGGCCTTGAGCGAAGAGGACCTGGGCCGCTTCGCCGGCAGCATCCAGGCACGCTATGAAAGCAATACCGGCTTTCGCGTGGGCGGGCGCATCGCCAGTCGTAACGTCGATGTCGGAACCGGGGTGGACAAGGGCACGCTGCTCGCCACCCTCGATCCTTCCGATCAGCAGAACCAGTTGCGTTCGGCCCAGGGCGACCTGTCGAAAATCCAGGCGCAACTGATCAATGCCAAGGCCAGTGCCCAGCGTCAGCAAGCCTTGTTTGATCGCGGGGTCGGTGCGCAAGCGCAACTGGACGAGGCCAATACGTACCTGAAAACCACCCAGGCCTCCCTCGATCAGGCCCGGGCGGCCGTCAACCAGAGCAAGGACCAACTGGGCTACACCGAGTTGCGCGCCGACCATAAAGCCGTGGTCACCGCATGGAGCGCCGAGGCCGGGCAAGTGGTGACGGCGGGTCAGCAAGTGGTGACCCTGGCACAACCGGACATCAAGGAAGCGGTGATTGACCTGCCGGATACCCTGGTCGATCAACTGCCCAGCGATGTGGTGTTTCTGGTCGCTGCGCAACTTGATCCGAGCATCAACACCACCGCCGTCATTCGCGAAATCGAACCTCAGGCCCAAAGCGCTACACGCACCCGTCGCGCCCGCCTGTCCCTGGCCGAAACGCCACAGGGTTTTCGCTTGGGTACGGCCATCAGCGTCACCCTGAGCTCGGCGATCAAGCCGCGCATCGAATTGCCTGTCACCGCGCTGCAAGAGGTCGATGGCAAGCCACGTATCTGGGTGATCGATGCGCAGAGTAAAACCGTCTCCCCCCGTGAAATCCAGGTGATCAGCCGCACCGACAGCACCGTGGTACTGGCCGGCGGCGTGAAGAACGGCGAGCGGGTGGTCAGTGCCGGTGTGAACAGCCTCAAACCGGGGCAGCAAGTGAAAATCGACGAGGACAGTCAATGAAAGGGCCTTTCAACCTCTCGGAATGGGCCCTCAAGCATCAGTCGTTCATCTGGTATCTGATGTTCGTCGCATTGCTGATGGGTGTGTTCTCGTATTTCAACCTGGGGCGCGAAGAAGACCCTTCGTTCACCATCAAGACGATGGTGATCCAGAGCAAATGGCCGGGGGCGACCCAGGAGGAAACCCTCAAGCAGATCACCGACCGGATCGAGAAAAAGCTTGAAGAGCTCGACTCCCTCGACTACGTGAAAAGCTACACGCGCCCCGGTGAATCGACGGTGTACGTGTACCTGCGCGACACCACCAGTGCCAAGGACATCCCGGAAATCTGGTACCAGGTGCGCAAAAAGATCAACGACATCAAATACCAGTTCCCGCAAGGCATACAGGGGCCGTCGTTCAACGACGAGTTCGGTGACGTCTTCGGGTCGATCTACGCCTTCACCGCCGACGGCCTGACCCTGCGTCAGTTGCGCGACTACGTGGAACAGGCGCGCATGGAAATTCGCGGTGTGCCGGGCCTGGGCAAGATCGAAATGGTCGGCCAGCAGGACGAAGTGCTGTACCTGAACTTCTCCACGCGCAAACTCGCAGCGCTGGGCATCGATGAGCGTCAGGTGGTGCAGAGCCTGCAATCTCAGAACGCCGTGACCCCGGCGGGTGTCATCGAGGCCGGGCCGGAGCGGATTTCGGTACGCACTTCAGGGAAGTTCGCTTCGGAGAAAGACCTGGCCGAGGTCAACCTCAAGCTCAATGACCGCTACTATCGTCTGGCCGACATTGCCGAAATCAGCCGAGGCTACGTCGATCCGGCTTCGCCGGAATTCCGCTTCAACGGCAAACCGGCCATCGGCCTGGCGATTGCCATGCAGAAGGGTGGCAACGTCCAGGCGTTCGGCAAGGCCTTGCACACCCGTATTGACCAGTTGACCGCCGACCTGCCGGTGGGCGTTGGCATTTACAACGTGTCCGACCAGGCCGTGGTGGTCGAGGAGGCCGTCGGTGGCTTTACCAGCGCGTTGTTCGAGGCGGTGGTGATCGTGCTGCTGGTCAGCTTCGTCAGCCTTGGCGTGCGCGCCGGACTGGTGGTGGCCTGCTCGATCCCGCTGGTGCTGGCGATGGTGTTCGTGTTCATGGAGTACAGCGGCATCACCATGCAGCGGATTTCCCTGGGTGCACTGATCATCGCCCTCGGCCTGCTGGTGGACGATGCGATGATCACCGTGGAAATGATGGTCACGCGCCTGGAACTGGGCGAGACCAAGGAGCAGGCCGCGACCTTCGCCTACACCTCCACGGCGTTCCCGATGCTCACCGGTACGCTGGTGACGGTGGCGGGCTTCGTGCCGATCGGCTTGAACGCCAGCTCCGCCGGTGAATACACCTACACGCTGTTTGCGGTGATTGCCTGCGCGATGCTGGTGTCATGGGTGGTGGCGGTTCTGTTTGCGCCGGTGATTGGCGTGCACATTCTCAGCACCAAGGTGAAACCCCATGAAGGTGAACCGGGGCGTATCGGCAAGGCCTTCAACGGCGGGCTGCTGTGGTGCATGCGCAATCGCTGGTGGGCCATTGGCATCACCGTGCTGTGCTTTGTGCTGGCGGTGTTCAGCATGCGTTACGTGCAGAACCAGTTCTTCCCGTCTTCGGATCGCCCGGAAATCCTGGTGGACCTGAACCTGCCGCAAAACGCCTCGATCGACGAAACCCGCCGGGCCGTCGATCGCCTCGAAGCCACGCTCAAGGACGATCCGGACATCGTGCGCTGGAGCACTTACATCGGGCAGGGTGCAATCCGTTTTTATCTGCCACTGGACCAGCAACTGCAGAACCCGTTCTATGCGCAGTTGGTGATCGTCAGCAAAGGCCATACCCGTGAAGCCATGATGCAGAAGCTTCGCGAGCGCTTGCGCAACGACTTCGTCGGCATCGGCAGTTATGTCCAGGCACTGGAAATGGGCCCGCCGGTAGGGCGTCCGATCCAGTACCGGATCAGCGGCAAAGACATCGACCAGGTGCGCCGACATGCCATTGACCTGGCCACGGAGCTGGACAAGAACCCGCACATTGGCGAGATCATCTACGACTGGAACGAACCGGGCAAAGTGCTGCGCATCGACATCGCCCAGGACAAGGCGCGGCAGTTGGGGTTGTCTTCCGAGGATGTGGCCAACCTGATGAACGGCATCGTCAGCGGCCAGGCGGTGACCCAGGTCGACGACGACATTTACCTGATCAACGTGGTCGGTCGTGCGGTGGACTCCGAGCGCGGTACGCCGGAAACCCTGCAGAACCTGCAAATCGTCACGCCTGGCGGCACGTCGATTCCGCTGCTGGCGTTCGCCACGGTGCGCTACGAACTGGAGCAGCCGCTGGTGTGGCGTCGCGATCGCCTGCCGACCATCACCATCAAGGCGGCGATCCGCGACGAGATCCAGCCGACGGACCTGGTGAAAATCCTCAAGCCATCCATTGACGATTTCGCTGCGAAGCTGCCGGCGGGCTACAAGGTCGCCACCGGTGGTACGGTGGAGGAAAGCGGCAAGGCCCAGGGACCGATTGCCAAGGTAGTGCCGCTGATGCTGTTCCTGATGGCGACCTTCCTGATGATCCAGTTGCACAGCGTGCAGAAGCTGTTCCTGGTGGCCAGCGTCGCGCCGTTGGGGCTGATCGGCGTGGTGATCGCGCTGGTGCCTACGGGTACGCCCATGGGCTTCGTGGCGATCCTCGGGATTCTCGCGTTGATCGGTATCATCATCCGTAACTCGGTGATCCTGGTGACCCAGATCGAGGAGTACGAACTGAAGGGTTATGCGCCGTGGGATGCGGTGGTGCAGGCCACCGAGCATCGACGTCGGCCGATCCTGCTGACCGCGGCAGCGGCGAGCATGGGGATGATCCCGATTGCCCGGGAAGTGTTCTGGGGGCCGATGGCCTACGCGATGATCGGCGGGATCGTCATCGCCACCTTGCTGACGCTGCTGTTTTTGCCGGCGCTGTATGTGGCCTGGTACAAGATTCGCGAGCCGAAGAAAGAGGTGCAGTAGAGGCGAGCGCTGCGCGCTCATCGCGAGCAAGCTCGCTCCCACAGGAGTACGCGGTCAACTGTGGGAGCGAGCTTGCTCGCGATGGCGTCGGGACTGACTACACAGCTTTACGCCACACACTCGCCAACCAAGGCTGTTGCTCCCGCGGCAGCCCTGCCGGCCGGTAGTAATGCTCAAGCTCCTCAAACCCCGCCTCGGTCAACAATTGCTGCCAGGCTGCCAGGTCGTGATATGCCCCGTAACGCGGCCCGTTCCAGCCTTCCTGATTCTCGCCACGGGGATTGGAACTGAACAACACCCCACCCGGTTTCAGCGTTCCCCACAACTGCTTCAACACCCGTGGCAACTCCTGACGCGGAACATGAAACAGCACCGCGTTGGCAAAAATTCCGTCAAAACGCTCGGCCGGCAGATCAAGCTTCAGGAAGTCCTGCTGCCAGACCTCGCAACCACTGTCCTCACGGGCCATCCGCGCGAATTTTTCCGAACCGTCGAGGCCGACAGCCTTGTGGCCCATACGGGTGAACGTCTGCAAATCACGACCCGGTCCGCAGCCAAAATCGAGAATGTCGAAAGGCGCATCGCCCTGAATATGCCGCAACAGGGCCTCGATGTTCTGGCTGACGTCGTGATCGCGCGTGCCTTCACGGAAGTCTTCGGCCACTGCGTTGTAATGGCCCAGGGTGGTGGCGGTGATCTGTTCGAGGTCGTCGGGTGTTTGCTTCATGGTCGGCTGCGCAGGCAAGTGGGATGTACCGAATATACGCCATCAGGTATGGGGCTGCTGCGCAGCCATTCGCGAGCAAGCCCGCTCCCACACTTAACCGCGTCGAACAAATGGATTGTGTACGCCAGAGACCAAGTGTGGGAGCGGGCTTGCTCGCGAAAGCGGTATCACTGACAACGGATTACTAAAGTCCGACTCAACTTTTTTTCATCCCCAAACACTCAATGGAGTGATCCACCATCGCCTTGGCAATCTCCAGCAAATGCCAGATCGAGTACACCATCGCCCGGTCGGCCCCCTTGAGTTGATCGCCACACTGATACGCCGTGACCGAAGCGCAACGCAGCAGGTCGGCGACATAGAGTTGGGTGTCTTCGAAGCTCACGTCCTTGCTGACGTTGTAGAAGCGCATTTCATCGGGTGGTGCGGGTTGTTTGCCGGTGAGGTGGAAATCGATGGCACGGTAAAGCGCTGAGCGATCCCTGAGTGGGTCGTCGGTGGAGGTTTCGGGGGGATCGGGTACGGATTTTTCCATTGGTAAAACTCCTGATATTAGTAGGAGCCAACCGTCATCGCGACTAAACGAATAGGGGTGGCGGCTGCACACAGGTTAGTCGACCGGCCACCAGGCAACACCGGCGCACCCTAGGGTGCCCTGCGCACAGCCACCATAAAATTCAGGCAATAAAAAACACCTGAGAAAAGGTGGCGCTGTGCGCCCGATGGTATCCGGGCGACTAAACCCGATCACTGATGAGCAGTGACGGACCGAGACTAGCCACGGAAAATGGCAGGCGCAAGCGAGCGAAATGATCTAGGAAATGTCCTGCAAAGGAAAGGGAACAGGCCTGCAAAACTGCTGATTTCCCTGTACGAAAACTTCCCTGCCAGAGTCGGTGATCACCTGTGGCGAGGGGGCTTGCCCCCGTTCGACTGCGCAGCAGTCGCAAAACCTGCTGCCTCGTTTTTCTGACACACCTCATTGAATGGTTTTAGGGCCGCTTCGCAGCCCAACGGGGGCAAGCCCCCTCGCCACAAAGAGTGTTCGCAACATTCCTAGCGCTTGTTCAACCCCCGCGCCAACCGATCCCCACCCAACTGAATCACTGCCACCAACGCCACCAGCAGCACAATCACCGTCAGCATGATCTGGCTATCAAAGCGCTGATACCCATACCGATAGGCAATATCTCCGAGTCCACCCGCACCAATCGCCCCGGCCATGGCGGAAGAGTTGATCATCGTCACCAGGGTAATGGTGAACCCACCGACAATCCCAGGCAGCGCCTCCGGCAACAACACATGCCAAACGATGTGCCAGCGCCGGCAGCCCATGGCTTGCGCCGCTTCGATCAAGCCGTGGTCGACCTCGCGCAAACTGACTTCGGCAATGCGCGCAAAGAACGGCGTGGCCGCGATGGTCAACGGCACCACGGCCGCCCATACGCCATACGTAGTGCCGACGATGAGCCGGGTGAACGGAATCAGCGCCACCATCAAAATCAGAAACGGAATCGAGCGAAACAGGTTCACGAACCCGCCCAGTGCGCGGTTCAGTGCCGGGGCTTCGTAGATGCCGCCCTTGGAGCTGGTGACCAGGATCACCGCCAGCGGAATGCCCGCCAACAGCGCGATCAACGACGACACGCCGACCATCAGGAACGTGTCGATGAAACCCTGCAGCAAGCGATCAAACCACATAACCCAGTACCTCCACCTGTTGCGCCCAATGGCCGGCGCGTTGACGCAATTCTTCGGCATCGAGGGGGGAGCCCGTCACCGCCAATAGCAGTTGCCCGAGCGCATGACCCTGAATCCGTTCCAAGCCACCTTGCAGCAATCGCACGCGGCCACCCAGGGCGCTGAACAGTGCCGCCAGGTCCGGCTCGTCGCGTTGGCTGCCGGTGAACTGCAAGCGCAGGACTACGGCTGCATCCGGGGCGTTCGATTGCGGCTGCAAACGGCTTTGCAGTTCTTCCGGCAATGCGTGTTGCAACGGCGCCAGCAACGTCTTGCTGACCTCATGTTGTGGATTGCCGAAGACTTCCCACACCGGCCCCTGCTCGACGATGCGCCCGTGTTCGAGGACCACTACGCGATCACAGATCTCGCGGATCACCGCCATCTCGTGGGTGATCAGCACAATGGTCAGGCCCAGGCGCCGGTTGATCTCGCGCAGCAGGCCGAGGATCGACTGCGTGGTCTCGGGGTCCAGCGCCGAGGTGGCTTCGTCGCACAGCAGAATTTGCGGGTCATGCACCAGCGCCCGGGCAATGCCCACGCGCTGTTTCTGCCCGCCGGACAACTGCGCCGGGTAAGCCTTGTGTTTAGCCTGCAAGCCGACCAGTTCCAGCAGTTCGCGGACTTTTCGCTCGCGTTTTTCCTTGGGCACACCGGCGACTTTCAGCGGCAGCTCGACGTTCTGCCAAACGGTCTTGGCCGACATCAGGTTGAAGTGCTGGAAGATCATGCCGATGCGCCGACGCAGCGTCACCAGGCGGTCCTCATCGAACTCGCCGATGTCGACCTGATCGATCAGCACCCGACCGCTGCTCGGTTGTTCCAGGCGATTGATGGTGCGGATCAGCGACGACTTGCCGGCGCCGCTGCGGCCGATGATGCCGAATACTTCGCCGCGCTGGATCGCCAGGTCGATGCCGTGCAGCGCGGCCACCGGTCCTTGCTGGCCGTTGTAGGTTTTGCCCAGGCCGATGAAGCGGACGTGGGCATGGTTGAGTTCGGGATGCAGCTCAGTGCGCTCGGCGCTTTGCGGCTCTGGAATCTCCAGTCGCCGTTGGATGGCGGCAGTCATGCTCAGCTTTCCCAGCCGGCTTGATAGAGCTTGCCGTGGGCCTTATCCAGTGCGGCGCGCACAGCGGGTGAGTGCTGGTAGATGTCGACGAACTTGATCAGGCGCGGGTCGGTTTTGCTCTTCGGCTGGATCACGAATTGAATCACGTACTCCTTGTGATCGAGGCCGTCGAACAGCAGTGCGGAGCCCGCATCGAAAGTCTTCGACAAGCGAATGTAGGCCGGGTAGCCCTGTACCAGATCGGCATCGTCATAGGCACGTACCAGTTGCACGGCTTCGACTTGCAGGATCTTGATGTGCTTCGGGTTAGCCACGATGTCTTCTTCGGTGGCCTTGTAGCCGACGCCGGGCTTGAGGGTGATCAGGCCGGCCTTGGCCAGCAGTTGCAAGCCTCGACCGCTGTTGATCGGGTCGTTGGCGATGGCCACGCTGGCGCCTTGCGGCAGTTCGTCGAAGCTTTTGTATTTCTTCGAGTAGAGGCCGACGTTGTTGATGATGCCCGGTGCGAAAGGCACCAGGTCGAAACCCGAGGCAGCCTTGGCGTTTTCCAGGAACGGGATGTGCTGGAAGTAGTTCACGTCGATGTCGCCGGCGGCGAGGCTGACGTTTGGTGCGATCCAGTCGCTGAACTCCACCAGCTCGACTTTCAGGCCTTGTTTGTTGGCTTCTTCGACGGCCGCTTCAAGGGGAATGGCGAAAGCGGCGGTGGTGCCGATTTTCAGCGGCGTGTCGGCGGCGAAGGTCACCGAGCTGAACAGGCCGAGGGCCAGGGCCAGTGCTTTGACTGGGTGAGAGAGGTAGTGCTTTTTCATGATGAGTTATCCAGTCAGTGCATTGATTTTTTGGTGTCTGGTGGGGCCTCTTCGCGAGCAAGCCCGCTCCCACATTTGGAATGCATTCCCCTGTGGGAGCGGGCTTGCTCGCGAAGCTTTTAGCGTCGGAAAGTCGAACCGATGTGTTGCTCAGGCAAAAACGCCTCTTCACGAAACAGCTTTTCCCGCAAAGTGCCGTTGTCATAAGCGGTCTTGTACGACCCACGGCGCTGCAACTCGGGGATCACCAGCTCGATGAAATCCTCATAGCTTTCCGGCGTGACGATGCGGGTCAGGTTGAAGCCATCCAGCCCGGTTTCGGCGATCCAGGATTCCAGCTCATCCGCCACTTGCTGCGGTGAGCCGACCACGGTGATGTAGCGACCGCCGAGGGCGTGTTGTTCCAGCAGTTTGCGCCGGGTCCAGTCGTTGTTTTGCAGGTGTTTGGTGGCGGACTGGATCGCGTTGCTCTTCACGTACTGGATTGGCTCGTCGATCTCGTATTGGGAAAAGTCGATCCCGGTGGACGCCGAAAAATGCGCCACGCCGGCCTCGGCACTGGCGTAGCTCAGGTATTCGGCGTGCTTGGTCCAGGCCAGCTCTTCGGTGGCGCCAACGATCACGTTCAGGCCCATGAACACCTTGATGTCCTCGGGATTGCGCCCGGCTTCGACGGCGCTGGCCCGCACCTTGTCCACCTGCGCCTTGGTCGATGCCTTGGTCTGGCCACTGATGAACACGCACTCGGCATGCCGCCCGGCGAACAGCAAGCCGCGATCCGAACTGCCAGCCTGGAATAGCACCGGCGTGCGCTGTGGCGAGGGTTCACAGAGGTGATAACCCTCGACCTGATAGAACTCGCCCTTGTGCTCGACCTTGTGCACTTTCTCAGGCGAAGCGTAGATCCGCTGCTGCGGGTCGTTCAGCACCGCGCCGTTTTCCCAACTGCCTTCCCAGAGTTTGTAGAGCACCTCCAGGTACTCGTCGGCCTGGTCATAGCGGCGGTCATGCTCGACCTGTTCGCTCAGGCCCATGGCCTTGGCGGCGCTGTCGAGGTAGCCGGTGACGATGTTCCAGCCAACGCGGCCACGGCTGAGGTGATCCAGCGTCGACAGGCGTCGGGCGAACAGATACGGCGTTTCGTAGGTGAGGTTGGCGGTCAGGCCGAAACCGAGGTTTTTTGTCACCGCCGCCATGGCCGACACCAGCAGCAGCGGGTCGTTGACCGGCAGCTGGATCGACTCTTTCAACGGCACATCCACCGAGTTCTGGTAGACGTCGTAGACCCCGACGATGTCGGCGATGAACAGGCCGTCGAACAACCCGCGCTCCAGTAGCTGCGCCAGTTCGGTCCAGTATTCGATCGTGTTGTAGCGGGTGGATGTGTCGCGCGGGTGCGTCCACAAACCGTGGTTGATGTGCCCGATGCAGTTCATGTTGAAGGCATTGAGCAGGATCTTCTTTTTAGCCATTCAGATGGTCCCCCGCAGTGGCGGGTTTTCATCGTTGAGGTAGTAATTGCCAACGGCGTGGTACTTCCAGCGCACCGGATCGTGCAAGGTGTGCACCCGGGCGTTGCGCCAGTGGCGGTCGAGACCGTGTTCGATCAAGGTCGCCTGGCTGCCGGCCAGTTCGAACAGCGTGCTGCCGGCGGCCAGGGAGATTTCGGTGCTGAGGGCGCGGGCTTCGGCGACGGCAATCGATGCGCCAGCGACGGTCTCGGCATTTGTGTCGGCCTGGGCCTTGTCGAGGTATTCACCGGCACGCTCCAGCAGTGCCTCGGCGGCGTGCAGGCGAATGCTCAGGTGGCCGAAGCTCTTGAGGGTCAGCGGATCGTCCGTGGCTTTTTCGTGGGTGGCGTCGATCCACGGCCGGGTTTTCGTGCGCACGAAGTGCAATGCATCTTCATACGCGGCGCGGGCGATGCCGGTGTCGATGGCGGCATGAAGAATCTGCGCCAGCGGGCCGACCGGGGTCGGGCGCTCGAATGCGCTTTGAAACGGGATGATATCTTCGGCAGCGACGTAGACATCTTCGAACACCACCGAACCGCTGCCGGTGGTGCGCTGACCGAAGCCACTCCAGTCGTCGATCACCGTCAGGCCTTTACTGTTGCGCGGGACGAACGCCAGTTGCTGCACGCCGTTTTCATCCACCACCGAGGTGGGAATGCGCTGGGCGTAAATCGCGCCCGTGGCGTAGAACTTGCGACCATTGATGCGATAACCGCTGCCCTCGCGAGTCAGGCTTGTGACGCGGTCGTGTGCAGTTTTGGTTCCGAGCTCGGCCAACGCATTGCCGAAGCGCTGGCCGGCCAGCACTTCGGCATAAAGACGTTTTTTCTGCTCGTGGCTGCCGTTCACGCGCAGCACTTCGAGGGCATAAAAATGGTTCTGCGGAATCTGTCCCAGCGAGCCGTCGGCCTGGGCGATCAGAGCGATGACCTTGGCCAGGGTGACGTTGGAAACACCGGCGCCGCCATATTCCTTTGGCACGCTGATGCCCCACAGGCCCGAGCGGGAAAATACCTCCAGCTCCGGGTGTGGCAAGCGGCGCTCGCGGTCGCGCAGGGCGCTGTCGCGTCTGAAGTCTTCGGCCAGATCGCTGGCAATGATCAGTGCTTGTTCATCGCTGGTAATGACCGCGACGTGGTGAGAAATGCTCATGTGTTTCTCCAGAGCTCTGGTAAAAAGTGTTCTGGTCGTTAAATCCAGGAATGGCGATTAGGCAGCGTGCCGTTGAGGCGAAAGGCGCCAACGGCGTGATATTTCCAGCGCACCGGATCGTGCAGCGTGTGCACCCGGGCGTTGCGCCAGTGGCGGTCGAGGTTGAATTCGGCGAGGGTCGCGCGGCTGCCGGCCAGTTCGAATAGCTTTTCGCTGGCCAGCAACGAAATCTCGGTGGTCAGCACTTTGGCTTCGGCCACGGCAATCGAGGCGCGGGCGGCGGACTCGGCGGTGAGCGGTGCGGCGCTGACTTCATCGAGCACTTGCCCGGCTTTGCGCAGCAGCGCTTCGGCGGCGTGCAATTCGATTTTCAACTTGCCGATATCGGCGATCACATACAGGTCATCGCTGGCCCGCTCGACCTTGGCGTCGATCCACGGCCGGGCGCGGGTTTTCACGAAGTCGATGGCGTCGTCGATGGCGCCTCGGGCGATACCGGCGTCGATGGCCGCTTGAATCAGTTGGGAGACGGCACCCTGGATGTTCGGCGTGTCGTTGATCCGCCAGTTATCCACAACCAGGTCGGGATCGACCTGCACGTTGTTGAGCAAAAGGGTGCCGCTGGCGGTGGTGCGCTGACCGAAACCCGACCAGTCATCGACAATGCGCAAACCCGGTGTGCCGCGACGGATGAACGCCAGCACTTGTTTGCCGTCGTCGTTCAATGCCTTGACCGCGACCCAATGGGCGAACAGTGCACCGGTGGAATAGAACTTCTGGCCGTTGAGGACGCCGTCAACGGTGAGGCGTGCCTTCAGTTCAAGGGTGTTTTTGGTGCCACGTTCCGGCCCGGCATTGCCGATGCGCCAGCCATCGAGGACGTTTTTGAACAGTTGTCTTTTCTGCGCTTCGGTAGCGCTGCCGAGCACCAGGTTAAGAATGCCGAACTGGTTCTGCGGAATCTGCCCAAGCGCCGGGTCGGCGGCGGAAATGATCGCGAAGACCTCGGCCAGGGTGACGAACGAAACTTGCGGGCCACCGTACTCGCGGGGGATGGAAATGCTGCCCAGGCCGCTACGGGTGAACTGTTCGATTTCAGACCATGGGAGCTTGCGCTGCTGGTCACGTTTGGCCGCTTGCAGGCGCGCGACTTGCGCCAGTTCGTGGGCCGCCTTGATGGCTTGAGCATCGTTGCGCAAGACTTGTGCGGGCAACAACAACGGGGCGATGTCCAGGTCACTCTGGACGATTGCGTCTGCCAGACTGGACATCAGTGCCACTCCTTGGCTGCACGCAATGCCCTGGCGATCTGCACTGGGGTGATTGTGTTCCGGACCATACCTACCTCACATCTTATGGAAGCGCCGCAGAAGGCGGCGAACGAAAACAAGGATGTCCGGTGGTCCGGTTTATATACCCTAAACGTGTATAAATATTTTATGAACTAACTTTTAGGAATATGAATAGAAGGATGATTCAGCTGGTGTGCACTGACCCCTGTCTTCATTGCTTGCGGGACTCGGCAGCCTTGAGCACTTTTTTCGGGGGGACTTTCAGATAAGGATTGGCACAACCAATCTTCAGGGTGCGGGCCGGTGCCCAGCGGGAGTTGTTGCCCACCCTGTCGAGAATGCAGTACGTCACTTCCAGCCGCAGATCTTCGCCGGCTTCGAGGATGATGGCCGGCGGTATCCAGACCTGGATCGGCTGGCCCACATCGGCGGACTTGAGCCGTGGCAGATCCATGCGCACATCGCCCCAGCGCAGGGTGATTTCGTCGTCGACGGCCATGTTCAGGTATGGCTCGATAGTCAAGGGAACACCGCGTTTGACCTGACTCGGATTGACCCCCTGACGGCGAATCGCCTCGGGAATGCTCACTGGTGCCAGGCACTGGTTTTCATCGCCGTACAGCGCCGAAGGTTGGCCGCCTGGACAGTCGAGTTTGATCTGCACGTTGCGGCTGACCGATACCGCCGGGCCCCGGCCAATTTGCATGACCCGGTAATGAATGCGCGAAGTACCGTTGGCGACAAAACTCTCAGGCACCCGCAACTGCACCGGTTGGCCGACATCGCTGGCCGTCAGCACGCGGGAGGCCACGTAGCAGTTGTCCCAGAACAGTTCAATCAGGTCACCTGCGTCCATGGCGGGGTAGGGCGCCACATCGATCAGCAGGTGCGCCGCGCAAGTGACATTTATGCCGGTCTTGTTGGATTGCGCCAGGGTCGGGGCTGCAAGCCCGGATTTGTTCGAGGTGCTTTTCATGAAGTCTCCTTGAAGTCTTGCAACGAAGTCCGTTTCTGGAAAGTCAAAAACTAAATATCGAACAGCAAAACCTTTCATTACTTTTAATTGAAATAATGATTTGAGCGTGGTGAGTGTCGCTGGTTGGAGACTAGATAAGAGTTCTGGATAACCAGTGTCAATAAGATTTGTTAGTTGTGGCTGAAGTTTGATGCTATTCAGAAAACTCCTACGGCGACAAGTAAGTAAACCCTGTCACTGTGTCGACTTTATCTGCTGAATGCCTTGTTGTACGGACGTTTGGTGGCAGGTGGCCGGTCATTCCATGCGATAGGTGACCGAATGGAGTCACTCGACTGAATTGTTGCGAAGCATATATATGTACCGCACGCGATTACAAAAAAGGCATGTCGAATATATAAGTTTAGTTTGATATTGTTGGGGTGGCTTTTTAGGAGGTGTCACTTCCATCCGTGGAAGTTGACCGTTGTTGTGCAGGTTTGTTAGTTGTGAGCGTTATTCAGGAACTTGCTGAGAAACTGCTTTGTCCGCTCTTCTTTCGGGTTGGCAAACAACGCCTTCGCTTCGCCTTGCTCGACGATCACGCCCTTGTCGAAAAACACCACCCGGTTGGCCACGTCCCGGGCAAATCCCATTTCGTGGGTGACGATCACCATGGTGCGCTTCTCTTCGGCCAGGCCGCGGATGGTCGCCAGCACCTCGCCCACCAACTCCGGGTCGAGGGCCGAGGTCGGCTCATCGAACAGGATCACTTCCGGCTCCATCGCCAGCGCCCGGGCAATCGCCACGCGCTGTTGCTGACCACCGGAGAGGCGACGCGGGTAAGCGTCCTCCTTGCCCGCCAGACCAACCTTGGCCAAGAGCTTTTTACCCAGGGCAACGGCGTCGGTGTGCGGAATCTTCTTCACGATGATCGGGCCTTCGATGACGTTTTCCAGGGCGGTGCGATGGGGAAACAGGTTGAAGTTCTGGAACACGAAACCTACGTGCTGGCGCAAACGCCGCACCAGGCTCTGCTGCTGGTTCAGGGGACGGCTGGTATCGACCTCGATATCACCGACCTTGATCCGGCCGCTGGTGGGTTCTTCCAGAAAATTCAGGCAGCGCAGGAAGGTGGTCTTGCCCGAACCGCTAGGGCCGATGATTGCCACAACCTCGCCTTCCTTGACCTCAAGATCGATGCCGTTGAGCACGACTTGACCCTTGAACTGCTTTGTCAGTTTTTCCACGACAATCATCGGGTCAGGACTCCTGGTCGTGCCGATTGACCCGCGCTTCCAACTGGTTCTGCAGGTGCGACAGCACCGTGGCCAGGACCCAGTAGATCAGTGCGGCGGCAAGATACATGGTGAAGATTTCGAAAGTACGGGCGGTGATCAGCTGTGCCTGACGGAACAGTTCCGGTACCTGGATGGTGGCGGCCAGCGCCGTGTCCTTGACCAGCGAAATGAAGCTGTTGCCCAGCGGCGGTAAAGCCGTGCGCATCGCTTGCGGCAGGATGGCCCGGCGCAGGGTCTGCGCGCGGGTCATGCCGATACTGGCAGCCGCTTCCCACTGGCCGCGCTCGATGGAGCTGATCGCGGCACGCAGGATTTCGCAGGCGTAGGCGGCCATGTTCAGCGAGAAGCCGATCAGGGCTGCCGGCAGTGGATCAAGTTCCAGACCCAATTGCGGCAAGCCGTAATAGATCACGAACAGTTGCACCAGCAACGGCGTGCCGCGAAAGAACGACACGTAGATGCGGGCGATCCAGCTCACCAGTTTGAAGCGCGACAGGCGCATCAGCGCCAGGCCGAATCCCATCACCAGGCCGAAGAACATCCCGCCCAGGCTGAGGATCACCGTGTAGTACGCGCCCTTGAGCAGGAAGGGCACGGAGTCCAGTGCGAGTTGGAAAGCTTCTTCCATTATTGAGTGACGTCAGCGTTGAAGTATTTTTCCGAGAGCTTTTTCAGGGTGCCATCGGCGCGCAGCTTGTCGATTGCCTTGTTCACCGCGGCCAGCAGTTCAGGCTCGCCTTTGCGCAGGGCAATGCCGGCTTCCTGACGGGAGAACGCGTCACCGGCGGCGGTGGTGTCCTTGGCCTTCTTGGCGTATTCCAGCGCGGCCAGGCGGTCGATCAGAATGGCGTCGATACGGCCGACACGCAGGTCCTGGAACTTGGTCGGATCATCTTCGTAGGTGCGGATGTCAGCGGTTGGCACGTTGGCTTTCACCCACTCTTCGTAGTTGGTGCCCAGGCCTACGCCGACTTTCTTGCCAGACAGGTCAGCGGCGGACTTGATGTTCAGCTCGGCGGCCTTTTTCGTCAGCACCAGCGCCTGAATACCGGAAACGGTGTAAGGCTCGGAGAAGTCATACTTCTTCTTGCGCTCTTCGGAGATGGTCACCTGGTTGATCACTACGTCCAGACGCTTGGATTCCAGCGCCGCGAGGATGCCGTCCCATTTGGTCGGTTGCAGTTTGACTTTGACACCCAGCTCTTTGGCCAGGGCTTCGGAGAACTCGACTTCGAAGCCGGCCAGTTTGCCGTCGGCGTCGACGAAACTGAACGGTGGGTAAGTGCCTTCCAGGCCAACGTTGATCACGCCGGCGTCTTTGATTTTTTGCAGTTGCTCACCGGCAACGGCTTGGCCAATCAGGCCAGCGCTCAGAGCCAGGCCCAGCGAGCCCACCAGCAGATTGCGACGTAGTGCGGAAAAATTCATGACAAGCCCCTGTGTTTTCTTATGGAAGACGCTTTTGCGCAAATTTGGCGAAATCGGGAGTTAAGCGACAGCGCTATCCTGCCTTAAAGCAGCGTATGCGTCTCTCGGGAAATTCGCCTGTAGCATGACTATATGATGGCGTTTTTAGATTGGAAAATAATAATTCTTCTTCTGGTTATTCCATTTTGGAATAGCTTGCGTTTTTACTGTAGGAGCGAGCCTGCTCGCGATGGTCGTCAACGATAACACTGGCAACCTGACACCCCGCGGTGCCCTGTCGTCCATCGCGAGCAAGCTCGCGCCTACAGAAAATCCTTGTAGGCAAACAACGCCGGAGCCCCGCCGGTGTGCAGGAAGATAATCGGGCCGTCGTCGAAACGCTGACGACCAATCCCGTCCAGCAACCCGGCCATGGCCTTGCCAGTGTAGACCGGGTCCAGCAGCAAGCCTTCCTGACTCGCCAGCAGCTTCACCGCCGCCAGTGTGCCGGCATTCGGCTCGCCATAACGCGGGGCGAAATATTCGTCCCACAGCTCGACGTTGAATGCCGCCGGCAGACTCACCCCCAACAACTCCGCAGTGCGCTCAGCCAAACCTTGAACCTTCGGCCGCTGGTCTTCGTCGCTGCGCGAAACCGTCACGCCGATCACTGGCAGATCCGGCAGTGCTTCACTCAATGCCAGTGCCAGGCCGCTGTGAGTGCCGGCGCTGCCCGAGGCCAAAACCACGGCCGAGAATGTCAGGCCGCAATCCTTGATCTGTTCGGCCAGTTCCAGCCCCGCACGCACGTAACCCAGAGCACCCAAGGCATTGGAGCCACCGATCGGCACCAGGTACGGCTTCTTGCCGTTGCTGCGCAGTCGGACGGCCAGGGCTTGCAGTTGTTCGTCGGCGTTGTCGAGGTTTTCCACCAGTTCGACCTTGGCATCGAACAGGTCGAGCAGCAGTCGGTTGCCATTGCCGGTGTAATTGCTGTCATCGGTGCCGAGGGGGTTTTCCAGAAGGGCTACGCAGCCCAGGCCCAACTTGGCGGCAATGGCGGCGGTCTGGCGCACGTGGTTCGATTGCAGCGCCCCCGCCGTGATCAAGGTGTCGGCGCCCTGGGCCAAGGCATCGGCGGCCAGGTATTCGAGTTTGCGCAGCTTGTTGCCGCCCATCGCCAGCGGCGTCAGGTCATCGCGTTTGACGTACACGTCGCGACCCAGCCAGGTCGACAGGCGTTCGAGTTTTTCCAGGGCGGTGGGCTGACCGAGCAGGTCGAGGCGGTTAAAGCGGGCGAGCTGTTGTTTGATCATGGGTCCGTACTGGCCGTTGAAGGTCTCAGGACTATAGGCACGCCCAAAAGCCTGGGCAACCGCCAATCGCTTATAGCCAATCGTACTGAGCACAGCACTATTGGTTCTTAATTTGCCTTGCAACCCTTGCCGTAAAGTAATTGCCGTCAGTGCGGCCAGACAGTCCGGTCGCCCGTGAGGAGTTTTTACCGTGAGTGAGCGTTCCAGCCATTGGCAATTGCAGACCATCGTCAGCCAGCTGCGCACCGCGCGTGAGCAATGGCGAGCGCAAAATGGCCGGGCCAGTACCGAGCAGGGCGGTCGCGAGCTGCCCTCCCGGGCGGCCATGGCAGAGATTCTCGAAGCCCTATGCGGTGCGCTGTTCCCGATGCGCCTGGGGCCGGTGGACCTGCGTGAAGAGAGCGAAGACTTCTATGTCGGTCACACGCTGGATGTGGCGTTGAATGCGCTGTTGGCCCAGGCGCGGCTCGAATTGCGCTACGCCGCGCGCCACAGTGCCCAGGCCGATACCGAAGTCGAAGCCAAAACCATCCAGATCATTCAGGACTTCGCCCTCGCCCTGCCGGGGTTGCGCAGCCTTTTGGACACCGACGTGCTGGCGGCCTATCACGGCGACCCGGCCGCGCGCAGTGTCGATGAAGTGCTGTTGTGCTACCCGGGGATTCTGGCGGTGATTCATCATCGTCTGGCTCACCATTTGTACCGTGCCGGGCTGCCGTTGCTGGCGCGTATCAGCGCGGAAATCGCCCACTCGGCCACCGGTATCGACATTCACCCCGGCGCGCAGATCGGCCGCAGTTTCTTCATCGACCATGGCACTGGCGTGGTGATTGGCGAGACGGCGATCATCGGCGAGCGCGTGCGGATTTATCAGGCCGTGACGTTGGGCGCCAAGCGCTTCCCGGCAGACGAAGACGGTCAGTTGCAGAAAGGCCAGCCGCGGCATCCGATTGTCGAGGATGACGTGGTGATTTATGCCGGGGCGACGATTCTCGGGCGGATCACCATCGGCCAGGGCTCGACCATTGGCGGCAACGTCTGGCTGACCCGCAGCGTGCCGGCGGGCAGCAACCTGACCCAGGCGAATCTGCAGCATGATGATGGGGCGCAGAAGTAGGCTCCTGAATCTTCTTTGACTGGTCTGGCCCCATCGCGGGCAAGCCCGCTCCCACAGTGGATCTCTGGTGCACATAATATTGTGGCCGACCAGGGATCCTGTAGGAGCGAGCCTGCTCGCGATGCTTTTAAATCCGCGTTTTTTCTTCCCTTGAGCTAGCGTACAACCAGTACCGCCTAGCCCTGCGATTAGTCCTTAGCCCCCTATCCATGTTTAACTTGAACGTTCATTCAAGTTAAACCGGCGGTTCGCTGCCCGCTCACAACAGGAGGCTTGCCTTTGCTGAGTCCGATTTCTACAGCCACGTTTTACCCCTTCGAGGTGCACCGGACATGAGTGCATCGTCCATCCCTCCAAGCGGCCTGATCCGCATGAATCCGCCGGTGTTCTGGTTCTCGGCGAGTTTCATTCTGTTGTTTGGTGTCGTTGTCATCGCCATGCCCGAACAGGCCGGTGCCTGGTTGCTGGCGGCGCAAAACTGGGCGGCCAACACGGTTGGCTGGTATTACCTGCTGGCGATGACCCTGTATCTGGTCTTCGTGGTGGTCACCGCCTTGTCCGGCTACGGCAAGATCAAGCTCGGTGCCGACCACGACGAACCCGAATTCAGTTACCTGTCCTGGGCCGGCATGCTGTTCGCCGCGGGGATCAGCATCACCCTGTTTTTCTTCTGCGTGTCCGAGCCGCTGACCCACATGTTGCAACCACCCCAGGGCGAGGCCGGCACAGCGGATGCGGCGCGTCAGGCGATGCAGATATTGTTTCTGCACTGGGGCCTGCATGGCTGGGGCGTGTTCGCCTTTGTCGGCATGGCGCTGGCCTATTTCGCCTACCGGCACAACCTGCCGCTGGCCCTGCGCTCGGCGCTGTATCCGCTGATCGGCAAGCGCATCAATGGCCCCATCGGCTACGCGGTGGATGGCTTCGGCATCATCGCCACGGTGTTTGGCCTTGGCGCCGACATGGGCTTTGGTGTGTTGCACCTCAACTCGGGCCTGGACTACCTGTTCGGCATCGCCCACACCCAATGGATTCAAGTCGGCCTGATCACCCTGATGATGGGCGCGGCGATCATCGTTGCGGTGTCGGGCGTCGACAAGGGCGTGCGGGTCATGTCCGACATCAACATGCTGCTGGCCTGTGCGCTGTTGCTGTTCGTGTTGTTCGCCGGTCCCACGCAGCATTTGCTCAATACCCTGATCCAGAACCTCGGCGATTACCTCGGCGCCTTGCCGATGAAGAGTTTCGACCTCTACGCCTACGACAAACCCAGCGACTGGCTGGGCGGCTGGACAGTGTTCTACTGGGCCTGGTGGATCGCGTGGTCGCCGTTCGTGGGCTTGTTCATCGCGCGGATTTCCCGTGGCCGCACCATCCGCGAATTCGTCTTCGGCGTGCTGCTGATTCCGCTCGGGTTCACCCTGGCGTGGATGTCGATTTTCGGTAATAGCGCCATCGATCAAGTGCTCAACCACGGCATGAGTGCGCTCGGCATGTCGGCCATCGACAATCCGTCGATGACGCTCTACCTGCTGCTGGAAACCTACCCGTGGAGCAAAACCGTCATCGCGGTGACTGTGTTCATCAGTTTCGTGTTCTTCGTCACTTCCGCCGACTCCGGCACCGTGGTGCTGTCGACGCTGTCCGCCAAGGGCGGCAGTCCCGATGAAGACGGGCCGAAATGGCTGCGGGTGTTCTGGGGTGCGATGACTGCACTGGTGACCAGTGCATTACTGTTCTCGGGCAGCATCGATGCGTTGAAGTCGGCGGTGGTCCTGACCTCACTGCCGTTCTCGTTGATCTTGCTGTTGATGATGTGGGGGCTGCACAAGGCGTTTTATCTGGAATCGCAGAAAAAGATTGCGCAGATGCATTCACTGGCGCCGGTCTCGGGTTCCCTGCGTGGCAAGGGCGGCTGGCGTCAGCGCCTGAGTCAGGCGGTACATTTTCCGTCACGGGACGAGGTCTATCGCTTCCTCGATACGACGGTGCGCCCGGCGATTGAAGAAGTGTCTGCCGTGTTCATCGAAAAGGGCTTGCACGTAGCGACCCACCCGGACCCGGCCAATGACAGCGTCAGCCTGGAGATCGGCCATGGCGATCAGCATCCGTTCGTTTATCAAGTGCAGATGCGCGGCTATTTCACGCCGTCTTTTGCCCGGGGCGGCATGGGTTCCAAGCAGCTCAACAATCGCCGTTACTATCGGGCCGAAGTGCATCTGAGCGAGGGCAGTCAGGACTACGATCTGATGGGGTACACCAAGGAGCAGATCATCAACGACATCCTCGACCAGTACGAACGGCACATGCAGTTCCTGCACCTGGTGCGTTGATCGCGGGCAGGGCGCCGGGGCTTTTCAGCTCTCGGCGCTCAGCACCATGAACAACACCAGTGCCGCCACCGGAATGCTGAACACCATCGTGCCGATCCCCAGTTCCGTACTCAACGACTGGCCGGCAGTCACCACGCCGATGGCGCCGTTGATCACTGTCAGCGCCAGCCACAGGATCACGAAACTGTAGGTGAGTGTCTGGCGGCTGAAGCCGAGTTTCTCGCCGATGAACAGCATCATGGCGAGCAAGGCCAGGCCGAAGGTGATGATGATTGTGGTGTGCATGGCTGGTTCCGTCCTGGTGATAGGTATCGCCTCTTCATTGCTTTGGCGACTTTGTTCCTGTCGACCCTGATCACGCAAGCCTGTCGCTGTTTTGTTCAATTCTCCGGGCAAATCAATTTTCTGTGAAACGTTTCAGCAATTCATCGACTCTCAGGTTTTTTGGCTTTGATCCGGGCGTATGCTGGGCGACTGGCGAAGCAGTCGATACCAGATTCAAGACCGACAAGAGAGGATTCGATGACTTACACCGCTGCCGAAAACCGCTATGACGCCATCCCTTACCGCCGCGTAGGCCGCAGCGGTCTGGTGTTGCCGGCGCTGTCGCTGGGCCTGTGGCATAACTTCGGCGACAGCACGCCGATCGATACCCAGCGCGCGTTGTTGCGCACGGCATTCGACCTGGGCATCAACCATTTCGACCTGGCCAACAACTATGGCCCGCCGTATGGCAGCGCCGAGATCAACTTCGGTCGTTTGTTGCGTGAAGACTTCAAGCAGTACCGTGACGAACTGATCATTTCCAGCAAGGCCGGTTGGGACATGTGGCCCGGTCCTTACGGTCAGGGCGGCGGTTCGCGCAAGTATGTGCTGGCCAGCCTCGACCAGAGCCTTCAGCGTCTGGGCGTGGACTACGTCGACATCTTCTATTCCCACCGATTCGACCCGGACACGCCACTGGAAGAAACCGCCAGCGCACTCGCGACAGCAGTGCAACAGGGCAAGGCGCTGTACATCGGCATCTCGTCTTATTCCGGGGTGAAAACCCGTAAAATGGCCGCGTTGCTCAAGGAATGGAAAGTCCCGTTGCTGATCCATCAACCGGCGTACAACCTGCTCAATCGCTGGGTTGAAGAAGACCTGCTGGATACCACCGACGAACTCGGCACTGGCGTGATTGCCTTCACGCCACTGGCCCAGGGCTTGCTGACTGACAAATACCTCAACGGCGTGCCGGCGGATGCGCGGGTCAATCGTCCGGGTGGAGGCTCGTTGCAGGCGTCGCACTTGTCCGAGGCCAACATCGCCCACGTGCGAGCGCTCAACGAAATTGCCAGGCGTCGCGGTCAGAGCCTGGCGCAACTGGCGCTGGCCTGGACCCTGCGCGACCCTCGGGTTACTTCGGCGCTGATCGGTGCGAGCCGGCCGGAGCAGATCATCGAGAACGTGGGGGCGTTGAAGAATCTGAGCTTCAGTGCAGAGGAACTGGCGGAGATAGATCGATTTGCCCAAGAGGGTGGGATCAATCTTTGGGAGAAGCCTTCGATGGCTGTGTAAGAGTCAGGCGCCGGGTCTTCTGGTGCCTGTCCCGGCCTCATCGCGAGCAAGCTCGCTCCCACAGGTTGGTGGTAGACACAAATCCAATGTGGGAGCGAGCTTGCTCGCGATGAGGGCTGAACAGGCAATGAAAATGTCAGGGATTCAGCGAAAAAACGGCACATCCCCCAACACCGTCGCCCGCTGCATCACCCGCCGCGCCGGGCGGTAATCGTCTACTGCGTAATGCTGGGTCACGCGGTTATCCCAGAACGCAATGTCATCCTGCTGCCAGCGCCAGCGAATGGTGAACTCCGGCCGTGTGGCATGGGCAAACAAAAACTTCAAAATCGCCTCGCTTTCCGTATCCGACAACTCGTTGATCTTCGAAGTAAAGCCTTCGTTGACGAACAGCGAGCGCCGCCCGCTCACCGGATGGGTGCGGATCACCGGGTGCGCCAGCGGCGGATTCTTGCGTCGTGCTTCTTCCCACTGGGCCAGCGCCTCGGGCGTGTTGCCATAGCGCTCCAGCGGGAACGAACGGGTGAAATCGTGGGTGGCGGTCAGGCCTTCGAGCAAGGTTTTCATCGGTGCCGACAAGGCTTCATACGCCGCGATGCCGCTGGCCCACAACGTGTCGCCGCCAAACTCCGGCAGCAGCTTGGCACTGAGCACCGCGCCCATTGCCGGGGTCGGCAGGAAGGTCACGTCGGTGTGCCAGATCGCGTTATCGCGCACGTCGGTGACGGCGGTATCGAGGATCAGCACTTGCGGTTGTTCCGGCACATTGGGGTAGATCGGATGAATGTGCAGGTCGCCGAAACAGGCGGCGAATCGTGCTTGTTGCTGCGGTGTGATCGGCTGGTCGCGAAAGAACAGGACTTGATGTTTGAGCAGGGCTTGTTCGATGGTATTGCGTTGTTCCGCGCTCAGCGGCTGGCTGATGTCGATGCCGCTGATTTGCGCGCCGAGGGCCGAGCTAAGGGGKACGATGGTCAACTGGCTCATGGTGGTTCTCATTGATCCGGGGTGTCGAGCTTTTGTGGGAGCGAGCTTGCTCGCGATAGCGGACTGTCAGGCGACACAAGTGTTGAACGTGCAACCGCCATCGCGAGCAAGCTCGCTCCCACAGGGGTACTCACAGGGCAATTATTCAGTGGGCCTGGCCATGCCACGGCACCAGTTTGCGTTGCAAGGCACGCAGGCCCATTTCCATGGCGAAGGCGATCAGCGCGATCACCAGAATCCCCAGCACCACCACATCGGTGACCAGGAACTGTGCGGCCGATTGCACCATGAAGCCCAAACCGCTGGTGGCGGCGATCAACTCGGCGGCGACCAGTGTCGACCAACCCACACCGAGGCCAATGCGCACACCGGTCAGTATGTCCGGCAAGGCACTCGGCAAAATCACGTGGCGAATCAACTGCGCGCGAGTGGCACCCAACGACTGCGCGGCACGCAATTTGGCCGGATCGACCGTGCGCACACCGGTGGCGGTGGCGATGGCAATCGGGGCGAAGATCGCCAGGTAGATCAGCAGCACTTTCGACAATTCACCGATACCGCACCAGATCACGATCAGTGGCAGGTAGGCCAGCGGCGGAATTGGCCGGTAGAACTCGATCAGAGGATCGAGTACACCACGGGCGATACGGTTGGAGCCGATGGCGATTCCCACCGGCACGGCAGTGAGAATCGCAAAACCGAGGCCCAGGCCGATGCGGCCCAGACTCGCACCGAGGTGCTGCCACAGGGTTGAATCCATATAACCCGAGGTCGCCAGCAGCCAGCCTTTTTGCAGCACGGCGGAGGGCGGCGGCAGGAACAGCGGTTCGATCAAGCCAGTGGCGGTTACGCCCCACCAAATGACCAGCAAGGCGATCAGCGTCAGAACACTGATCCAGCGAGTGCTCAAGCTGCGTCGTGCCACAGACACGGCAGTGCCTGGCTTTATCGCGGCGACGGGGATTTCATAACTGCTCATGCGCGCTCCTGCCGCTGGACGGCGCTGCGTTGGGAGAACACTTTGGCGAGTACGTGTTCGCGGGTTTCGATAAAACGCGGGTCGGATTTGATCGAACGAGCCGACTCACCGGCGGCGTAACGTTGACCAAAATCGAGGCTCAGGCGCTCGACGATTTGCCCCGGGTTCGGCGCCAACAGAATCAGGTCGGTGGCGAGGAACACGGCTTCTTCAATGTCATGGGTAATCAGGAACACCGGTTTGGCGGTGCGTCGCCAGACTTGCAGCAACAGTTCCTGCATCTGCTCGCGGGTGAAGGCGTCGAGGGCGCCGAAAGGTTCGTCCATCAGCAACACGCGCGGGTCGGCGGCGAGGGCACGGGCCAGACCGACACGCTGCTTCTGGCCGCCCGAGAGCTGCCAGATGCGGCGCTGTTCAAAACCGGAAAGATCGACCAGGGCGAGCATTTCCCTGGCGCGAGCTTCGCGTTTGTCCCGGGCGATGCCGGCCAGCTCAAGACCGAAACCGACGTTGGCCAACACGTCCTGCCATGGCAACAGCGCGTCGTCCTGGAACACTACGCCGCGCTCGGCGCTCGGGCCTTTGACTGGCACGCCATCGAGGGTGATGCGCCCGGCGCCGGGCTCGACGAAACCGGCAATCAGGTTCAACAGCGAAGTCTTGCCACTGCCGGACGGGCCGAGGGCGACCAGCAATTGCCGGGGGCCGAGGCTCAGAGAGATATCCGCCAACACCGGTTCCGGGTTGCCGGGGTACTGTGCGCTGATACGCTCCAGCTGTAGCAAGGCCATCGCATTGACTCCCGATCAGTTGGTGATGAACTTGGCGCTGACGTACGGCGCGTAGTCCGGCAGCACAGCCTCGACCTTGCCTTGTTCCTTGAGGAACGCCGCGGTGTCGGTGATGGCTTTGGTGGTTGGCGCGCCGAGAGTGATCACCTGATCAGCCGCCAGCGGGTAGACGTTGCCTTGCAGCAGCAGCGGAATATCGCTGGCCTTGGCACCAGACAGTTTTACAAGCTTGTCGACGTTGCCCTGATTGGCGAGCCAGGCTTGTGGGTCTTTGCGGTAATCGGCGTAGGCATCCAGAGTCACTTTGGCGAACGCGGTGACGATCTCCGGGTACTTCTCGGCGAAATCCTTGCGCACGATCCAGGCATCGAACGTCGGTGCGCCGAACTTGGCCAGCTCGCCAGAGGTGATCAACACTTTGCCGTTTTCCCTGGCTACACCGAGGGCCGGGTCCCAGACGTAAGTGGCGTCGATGTCACCGCGTTTCCAGGCGGCAATGATCGCCGGTGGCGCCAGGTTGAGAACGGTGACTTTCGACGGGTCGATGTTCCAGTGCTTCAGTGCGGCGAGCAGGCTGTAGTGGCCGGTGGATACAAACGGCACGGCGATTTTCTTGCCGATCAGGTCTTGTGGGGTCTTGATCCCGGAACCATCGCGGGCAACCAAGGCTTCAGCGGCGCCGATCTGGGTGGCGATAAGGAATGTTTCTACCGGGACTTTGCGAGTGATTGCGGCGGTCAGAGGGCTGGAGCCGAGGTAGCCGATCTGCACGTCGCCGGAGGCAATGGCGGCGATGATATCGGCACCGTTGTCGAATTTGCGCCAGCTGATATCGGCCTTGGTGGCTTTTTCGTAGGCGCCGTCGGCCTGGGCGACTTTCGCCGGGTCAACGGTGGTCTGGTAGGCGACGGTGACACCGGCTGCCTGGGCAAAGAAACTTGCGGTAGCCAAGGAAGCGGCCGCCAGCAAGCGTAGAGGGAAAGTCAGTTTCATCAGAAAGCTCCTTGTCAGGCGACCGAGTGTCGGCATGAGAAAGAGACTAAATGATCTAAGAATTCGAAAATAAATAACTTTTTCGAATGAGCTTATGAGAGGAACACTTGAGGAGCGACCGCTACGCGGTCATCGCGAGCAAGCTCGCTCCCACAGTGGATCTTCGGTGTGAGCACAATCGTGCAAACACCATTGAACCCTGTGGGAGCGAGCTTGCTCGCGATAAGGTCCGAAGGACCTTCAGTTGCTGATCGCCAGAATGCTCGCCTGGTACGCCCCGACAAACACATCGAAATCACCGACTTCGTTCTGTTCCAGCTCAACCTGCTGAGCCAGCGATGAACGCGCCAGTTCTTCAAACCTGCTTTGTTCTTCAGCCGCCAACGGCTCGCTGCGGAAGAACTCGGCATGGGCCTGGCTCTGGCGCAGGGAGAACTGGGCAAAGCTCTCCTTGTGCTCGGCCATCGCCGCCAACACCTGGGCCGACGGCGTCAGGGACGGGTCCAGGACCTTGGCCATCTGGGCGTCCAGCGCCTTGCTGTGGGCATCGCCGCCATGGCTCTGGTCGAGCATCGCGGCCAGCGGAGCGATTTTTTCCAGCAGTTCGCCGGCCCATTCCTTCAGATCAACCGGCTGCCCGTCGCGTTGCAGTTGCAGACCCGGACGACGACCTTCCTTGACCACGCTGAGGAAGTTCGAGGTCGCGTTGCCGCAACTGGTGTTGGTCAGCAGCGGGCTGTCGTTGAGCGCGCAGTACAGCAGGAATGCATCGAGGAAACGCGCCTCGGTGAGGTCGATGCCCATCGGCAGGAACGGGTTGATGTCAAGGCAACGCACTTCGACGTACTGGATGCCGCGGGCCATCAGCGCCTGGATCGGCCTCTCGCCGGTATAGGTCACGCGTTTCGGGCGGATGTTGGAGTAGTACTCGTTTTCGATCTGCAGGATGTTGGTGTTGAGCTGTACCCACTCGCCATCCTGGTGGGTACCGATTTCGACGTACGGCGCATACGGCGTGGCCACCGCTTTGCGCAGGCTGTCGGTGTAGCTGTTCAGATCGTTGTAGCACGGCGTCAGGCCGGCCTGGGCGTTGCTCTGGTAACCCAGGTCGCTCATGCGCAGGCTGGTGGCGTACGGCAGGTACAAAGTCTGCGGGTCCAGTTGTTCCAACTGGTGCGAACGACCGCGCAGGAACCCGGCGTCCAGTGCTGGTGAAGCACCGAACAGGTACATCAGCAGCCAGCTGTAGCGGCGGAAGTTGCGGATCAGTGCGATGTAGGACGACGACTGAAAATCGCGGTCGGTGCCGACAAAACCTTCGGCCTGCCTGAGTAGCGGCCAGAGTTTTTCCGGCAGGGAAAAGTTGTAGTGGATGCCGGCAATGCATTGCATGGTCTTGCCGTAACGCAGGGCCAGGCCCTTGCGGTACACGTACTTGAGCTGCCCGATATTGGACGTGCCGTAATAGGCGATCGGGATGTCTTCCTCGGCCGGCAACGGGCACGGCATCGATGGGCTCCACAGATACTCGTTACCGAGCTTGCTGTAGGCAAAGCGGTGAATCCTGTCCAGGCTCGCCAACGTGTCCGCAGGGTCGGGCAGGGCCGGAGTGATGAACTCCAGCAGCGACTCGGAGTAGTCGGTGGTGATCTGTTCGTTGGTCAGCGCGGAACCCAATTCTTCCGGGTGCGGCGTTTGCGCCAGGCGACCTTCGCCGTTCACGCGCAGGCATTCACGTTCGATGCCGTGAAGGCACTGTTCGAGCAGAGAGAGGTTAGCGCGCTCGCCGAGCAGGGCCAGGCGGCGGTTGAGAAGTTCGCTCAAGTTGGATTCCTTCACGCGTCAGTCGCCCCAATATGGGGGTGGGCAAGACGGTCTACAAGGGTGAAGTTAAAACTGGCGTTTTCGCCTGGTTTTTCGAGCCGCACAGGCCATGTGCCGGTCAGTCAGTAACTGCACAATCCCTGTGGGAGCGAGCTTGCTCGCGATGAGGGCGTATCAGTCAACATTAACGTCGTCTGACACACCGCCATCGCGAGCAAGCTCGCTCCCACAGGTTTCATTGCGTCGAAATTAACTCAATTTGATGACGACTAGCTACAGGACAGCGAACGTGCCTTGTGCTTTTGCGACCAGTTTGTCGCCCTGCATCACATCGGCCTCGACCACCAGTGTGCGGCGGCCCGGGTGGATCACCCGCGCCGTGCACATCACCTCGCCTTCGGATACGGCGCGGATGTAGTTGATCTTGCACTCGATGGTCGCGCTCTGCTGGTCAAAGCCATGGGTGCTGGAACAGGCCAGCCCCATGGCAATGTCCACCAGGCTGAACAAGGCCCCGCCGTGGAGCTTGCCACCGCGATTGCGCAGCTCGGGTTCAAGCGCCAGGGCGACTTGCGCCACCCCGGTTTCCAGACTGTGCAAGCGGCAGCCCAGCAGCTTGAAAAACGCGCTTTCGGTCAGCCCGGCGGGAATGTCCATCAGCGTTTCTTCAACTGTTTGGCATTGGCGAACAGCGAAGCCATGGCATTGTTGCTCGGTGCTGCTGCCGTGGTTTCCTTGCGCGGTGCAGTGTTCTGGGATTGGCGTGGCGCCGATCCCGGACGCGCGCCGCGAGCGCCGTCGATTTTCTCGCCCGGGGTGTCGCTCATGCGCATCGACAGGCCAACGCGTTTGCGCGGGATGTCGACTTCCATGACCTTCACTTTCACCACGTCACCGGCCTTCACCGCTTCGCGCGGATCCTTGATGAACTTCTCCGAAAGCGCGGAGATATGCACCAAACCGTCCTGATGCACGCCGATATCGACGAAGGCACCGAAGTTGGTCACGTTGGTCACCACGCCTTCGAGGATCATACCCAGTTGCAGGTCCTTGAGGTCTTCGACGCCTTCCTGGAACTCGGCCGTCTTGAACTCGGGACGCGGGTCACGGCCGGGCTTATCCAGTTCCTGAAGGATGTCGGTGACCGTTGGCAGACCGAAGGTTTCGTCGGTGAATTTCTTCGGATCAAGGCGCTTGAGGAAACCACTGTCGCCAATCAGCGAACGAATATCGCGATCGGTCTCGGCGGCGATACGCTGCACGAGTGGATAGGCTTCCGGGTGTACCGCGGAGGCGTCCAGCGGGTTGTCGCCGTTCATCACGCGCAGGAATCCGGCGGCCTGTTCGAAGGTTTTTTCGCCCAGGCGCGCGACTTTCTTCAGCGCGGCGCGGGTCTTGAACGCGCCATGCTCGTCGCGGTGGCTGACGATGTTCTGCGCCAGGGTTGCGTTGAGGCCGGAAATCCGTGCCAGCAACGCCACGGAAGCGGTGTTCACGTCCACGCCGACGGCGTTCACGCAGTCCTCGACCACTGCATCCAGGCCACGGGCCAGTTTCAGCTGCGACACGTCGTGCTGGTACTGGCCAACGCCGATGGATTTCGGATCGATCTTCACCAGCTCAGCCAGCGGATCTTGCAGGCGACGGGCAATGGACACGGCGCCACGGATCGACACGTCGAGGTCCGGGAATTCCCTGGAGGCCAGTTCCGACGCCGAGTAAACCGATGCACCGGCCTCGGAAACCATGACCTTGGTCATCTTCATCGCTGGATATTTTTTGATCAGCTCGGCGGCCAGCTTATCGGTTTCACGGCTGGCGGTACCGTTGCCGATGGCGATCAGGTCCACCGAGTGCTTGGCGCACAGGGCGGCGAGCACCGCGAGGGTCTGGTCCCACTTGTTGTGCGGCACGTGCGGGTAAACCGTGGCGTGATCCAGCAGCTTGCCGGTGGCATCAACCACGGCCACTTTGCACCCGGTACGCAGGCCAGGGTCGAGGCCCAAAGTGGCGCGCGGGCCGGCCGGGGCCGACAGCAGCAGGTCGTGCAAGTTGTGGGCGAAAACGTTGATCGCTTCGGTTTCCGCGCCATCGCGCAGCTCGCCCAGCAGGTCGGTTTCCAGATGGGTGTAGAGCTTGACCTTCCAGGTCCAGCGCACTACTTCGCCCAGCCATTTGTCGGCGGCGCGGTTCTGGTTCTGGATACCGAATTGCTGGCCAATCATGCCTTCGCACGGGTGCATGGTGCCCGGCAATTCGTCGCCGACCTTCAGCGCGGAGCTGAGGATGCCTTCGTTGCGGCCACGGAAAATTGCCAGCGCGCGGTGCGACGGCATGCTTTTGAGCGGTTCGTCGTGTTCGAAGTAGTCGCGGAACTTGGCGCCCTCCTCCTCCTTGCCGGCAATCACGCGGGCACTGAGGGTGGCCTCCTGCTTGAGGTAGTTGCGCAGCTTGTCCAGCAGGCCGGCGTCTTCGGCGAAGCGCTCCATGAGGATGTACTTGGCGCCTTCGAGGGCAGCCTTCACATCGGCCACGCCTTTTTCTGCGTCGATGAAACGTGCGGCTTCGGTTTCCGGGCTCAGGGACGGGTCGTTGAACAAGCCGTCGGCCAGTTCGCCGAGGCCGGCTTCCAGGGCGATCTGGCCCTTGGTGCGGCGCTTCTGCTTGTACGGCAGGTACAAGTCTTCGAGGCGGGTCTTGGTGTCGGCGAGCTTGATGTCGCGTTCAAGTTGCGGCGTCAGCTTGCCTTGCTCTTCGATGCTGGCAAGGATGCTGATGCGCCGTTCGTCGAGTTCTCGCAGGTAGCGCAGGCGCTCTTCCAGATGACGCAATTGCGTATCGTCTAGGCTGCCGGTCACTTCTTTTCGGTAACGGGCGATGAAGGGAACGGTAGAGCCTTCATCGAGTAGCGCGACGGCCGCTTCGACCTGTTGTGGGCGTACACCGAGTTCCTCGGCGATGCGGCTGTTGATGCTGTCCATAAAACCACCTGACAAATTGTGAAAGCAGGCTCGCAGGCGCAAGGATAAGGGCTCGGCGAGTCTGGTTGAGCGGCCTGGCCTGCGCCGCTACCTGGATCAAAAGGTATCCCGTTGACCCGTGAAATCGAACAATTACTGCCGACACCATGAAAATAAATGGCGTCTGTCTGTAGTACCTGTCTGATGTTGCCTGACACAAAAGGCCGCGCATTATAACCAGCGTTCTGTCGTTCGGGGGCATCGCAGGCAGCAGGCACAACGGCCGGTTTTCTGGCGCTAAAGGAAAAATCTGCTAACAATGCACACGGTGCGTATAACGGCAGCTACGCCATAATGCGCGCCGAGATCAAAGGAGCATCCAATGAGCAGCACTGCAAACATTGCTGAAGGCGAAAAAATTCTTATTGTTGACGACGATCCGGGCCTCAGCAGCCTGTTGGAACGTTTTTTCGTCAGCAAGGGCTATCGCGCCCGCGCCGTACCGAACACTGAGCAAATGGATCGCCTGCTGGCGCGCGAAGTGTTCAACCTGGTCGTCCTCGACCT
This sequence comes from Pseudomonas sp. KB_15, assembly GCF_052114525.1. Taxonomy (NCBI): domain Bacteria; kingdom Pseudomonadati; phylum Pseudomonadota; class Gammaproteobacteria; order Pseudomonadales; family Pseudomonadaceae; genus Pseudomonas; species Pseudomonas sp. KB_15. The sequence continues at coordinate 32,032 of NZ_JBFREX010000014.1, read as the reverse complement.
GATGTTGCCCGGCGAAGACGGTCTGACCGCCTGCCGCCGTCTGCGCAACGCGAACAACCAGATTCCGATCATCATGCTCACCGCCAAGGGCGACGAGTTGAGCCGCATCAAGGGCCTGGAACTGGGCGCCGACGATTACCTGGCCAAGCCGTTCAACCCGGATGAGCTGATGGCCCGCGTCAAAGCGGTATTGCGTCGCCAGTCGGCTCCGGTGCCTGGCGCCCCGGGCAGCGAAGACGAAAGCGTGACCTTCGGTGACTACGAGTTGTCCCTGGCCACCCGCGAGCTCAAGCGTGGCGAAGAAGTGCACATGCTCACCACCGGTGAGTTCGCAGTGCTCAAGGCCCTGGTGATGAACGCGCGTCAACCGCTGACCCGCGACAAATTGATGAACCTGGCCCGTGGCCGCGAGTGGGATGCCCTGGAGCGTTCCATCGATGTGCAGATTTCCCGTCTGCGCCGGATGATTGAGCCCGACCCCTCCAAACCGCGTTACATCCAGACTGTCTGGGGCGTGGGTTACGTGTTTGTTCCGGATGGTACCGCCACCAAGTGATTGGCGATTTGTAGGAACGGGTCATGCGGACACTGGATCAATCGATCCTGTCCGCAGACTCGCAAACCGCAATATGCGAGCATCGCTCTCTCCTGCAAGCGTTTAACGGTTACTCATGAAAACCCCCGTTTGGTTCCCCCAGAGCTTCTTCTCCCGCACCCTTTGGCTGGTGCTCATCGTCGTACTCTTCTCCAAGGCGCTGACCCTGGTTTATCTGCTGATGAACGAAGACGTGCTGGTGGACCGCCAGTACAGCCACGGTGTCGCCCTGACGCTGCGCGCCTATTGGGCCGCCGATGAAGAAAGCCGCGGCAAGATCGCCGAGGCCGCGACCCTGATCCGGGTGGTGGGTGCCGGCGTGCCGGAAGGCGAACAACACTGGCCTTACAGCGAGATCTACCAGCGGCAGATGCAGGCGGAGCTGGGTGCCGACACTGAAGTCCGGCTGCGTATGCATTCGCCACCGGCGCTGTGGGTTCGGGCACCAAGCCTGGGCGATGGCTGGCTGAAAGTACCGCTGTATCCCCATCCGTTGCGCGGCCAGAAAATCTGGAATGTACTGGGCTGGTTCCTCGCTATTGGTCTGCTTTCCACCGCTTCGGCCTGGATCTTCGTCAGCCAGCTCAATCAACCTTTGAAACGTCTGGTGTATGCCGCGCGGCAACTGGGCCAGGGGCGTAGCGTGCGCCTGCCGATCAGCGATACGCCGAGTGAGATGACCGAGGTTTACCGCGCTTTCAACCAGATGGCCGAAGACGTCGAGCAGGCCGGTCGCGAACGTGAGCTGATGCTGGCCGGGGTTTCCCATGATTTGCGCACGCCGTTGACCCGCTTGCGTCTGTCCCTGGAATTGATGGGTGATCGTACCGACCTGACCGACGACATGGTGCGCGATATCGAAGACATGGACGCGATTCTCGATCAGTTCCTGGCGTTCATTCGTGACGGGCGCGACGAGTCGGTGGAAGAAGTTGACCTGAGCGACCTGGTCCGCGAAGTCGCTGCGCCCTACAACCAGAATGAAGAGAAAGTGCGGCTGCGCCTGGAGCCGATTCAGCCGTTTCCGTTGCGTCGTGTGTCGATGAAGCGATTGCTGAACAACCTGATCGGCAATGCGCTGCATCATGCCGGCAGCGGTGTAGAGGTGGCGGCGTATGTGTCCGGGGACACCAGCGCGCCGTATGTGGTGCTGAGTGTCATGGACCGTGGTGCCGGTATTGATCCGTCGGAACTGGAAGCGATATTCAACCCGTTCACCCGCGGTGATCGTGCCCGGGGCGGGAAGGGCACCGGTTTAGGGTTGGCGATCGTGAAGCGGATTGCTTCGATGCATGGCGGGAATGTTGAGTTGCGTAACCGCTCGGGTGGTGGGCTGGAAGCGCGAGTGCGCTTGCCGTTGGGGTTGATGTTGCCGCGGGATGCTGTTTAAAAACAGGATTTTGCAGAGGGGCTGAAGGCCCCTTCGTCGGAACGCCGCCCGGAGCAAGCCCGCTCCCATAGTGATCGTGTTGAACACAAATTGTATGTCCACTGAAGATCACTGTGGGAGCGAGCTTGCTCGCGATGGCGGCATCCCTGCCGCCACAAAATTCAGAATCAACCCTTGCCCTTGGTCCGCGTCATATTCGGCCCGCCATTTTTCTCCAGATGCTCGATGATGATCCCCGCGACATTCTTGCCAGTGGTGGTCTCGATCCCTTCCAGCCCCGGCGACGAGTTCACTTCCATCACCAGCGGCCCGTGATTGGAGCGCAGGATGTCCACACCCGCTACCGCCAGCCCCATGACCTTGGCTGCGCGCAACGCCGTCATGCGCTCTTCCGGCGTGATCTTGATCAGGCTCGCGCTGCCACCGCGATGCAGGTTGGAGCGAAACTCGCCGGGCTTGGCCTGGCGCTTCATTGCGGCAATCACCTTGTCCCCGACGACGAAGCAGCGAATGTCCGCGCCACCGGCTTCCTTGATGTACTCCTGAACCATGATGTTCTGCTTGAGGCCCATGAACGCCTCGATCACCGATTCTGCGGCTGTAGCGGTTTCGCACAGCACCACGCCGATGCCTTGGGTGCCTTCCAGCACCTTGATCACCAGCGGCGCGCCGTTGACCATTTCGATCAGGTCGGGAATGTCATCGGGGGAGTGGGCAAACCCGGTCACCGGCAAGCCGATCCCGCGACGGGACAGCAATTGCAGCGAACGCAGCTTGTCCCGTGAACGGGCAATGGCCACCGATTCGTTGAGCGGAAATACCCCCATCATTTCGAACTGGCGCAGCACTGCGCAGCCATAAAAGGTCACGGACGCACCGATCCGTGGAATCACCGCATCGAAACCCTCCAGCGGTTTGCCGCGGTAGTGGATCTGCGGCTTGTGGCTGGCGATGTTCATGTAGGCGCGCAGGGTATCGACCACCACCATTTCATGGCCGCGTTCAGTACCGGCTTCAACCAGGCGGCGGGTGGAATACAGACGCGGGTTCCGCGACAGCACAGCGATCTTCATGCAACACCTGTGGAGGAGGTAGATACCGGGAACACCGGCTTGTCTTGTACATACTTGATGCCCGGATTGACCACCAACTGGCCGTGGATCAGGGCTTTGGAGCCGAGCAGCAGGCGATAACGCATGGACTTGCGGCAGGCGAGCGTGAACTCGACCCGCCAGACCCGATCACCAAGGGCCAGGGTGGTGCTGATCACGTATCGCACCTGCGCGTGACCGTTTGAGCTTTTAATGGTTTTCATCGTCACCAACGGTGCTTCGCAGCGCCGGTGGCGCAGTTGTACGACGGAACCCAGGTGGGCGGTAAAACGCACCCACTGCTCACCATCGCGCTCGAACAGCTCGATTTCGGTGGCGTGGAGGCTTGAGGTGCTGGCACCGGTGTCGATTTTTGCCCGAAGGCCCGCGACTCCCAAATCCGGGAGCGCCACCCACTCGCGCAGACCGACAACGGTCAAATGGTCAAATGTCTTCAAAAGTGCTCAACCGGTAGAAACCGCTCGGGCCGCATGCGGCCGAATTCGCGGTATTCACGCAGAATAATGGTTAAAAGGCGACAGATATCTACGGCCCGGATTTCCAGCCTCGCAAGGAGGTTATGGAATGTCAGCATTGTAATCCGAGCCGGTGAAATTCTTGGTACGTCAGAAACGGTAGTACAGTTCACCAATATTTCAGAATGAGGAAATTCCATGGCACAAAAAAACGAAGAGGACGACAAAGTCCGCCTCGATAAATGGTTGTGGGCTGCACGATTTTACAAAACCCGTGCCCTGGCCAAGGCGGCGATTGAAAGCGGCAAGGTGCATTGCCGGGGCGAACGCTGCAAGCCGGGTAAAGAGCCACGGGTCGGTGACGAGTTTGTGATTCGCACCGGTTTCGATGAGCGCACGGTAGTGGTCCAGGCGTTGTCGATCGTTCGCCGTGGCGCACCGGAGGCGCAGATGCTGTACGCCGAAACTGAAGCCAGCATCGCCAAGCGCGAAAACGCCRCCGCCGAGCGCAAAGCAGGTGCTCTGGGCGTGAGCACCGATGGCAAACCGAGCAAGAAACAGCGGCGGGATCTGTTCAAGTTTCGTGGTAGCAGCAATGAATGATTGACCGGGGCCGTCGATCACTCAAACAGGCAAAGACTTGTAATTGTGCTTGCGCGTAGCCATATGGGGTAATTCGCCTACCCTTTATGAGCCATTGGCAGTGCCATTCGTCGTAAAACGCACACAGTCGCCGGCCTGTAAGCCATAACCCGACAGCAAGACGCTATGGCCAAGACGCAACCTCGAATTCTGTAATCACTTTTGTCACCACTTCAGATACCCAGACTTATGACTGACCTACCGGATAACGACTTCACCCAACGCTTCATCTTCGATGACAGCGACACCCGTGGCGAGCTGGTCTCATTGGAGCTCAGCTACGCCGAAGTCCTGGCCAAACACGCCTACCCGCAGCCGGTCGCGCAACTGCTCGGCGAGCTGATGGCGGCCGCATCGTTGCTGGTTGGCACGATGAAGTTCGATGGCTTGCTGATTCTGCAAGCCCGCTCCGAAGGCCCGATCCCGCTGCTGATGATCGAGTGCTCCAGCGAGCGCGACATCCGTGGCCTGGCCCGTTATGACGCGGACCGTATCGCTCCCGATGCCACCCTGGCCGACCTGATGCCCGATGGTGTCCTGGCATTGACCATCGACCCGAAACAGGGCCAGCGCTACCAGGGCATCGTCGATCTCGACGGCACCACCCTGTCCGAATGCTTCACCAACTATTTCGTCATGTCCCAGCAAGTCGGCACGCGATTCTGGCTGTACGCCGATGGTCGTCGCGCCCGTGGCCTGTTGCTGCAACAACTGCCGGCCGACCGTTTGAAAGACGAAGATGAGCGCGCCGCCAGCTGGCAGCACATCACTACGCTGGGCGGTACGCTGACCGCCGATGAGCTGTTGAGCCTGGACAACGAAACCGTGCTGCATCGCCTGTACCACGACGAGCAGGTGCGTCTGTTCGATGTGCAGAAGTTGCGCTTCCGTTGCAGCTGCTCGCGCGAACGTTCGGCCAATGCGCTGGTCAGTCTGGGGATGGAAGACGCGCAGCATTTGGTGGTCGAACACGGTGGCAATATCGAAATCGATTGCCAGTTCTGCAATCAGCGCTACCTGTTCGACGCAGCCGATGTCACTCAATTGTTCGCCGGTGCGGGTATCGATACGCCGTCAGATACTCGTCACTAAAACGGTTCAGCGCAGGTAAATTCACTGGCTACCGCCGGATTAATGCCGTTACGACAGGAGGGGCCTACTTTTTTTGGGCTTTTCTGGCATAATCCGGCCCACTTTTTTCGCGGTAGTAGTGCACGACTTTCTACTACAAAAACGTTTGGAGCACTCGGCCACTGGCCGACGGGGAACCTCATGACGCAAGCCAATAATGCCGTGTACACCGATCTGAGTGTTGATGATCTGGTTAAAGAAGCCCTCAACCGCGGTGAAGGCGAGCTTGCCGATACCGGCGCACTGGTTGTTCGTACCGGTCACCGTACCGGCCGTTCGCCAGTCGACCGTTTCATCGTTGAAGAGCCAAGCACCCAGGCCGCTATCGCCTGGGGCCCGATCAACCGCAAGTTCCCRGCCGACAAGTTCGACGCCCTGTGGGCTCGCGTTGAGGCATTCAACAACGCGCAAGAGCATTTCGTTTCCCACGTGCATGTAGGTGCGGCTTCCGAGCACTACCTGGCCGTGAAGATGACCACACAGACCGCCTGGCAGAACCTGTTCGGCCGTTGCCTGTTCATCAACCCGGCCCAGTACAACCCGGCTGGTCGTGAAGAGTGGCAGGTCCTCAACGTTGCCAACTTCGAATGCGTGCCAGAGCGTGACGGCACCAACTCCGACGGCTGCGTGATCATCAACTTCGCACAGAAGAAAGTGCTGATCGCCGGCATGCGTTACGCCGGTGAAATGAAGAAAGCCATGTTCTCGGTGCAGAACTTCCTGCTGCCGGCCGCCGACGTGCTGCCAATGCACTGCGCCGCCAACATCGGCGAAGAGGGCGACGTGACCCTGTTCTTCGGTCTGTCCGGCACTGGTAAAACCACCCTTTCCGCTGACGAAAGCCGTTACCTGATCGGTGACGACGAACACGGCTGGGGCGAAGGCGTTGTGTTCAACATCGAAGGCGGTTGCTATGCCAAGTGCATCGACCTGTCCGAGAAGAACGAGCCGGTTATTTGGAAAGCCATCAAGCACGGCGCGGTCCTGGAAAACGTCGTCATCGACGACGCCAAGCACGCCGACTACGCCGATGTCAGCCTGACCCAGAACAGCCGCGCCGCCTACCCGCTGGAGCACGTTGCCAAGCGCTCCGAGAAGAACCTCGGTGGCGAGCCGAACGCTGTGATCTTCCTGACCTGCGACCTGACCGGCGTACTGCCGCCAGTGTCGATCCTCAACGAAGAACAAGCGGCCTACCACTTCCTGTCCGGTTACACCGCACTGGTGGGCTCGACCGAAATGGGTTCGGGCAGCGGCATCAAGTCGACCTTCTCCACCTGCTTCGGCGCACCGTTCTTCCCGCGTCCGGCTGGTGAATACGCTGAGCTGCTGATCAAGCGCATCCGCGGCTTCGGCTCCAAGGTCTACCTGGTCAACACCGGCTGGACCGGCGGTGGCTACGGCGTCGGCAAGCGCTTCAACATCCCGACCACCCGTGCCGTGATCGCAGCGATCCAGAGCGGCGCGCTGATCGGTACCAAGACCGAGCACCTGGACACCATCAACCTCGACGTGCCACTGGCCGTACCGGGCGTTGAGACTGGCCTGCTGAACCCACGCAACACCTGGGCCGACAAAGCCGCCTACGACGAAGCCGCCAAAGCACTGGCCGGCCTGTTCATCGAGAACTTCAAGAAGTTCGAAGTGAGCGACGCGATCAAGGCTGCGGGTCCTAAGTTGTAAGTGCTGGTTTGAGCTAACGAAAAAGCCGCCCTTCGGGGCGGCTTTTTTGTGCGCGTCGCTACAAGCCTTCCAGCGCCTGCGTGTCCCAGCGTTGGGCCTTGATGGCCCGGTAGAGCATGCCGATGGTCAATGGCACCTTGTCGCCGCGACCCTTGGCTTTGCGCTTGAGAAATACATCGTAGCCGTCGGGCTGGAAATAGCGATAGCTGTCGAAATCCACGAAGTCGATGGCGAAGTGGTTTTCCAGGGTTTCGATCAAATGTTGCGCATCGACACCGTTGCAGCCCAGGTCGAAGTTGATCGAGGTGTTGAGGCTGATGGTTTTGCGCTCGGGTAGGCCGAGTTCTTCGTGCAGCAGTTGTATGAGTTGCTGCATTGAATGGTCGTCGGGGAAGTTGAGGGCGAGGTTCATTGCGGGGCGTCCGGTTGGGCATGGCCGAATCTTAGAGGTCGTCGAGTTTGGAGGAAAGACTTAGGGAGAGAGTGGCTGAGCGCGGAACCTGTGGCGAGGGAGCTTGCTCCCGCTGGACTGCGCAGTAGTCCTTCTTTTCAGGGTCGCTTCGCAACCGGTTTCCCGTTTTAGCGCCCTACACGCACCTCGGTCTACCTATTAATTAGGTGTTGAGCTCAGTCTTCTTTTTTTGTCAGTAACGCGGACAGTGAGTGGGTATTCAGCGGGAAGGAGTGGAGATCGCTCTCGCTGAGGTACGACTTACCAACGACGCCATCTGTCTGTAAGGAAAATGGTTTGTTTTCTTTGGCAGCGGTTGTGCTTTGTTTGCGTCGGGGCTTTTCGACCTTTCGACTTGCAGTTCGACATAGCTTTCCATCCTGCAGTCGACGTCCCGTTTCATCGGCTGCGCCAATCTTGTTCAAATCCTGCTCCAAACCCAATACGTGCATCACCGACAGATAAGCTCCCATCGTTACTCCCGCACCACCAGATTCCAGGGAGCGCAATGTCATGACTGACATCCCGGCTCGTTCGGCCACTTGTTTAGCCGTGAGTTTTCTACGCAAACGGGCCAGTTTCAGGCGCTCACCGAGGTCGGTCAGTAGTCGTGCAATCGACGGCAGAAGCGGCGCTGTTTTTCTAGCCATGTGGCTATTATTCCTTCACTCATGAGGCGATAACGCCAGAATAATTGCAGTTCTGCGAGACGTTTCTGGAGTGACATTTTCTACATAGGCTATCCAGTTACCGCGTGTCCCAGCGCAGCTTTGCTATCGCTTGGTAAAGCATGCCAATGGTCAGGGCCGTCTTATCGCCGCGTCCCTTCGCCAGTCAACGGTCAACATCTGGGACGAAGGCAATCAACGGAGGTGCTCTGTTTAATCGGCTAACGCATTCAGCACATGGACAGGGTCATTATGAATGGCTTTCAGCAAGGCTTTGGCAGGGCCTGTCGGTTCGCGGCGGCCCTGCTCCCAGTTGCGCAGGGTGCCGAGTTGGACATCGATCAACGCTGCGAACTTGGCTTGAGTCAAACCTGTAGCCTTACGAATTTCTTTGACTTGCAACGCATCAACCCGGAATTCGCGGGAAGGCCGACGTTCGCCCCGTACGATCTCGTCCATCTGTTGCACGCTTTCCATCAGCTCATCAAAAAATTTGCTCATGGTTATCTCCAGTGTTCGATGACGGTTTTCAACGCTTTGCGCTCATCGGCGGTCAGGTCTTGTTGTTCATTTTTAGGGTAGATCATCAACAAAGCGATCTGCGATGCCGAGACGAAATGGTAGTAAATCACGCGGGCTCCGCCTCGTTTGCCATGTCCCTTGGCTGCGACCCGCATTTTGCGAATCCCGCCTGTCCCTTCAATAACGTCGCCAGCCGAAGGGTTCAACACCAGCAGCTTCTGCAAGGCGATATAGGCATCGTCATCCAGTAACTCTTTGGCTCGACGGGTGAAAACTGGGGTCTCAATGAAAATCATCGCTAATGTACGCCATTGGCTTACTTTCGGGCAATGCTGATCAGATTGAATGGACTTTCATCTGGTCAGTTGCGGCAGGTGTTGATCGTTCTCACGCAGAACGTGGGAACGATCTGTTCACTCGACTTTAGGCTGGGGCTTTCCAGTTGAGCATGCGTTGCTGGGCGATTTTGAGCAGGTCGCAGCCGTCCTGGGTCAGCAGGTAGAGGGCGTGGGTGATGTGGGGGATATCTTCGAGGTCGCCGTGTTTGAAGCATTGGCAGTGCAGGGTTTGCAGCAGGTCGCTGGACGCCCGGATGCGTTGGAGGGCGGCTTCGAGGATGTCTTGGGGGTTGGCTTCTGTGTCGATGATCAGGGGCGGGGAATCGGTGAGGTTGGTGTGGAGCGGTAGATAGCGTTCGTTGGTGAACGGATTCCATTTATTCATGATGTGCAATCTCAGATGTGCCAGAAAGGACCGCCATCATCGTGACCAAACGATGGGAGGCGACTGTGTTCGGGTTGGTCAACCGGTGAGATCTACGCACAGAACCGGCATGCCCGAAGGCATCCCAAACACAGCCACCATATAGCGTGCAGACACAAAAAAGCGTCGGCAGCATACAACGGGTGAGTACGTAGATCTAATTCGGGTGACCAAGCCCGAGTCGCTGATTTGGCAGCGACAGCCCGGACTATAGGATTGAGTGACTGGTCATCGATAGTCGACAAGGTGTCTTGTTTTGTAGGACCTTGCCGAAGCTTTCATAGGTCGTTGCTGACGGCGTTATCCACAGTGGACCGCGTTATCGTTTTTCGCGAGCAAGCCCGCTCCCACAGGGAGTTGTGGTGGGGCAAGCAACGTGTTTCGGCAAGCGTTGCCGGGCGATGTCGAGCAGGTCGTTGCCGTCCTGGGTCAGCAGGTACAGGGCGCTGACGATCTTGGGGATGTCGCTCGCTTCGGCCTGTTTGAAACAGGTGCAATAAAGGGTTTCGAGCAGATCGCTGGCGGCGCGGATGCGTTGTCGGGCGGCGTCGAGGATCTCGAAGGGGTCGGCCTCGGTATCGATGACCAGCACCGGGGTTTCGCTGTAGCGGGTCTTGAGCGGGTGGTAGCGGGCTGTCAGTGAGTCGGGGTTTTTCATTAAGTGGGTCCTGTGCGAAATCGGCAAGTGTTCCCGGCAGGCCGAGACACTGTTTTCAGCCGCGCAGGAAACTATAGGAGGGTATGGCGTTGGGGGACAAGACGGCTGAGATCGACAGGCTTTGTAAGGGTTTTGTCATATTTGGAGGAAGGGGACTACAGGTTGGTGGTGGGTTTTCAACGCGAAATGGCGAGAGGTAAAAATGCTTACAGCGTTTTCAGTCGCTTCGCAGTAAATCTCGGTAGAGGGTGCCTCGGACAATGTCGGGTGTTTCGAGTTTTGCGGTGGGTGTGTTGGCCTCTTCGCGATCTGTCCGTTACCCGATTCCTCAAGCCCTTGCAGCCATCCGCTGTATCATCCCCTATCGTTTTCGCCCCCGACCTTTTCTTGACTCGCTGCAATCGCCGGCCAGGCTTTTGACTCCCCAGCGGTCAATGGAGTGACAGCTTATGCACAACACCCTGGAACAGGTTTTCGGTTATCCACAGTTTCGACCCGGTCAGGAGACGGCCGTCAGTGCTGTGTTGGCCGGGCGTTCGGCGGCGGCGATTTTCCCCACCGGTTCGGGCAAATCCCTTTGCTACCAATTGCCGTCGCTGTTGCTGCCGCACCTGACGCTGGTGGTCTCGCCGTTGCTGGCGTTGATGCAGGATCAGCTGTCGTTCCTGCAGCGCCACGGCATCTCGGCGGGCAGTATCGATTCGGCCCAGAGCCGCGATGACGCCAGTGACGTCATGGCCCGGGCCAAGTCCGGCGAATTGAAGATTTTGATGATCTCGGTGGAACGCTTGAAGAACGAGCGTTTTCGCCATTTCCTGCAGCAAGTACCGATCTCGCTGCTGGTGGTGGACGAGGCGCACTGCATCTCCGAATGGGGGCATAACTTTCGCCCGGACTACCTCAAGCTTCCCGATTATCAACGCCAGTTCAATATCCCTCAGGTTCTGCTGCTTACTGCAACGGCAACGCCGAAGGTCATCGCCGACATGCAGGCGAAATTCGCCATCGCCGCCGAGGATGTAGTGACCACCGGTTTCTATCGCCCGAACCTGAATTTGCTGGTGGAGCCGGTTCGCGGAGCGGACAAGCGCAGACGCCTCGTCGAGTGGATGAGCCAGCGTCCGGAGCAGCCGAGCATCGTCTACGTCACCCTGCAGAAAACGGCGGAGCACATCGCCGAACACCTGAACCGCAACGGCATTCAGGCCGAGGCCTATCACGCCGGGTTGCCCCATGAGCAACGGGAGGCGATCCAGCGTCGCTTCATGGGCGGGCAGTCCAATTGCATCGTCGCCACCATCGCCTTTGGCATGGGTATCGACAAGAGCGACATCCGCAACGTGGTGCACTTCGACCTGCCCAAATCCATCGAAAACTACAGTCAGGAAATAGGCCGTGCCGGGCGTGACGGGCAACCGTMGGACTGCCTGGTGTTGGCCAACCGCGACAGCCTCAACGTGCTGGAGAACTTCGTCTACGGCGACACGCCCGAGCTGGATGGCATCCGTTGCGTGCTGGACGAGATGCTTGCCGCAGCACCCGAAGGGCAGTGGGAGTTTCTGTTGGGGCCGTTGGCCGATCAGAGCAATATTCGCCAGTTGCCGCTCAAGACCTTGCTGGTGCAACTCGAATTGCGCGGGTTGATCGCCCCGCGCTACGCCTACTACGCCGAGTACCGTTTCAAGTATGTGCAGGAGCCCGAGGCGCTATTGGCGCGTTTCGAAGGCGAGCGCAGGGATTTTGTCGCAGCGATCATCCAGACCTCCAGCCGCGCCCGAACCTGGGCCACGGTGAATTTCGAGGCGTTGTACGAGCAGCACCGGGCCGAACGCAGTCGGGTGGTCAAGGCGCTGGATTACTTCCAGGAGAAGGGCTGGGTGGAGCTGGAAAGCAAGCAGATGACCGAGGTCTACAGCGTGCTGCAAAGCGGTTTCGACAGCGCCGCATTGAGCGAGGAACTGCACGGCTATTTCACTCGGCATGAGCGCACCGAGGTCGCGCGGATTCACGCGATGCTGGATCTGTTCGCCACCGACCGTTGCCTGGGTTACCGCCTGGCTGAGTACTTCGGCGACCACAATGCCCCGCAGCAATGTGGCCATTGTTCGGTGTGTCACGGGCAAGTGGCGCGGTTGCCCGCACCACCGGAGTTGCCGGCGCTTGTGGATAAAAATTTCGAGACGCTGTGTGGCGACTTTATCCACAGGCACGAGCAGCACACGGGCAACGTGCCCTCGGCTGAACGCGTGACACGGTTTCTGTGCGGAATCAGCGTGCCGCTGTTCACCAAACTCAAGGCGCGGTCGATTCCCGGTTTTGCAGCGCTGGAGGATTACCCGTATGCCGGGGTGCGGGGGTGGGCCGAGCAACATTTGTCAGGCTGAGTCGTAACCCTTGTGGGAGCGAGCCTGCTCGCGATGACGTTGGCACATCCCATAGAGATGGCGACTGACACACCGCTATCGCGAGCAGGCTCGCTCCCACGGGGATTTGCGGTGTTATCAGGGGCACATCCATCCGCTGAATGTTGCTCATCACAGGAATAAATTTCAAAAAATCGCAGTGGCTGACTATGGTGAGGGCTGTCTTCGGATCGCCAACAAGAGAACAAAACATGAGCCAGACACCGACGAATATTCAGCGCGCTGCCGTCATCGGAGCGGGCACCATGGGCCGTGGCATTGTCATGTGCCTGGCCAACGCCGGGGTTGCCGTGCAGTGGGTCGACAACAATCCGCAAATGCTGCAGCAAGCGCTGGCCACCGTGGCGGACACCTACGCCCATAACGTGCGCCAGGGCCGGATTGATCAGGGCGAAGCAGATGCCCGTGTCGCGCGCGTAACGGCGGCAGAAGGTTATGTGGCCATCCGCGATGTCGACCTGGTCATCGAAGCGGTGTACGAAAACCTTGAGCTCAAGCAGAAAATCTTCCGCGAACTGGACGGCCTGCTCAAACCCGAAGCCATTCTGGCCAGCAATACCTCGGCGCTGGACATCGACGCCATTGCTGCGGTTACGGGGCGCCCGCAGCAGGTCCTGGGCCTGCACTTCTTCAGCCCGGCGCACATCATGAAGCTGCTGGAAATCGTCCGTGGCGCGCAGACGGCACCGGCAGTCCTCGATGCGGCACTGGCGCTCGGCCAGCGCATGGGCAAGGTCAGTGTGGTGGCGGGCAATTGCGACGGTTTCATCGGCAACCGCATGCTCAATACCTATGTGCTCGAAGCACGAAAAATGCTGCTGGAAGGCGCTTATCCCTACCAGGTAGATGCAGCGCTGCAAGGCTTCGGTTTCGCCATGGGGCCGTTCCGCATGTTCGATGTGGTGGGCGTCGACCTGCAGTGGCGCGCCCGGCAACTGTCGGGTGTCGGGCAGGATGCGCCGGAAGTTCAGGTGGATAACCGACTGTGCGAAATGGAGCGTTTTGGCCAGAAGAGTGGCAATGGTTATTACCACTATGAACCGGGCAGCCGTCAAGCCGAACATGATCCACAGGTGGACGCGCTGGTGCTGGAAGTCAGTGAAGGGCTGGGGTTCCAGCGTCGCGAGATCGGCCCGCAAGAAATTCTCGAGCGCTGCTTGCTGGCACTGGTCAACGAAGGCGCGAAGATCCTTCAGGAGGGCATTGCCGGATCGGCTCACGATATCGATCTGGTCTACCTCAATGGTTACGGTTTCCCGGCGGACAAGGGCGGGCCGATGGCCTGGGCGGATCAGCAAGGGTTGGCGGACATTCATCGGCGCTTGATGGACCTTGAGACGCGTCAGGGCGATCACTGGAACCCGGCGCGGGTGATTGGTGAGCTGGCGGCGGCTGGCAAGGGGTTTGCTGACAGGTGATTGATGTGGCGCCCGTAAGGACGCCTTCGCGAGCAGGCTCGCTCCCACAGGTGATCGGCGGCGAAGACAGTTAGTGTGTCTGATCGAGATCCAATGTGGGAGCGGGCTTGCTCGCGAAGAACGATAACGCGGTTTTCGTCTTAGACTTGGCGAACTTACTCCAGGAACCAACGCTGATGCCCCAACGCACCGACTACCCCCACTTCCAGCCCATCACCACCCGCTGGCACGACAACGACGCCTACGGTCACGTCAACAACGTTACCTACTACAGCTTCTTCGATACGGCGGTGAACACTTACCTGATCGAAGTCGGCGGCCTGGATATCCATGACGGTGAAGTGGTGGGGTTCGTGGTGAGTTCCTCCTGTGATTACTTTGCTTCCATTGCCTTCCCGGATCGCATCGAGATCGGTCTGCGGGTGGGCAAGTTGGGCAACAGCTCGGTGCAATACGAACTGGCCGTGTTCAAGCAAGGGGAAGACGAAGCCTGTGCGGCAGGGCGCTTCGTGCATGTGTTTGTCGATCGAGCGTCGAATCAACCCGTGGCGATTCCTGCAGGGTTGCGCGGGGAGCTGCAGCGTCTGGTGGTTCAGTAAGGCAAAAAAAATCGCAGCCCTTGGGCTGCGATTTTTGATGTACCAGTTATAGCGAGGCGATGGATGCCTTAGTCGTCGTCGTGCCAGCGATGCTTGCGGTGGCCATAGGCATGACCGTGGTGACGGTGGCCGTCGCGGTAGTAGCGACGACGGTCATGGTCGCGATAGTAACGACGATCGCCGCCTTCATCATCGTACTCTTTGCCCATGTAGTTACCCAGCGCGCCACCGGCACCGCCACCTGCTGCGGCGCCGATCAGGCTGCCGCTGGTGCCGCCCATGCTGCGACCGACCACGTTACCGCCTGCTGCGCCCAACGCACCGCCAAGGGCTGCTTCACCACGGCTGTGCTTGTTTGCGCCGACGGCACTACCACCCGCGCCACCCAGGGCCGCGCCGATGGTGGAACCTGTATTGCCGCCTAACGACTGGCCGACGACCGAGCCCAGAACCCCGCCCAATGCGCCGCCTACACCGGCTTCGGTGGTGCCGCCAGCAGACGCGATACCGCTGACCAGGCCAAGGGACAACAAGAGAATCGAGGAGAACTTCATGGAGGAACCTCAAGGGGATKACGGCGCGATCCTGAGGCTCTGGAATGGGCGTGACAATCGAAATCCGACGAATAACACGACCTGTATACAATATTGCAAGTTACTGTTTTTTGGGCGGAACTTTACGTTTTTTTGCCGGTCTTTTACTACTTCGCAAAGGCCGTTTTCATGAGGAAACGGCCTTTTTTGTGGGCGATTGGAAAGTGTTCAAGCGGTGCTGATACCCGCATTGAATCTTCCGACGCCATCGCGAGCAGGCTCGCTCCCACAGTGGATCCTGGCGGAACACAAATGCTGTGTTCGCCGAAGATCAAATGTGGGAGCGAGCTTGCTCGCGATGGGGCCAGATTAGCCACTACATTACGCAGACCTGGCCATGATCAGCCCGGTCTCACTCGCCGCTTCCAACCGGATCGCCACGAACTTCGAAGTCGGCGTATGGCTGCCATCGCCGGTGCTTTCCAGCGGCACCAGCGGGTTCACTTCCGGGTAGTAGGCCGCCGCTTGCCCGGCCGGGATATCAAACGCCAGCAGCGTGAAGCCTTTTACCCGACGTTCGATGCCATCGTCCCAGAGCGAAACGATGTCAGCCTTCTGCCCCGGCCTGAAGCCCAGGCGAATGATGTCGGCTTCGTTGACGAACAACACATCCCGTTGTCCCTTCACGCCGCGATAACGGTCGTTGAGGCCATAGATGGTGGTGTTGTACTGATCGTGGGAGCGCATCGATTGCATGATCAGGTCCGGTAGCACACCGGTAGCGCGGGTGCGTTCGTGCACCAGGTCTATGGGCAGTGCGTTCGGGCGGAAATTGGCCCGGCCCGAGGCAGTATTCCACTTGCGTGCGCCGGCACTGTTGCCCAGGTAGAAGCCGCCCGGATTCCTGATCTTCTCATTGAAGTCCTTGAAGCCCGGAATGGTCTCGGCGATCAGGTCGCGGATGCGGCCGTAGTCGGCCACCAGCCAGCTCCAGTCCACCGGGTGGCTGCCCAGGGTCGCGGCAGCGATGCCGGCCAGGATCGCCGGTTCCGAACGCATCTGGTTCGACAGCCGCTGCAACTGACCGTTGGAGGCGTGGACCATGCTGAACGAATCTTCGACGGTCACCGCTTGCGGGCCTTCGGTCTGGATATCGATGTCGGTGCGGCCCAGGCACGGCAGGATCAGCGCGTCCTTGCCGTGGGTCAGATGGCTGCGGTTGAGCTTGGTGCTGATCTGCACGGTCAGGTCGCAGTTTTGCAGGGCCTGGAACGTGCGCGGGCTGTCTGGAGTGGCCTGGGCGAAGTTGCCGCCCAGACCAATGAAGACTTTTGCCCGGCCTTCAGCCATGGCGTGAATGGCCTCGACCACGTTGTGGCCATTGTGGCGCGGTACCTTGAACTGGAAGCGACGCTCCAGGGAGTCGAGGAATGCCACGGGCGGGCGCTCGTTGATGCCCATGGTCCGGTCGCCCTGCACATTGCTGTGGCCACGCACCGGGCACAGCCCGGCACCCGGCCGGCCAATGTTGCCGCGCAGCAACATCAGGTTGGCGATTTCCTGGATGGTCGCCACCGAATGGCGGTGTTGGGTGATGCCCATGGCCCAGCACATGATGACGTTCTTGCTCTTGGCATACATGCGTGCCGCTTGTTCGATCTCTACCAGGGGCAGGCCCGACTGCTCAACGATCTGCTCCCACGGCGTCTCGTCGATAGTCGCCAGGTACTCCAGCACGTTGGCGCTGTGCTCATTGAGGAAGTCGTGGTCGAACACCGCCGGGGCACCGGTTTTCTGCGCGTCGCGCTCCCACAGCAGGAGGAATTTCGCCATGCCGCGCATGATCGCCATGTCGCCACCCAGGGCCGGGCGGAAGAACGCGGTGTTGGTCGGCTTGTCGCCGTTGGTGAGCATTTCGATCGCGTGCTGCGGATGCTGGAAGCGCTCCAGGCCGCGCTCTTTCAGCGGGTTGATGCACACCACTTGAGCGCCGCGCTTCACCGCTTCGCGCAGCGGTTCGAGCATCCGTGGGTGGTTGGTGCCGGGGTTCTGGCCCCAGACGAAAATCGCATCGGCGTGTTCGAAGTCGTCGAACGTCACGGTGCCTTTGCCGACACCGACACTTTGCGACAACGCGACACCGCTGGCCTCGTGACACATGTTCGAGCAGTCAGGGAAGTTGTTGGTGCCATAGGCGCGCACGAACAGCTGATAGAGAAAAGCCGCTTCGTTGCTGGCCCGCCCCGAGGTGTAGAACTCGGCCTGATCCGGGCTCGACAAGCCGTTCAGGTGTTTGGCGATCAGCGCGAACGCGTCGTCCCAACTGATCGGTTGGTAGCGATCGGTCTCGGCGTTGTAGCTCATTGGCTCAGTCAGGCGGCCCTGATATTCGAGCCAATAATCGCTTTGCTCCAGCAGCGAAGTGACGCTGTGTCTGGCGAAGAATTTGGCATCGACACGGCGTTTGGTCGCTTCCCAGTTCACCGCCTTGGCGCCGTTCTCGCAGAACATCACCATGCCGCCTTCCTGAGAGTCGCCCCAGGCGCAACCGGGACAGTCGAAGCCGCCGTTCTTGTTGGTCTTGAGCATCATGCGCAGGTTTTTCAGCGCGTTGTCGCTGGTCAACCAGGCCTGGGCGACGCTGATCAGTGCGCCCCAGCCACCGGCCGGGCCTTTGTAGGGCTTGTAGCGAGGGACGGGTTTCTGGTCGGCTTGACGGTGTTGACTCACGCTTGTTTCTCCAACGTTGGGCTGTAGACCCGCGGCGCATTCTTCTGTGGCAGATGGATGAGATTGAGGTTGTGCCGACGGGCCCATTGCACGGCGAGGCCCGTGGGCGACGACAGGCTGACCAGGGTCTGGATGCCGGCGCGCAAGACTTTCTGGATCAGTTCGAGGCTGCAACGGCTGGTGACAATCGCCAGGCCGCCCGCGGTCGGGATGTTCTGGCGGACAAGTCCACCGATCAGCTTGTCGAGGGCGTTGTGCCGGCCGATGTCTTCGCGACCCAGCAGCAACTCGCCCTTGTCATTCATGAACACTGCCGCATGCACGGCACCGCAATGCTGGCCCAAGGGCTGGAAGGCGCCGATTCGCTCGCGCAGACCATCCAGCCATTCGACTGGCGGCAGCGGGGCGCCGGGCAATACCTGAAGGTCCGGCAACGCCTGCTCGACCGCTTCCACGCCGCACAGCCCGCAACCGCTGGTGCCGGCCAGTTGCCGTCGCTGTTGCTTGAGGTTCCAGAAGGCGCGGTTGGCAATGGTCACTTGCGCGTATTGCGCCGCCCCCGAGCCGCTGAGTTGCAGGTCATAGATGTCCGTGGCGTCCTGGATGATGCCGCTGCCCAGGCTGAAGCCGACGATGAAGTCTTCGAGGTCCGTCGGTGTCACCAGCATGACCGCCTGGCTGATGCCGTTGTAAGCAATCGCCAACGCGACTTCCTCGGCCAGCGCGGTGCTGGTCGACTCCGTGTCTTCAAGGTTGCTGTAACTGTATGTCTGGCTGGCGGCGGGCGCGGGCGTTTCGAGGGCAGGCGCCGCGCAGGCAGGGCGCTTGGTGTTCATGGCATCACCGACGGTTTGATCAGCTTTAAGACTAGGCGTGACAACTTGTCACGTCTAATCGTTAGTACTGATCTGCCGATAGATGCCGTCGATCAGGCGCGCGTCAGTGATTGCTGATAAATCGCGAAGCACGCCTCTGCCAGCGCCGATCGCGGTGCGCTACGACGCATGATCAGCCCCAGCCGACCAAGGGTCTGGGCGCTTTCGATGGGTTGCAGGCGCAAGTGTTCGGTCAGCCCTTCGAGGCCACCGTCCAATGGCATCACGGCGCAACACAGGCCGCCGTGCACAGCTTGTAACAGTTGATGGACGGCATCGGTCTGCAACAAGGGTTGTGGGGTGAGGCCGCGGCTGTGGAAGTTGTGGTCGATGGACTGGCGAAAGTGCATGCCGCTGGTGAGCATGCCCAGTGGCAGTTCGATCAATGATTCCCAGCTCAGCGGCGCCTCGCCAAAGGTGAAAAAGCGTTGGTCGTAGAGCAGGCCCATGCGGGTTTCGCTGAAAGCCAGGGAGTCGAAATGTTCGGTGTCCAGGCGCTCCAGGTAGGAGACGCCGAGGTCCAGGCGATTATTCGCCAGTTGTTCGAGGATCTGCTCGGAGCTCAGTGCCGAGAGTTCGAAGCGCAGGTTCGGATGTTCCCCGTGCAGGCGTTGCAGCAGCGGCAACGGATCGAAGCTCGACAGTGGCACCATACCCAGACGCAAGGTCCCGACCAGGTTGCCGCGACAGGCGGCCGCCTCGGCGTACAGGCCGTCGTAGGCCGCCAGCACCGTGCGCGCCCAGGCCAGCACCCGCTCGCCCGGCGCCGTAAAACCTTCGAAGCGCTGACCACGATTGACCAGCGGCAGGTCGAGTTCTTCTTCGAGGCTGCGCAGGCGCATGGACAGGGTCGGCTGGGTGATGTGGCAGCGTGCGGCGGCCTGGCCGAAATGGCGGGTTTCGTCGAGCGCGATGAGGAATTTCAGCTGCTTGATGTCCATCTTCGCTCCTGGGTGCGGGAAGGGGGCCGATTCTATCGCAAGCGGGGTCATTGGTCGGGTTGGAATCGCAGGTGACAGTCGTGGTCTAGGCTTTGGCGTCCGGAACCCGAAACCCAAGGAGAGTGCACCATGAGTCTTTTTAGCTTTGTGAAAGAAGCAGGCGAAAAGCTGCTGGATTTGCTGACGCCTGGCAACGCCAATGCCAGTGAGCAGTTGAAGGAGCACATCAAAAAGGTCGGCCTGGGCAACCCGAATGTGCAGGCGACGGTCGATGGCGACAAGGTCACGGTGACCGGCGAAGTGGCGAGCCAGGAAGAGAAGGAGAAGATCCTGCTGGCGGTGGGCAACATCGCCGGGGTTGGCAGCGTGGATGATCAGATTACCGTGACCGGGCCTGTCGTTGCTGCGGCGCGTTTTGTGGTCGTGAAAAAGGGCGACACCCTCAGCGCGATATCCTTGGCCGTATATGGCRATGCCAACCAGTACAACAAAATCTTCGAGGCCAATAAACCGATGCTGTCGCACCCGGACAAGATCTATCCGGGGCAGTCGTTGCGGATTCCTGAGTAATCTTCAAGACCGCTATCGCGAGCAAGCTCGCTCCCACACTGAATTCCGTCGTGAGCAAATATTGTGTTCACCGAAGTTCCAATGTGGGAGCGAGCTTGCTCGCGATTGCTGGCAACTCGGTCTAGAGCCCTGCAATCAAATCCCGATAATCCCCGACCGCTGCAAACTCCGCGGTGTCCTTCGGCCCCTTGCGGCTGTCTGGCTCGCGCACGGCCAGTAAATGCGCTACACCGAAATCCCGTGCACTGCGCAGGATCGGCAAGGTGTCGTCGATGAACAGGCTGCGCGCCGGATCGAAATCGATATCGGCTTGCAGCGCATCCCAGAACTGCGGGTTTTCCTTGGGGAAACCGTAGTCATGGGAGCTGATCAAACGTTCGAAGTAGGGCGCCAGTTGGATTTTTTCCAGCTTCAACGACAGCGCATCCCGATGGGCATTGGTGATCAGCACCACGCGCTTGCCGGCCTGTTTGATCGCCGCCAGAAAGGTATCGGCATCCGGGCGCAGGGCGATCAGGTGAGCGGTTTCCAGTTTCAGGTCGCGCACCGACAGCTTCAATTCGGCGCTCCAGAAATCCAGGCAGTACCACTGCAACTGGCCGGCATTGCGCTCGAACAACGGCTGCAACTCCATCTCGGCCATGGCCCGGCTGACCCCGTGCAGTTCGGCGTAACGCTGGGGCAGATGCTCCATCCAGAAGTGGTTGTCGAAATGCAGGTCCAGCAGCGTGCCGTCCATGTCCAGCAGAACGGTATCGATGTCGGACCAGGGTAATGAAGGCATGGCAAAGTCTCGGGCGGTAGAAAGATATCTGGCATAAACAATCGGGTAAGCCGCGTTATAGTAGCGCGTTCACGCCAAGGAGCTTTGCATGCGCCAGAAACCCACCATACTCGCCCGCGAAATTGTCGCCACCAGTCGATTGTTCTGCGTGGAAGAGCTGAAGCTGCGTTTTTCCAACGGCGTGGAGCGCACGTATGAACGCCTGGTCGGCAAGGGTGCCGGGTACGGCGCGGTGATGATCGTGGCGATGCTCGATGCCGAGCACGCGGTGCTGGTCGAGGAGTATTGCGGCGGCACGGATGAATATGAAATGTCGTTGCCCAAGGGCTTGATCGAGCCGGGCGAAGACGTGTTGGCGGCGGCCGAGCGTGAGCTCAAGGAAGAGGCTGGTTTCGGCGCGCGGCAGCTGGAGCACCTGACCGAGCTGTCGCTGTCCCCCGGTTACATGAGCCAGAAGATTCAAGTGGTACTGGCCTCCGACCTCTACGAAGAGCGCCTGGAGGGCGACGAGCCAGAGCCGATGCGGGTGGACAAGGTCAATCTGCGTGAGCTCTCGGCGCTGGCACAAAACCCGCAATTTACCGAAGGCCGTGCCTTGGCGGCGCTGTACCTGGCCCGAGACCTGTTGACTCAGCGCGGAGCGTTCCAGCCATGAATTTCCCGCATCCATTGATGGCACCGGTCATCGAACTGGCCTTGCAGGCAGGGGATGCGATCCTGCCGTTCTGGCGCACAGGCACCGCCGTCACGGCGAAGGCTGATGATTCGCCGGTGACCGCTGCTGACCTGGCCGCGCACCACCTGATTCTGGCCGGGCTGACGGCGCTCGATCCGGGCATCCCGGTGCTCTCCGAAGAGGACGCCAATATTCCCCAAAGCGTGCGGGCCGGATGGCAGCGCTGGTGGCTGGTCGATCCGCTGGATGGCACCAAGGAGTTCATCAGCGGCAGCGAGGAGTTCACCGTCAACATCGCCCTGATCGAAAACGGTCGAGTGGTGTTCGGCGTGGTGTCGATGCCGACCAACGGGCGTTTCTATGTCGGTGGTGCAGGGCTCGGCGCGTGGCGTGGCGATAAGGGCGGCACGCCGATGGCGATTCAGGTGCGAGACGTCCCGGCGCCCGGCGAGTCGTTCACCGTGGTGGCCAGCCGTCGCCATTCGAGCCCGGAGCAGGAGCGGTTACTGGCCGGGTTGAGCGCCAGCCTTGGCGAGCTGCAACTGGCCAATATCGGCAGTTCGCTGAAATTCTGTTTGCTGGCTGAAGGGGCCGCAGATTGCTATCCGCGCCTTGCACCGACTTCGCAGTGGGACACGGCGGCCGCCCAAGGCGTACTGGAAGGTGCAGGCGGTGAAGTGCTGGAGCTGAGCGGTGAGCCGTTCAGTTATCCGGCGCGGGAGTCGCTGTTGAATGCGTTTTTTCTGGCGTTGCCGGCGAAGGCGGCGTGGCGGGAGAAATCGAGCTTGCTCGCGATGGCGGTGGGTCAGGCAACTACAATGTTGGCCTGGACGACCCCATCGCGAGCAAGCTCGCTCCCACAGGTTTTGCGGTGGTCCCGATTTAGCGGTGCAGCACGTACTGCCCGACAAACCTCACCGCATCCTCTTCACGGCCTTCATTGACGACCCGCGTATGCAAGGTCAACCGCGCTCGGCTGTATCGCTGGAACGTGGTCAGGAATTTCTTCCAGATCACCGGATCCGGCGCCTGGCAAATGGCGTTGGCATCGCCCGTCACCGGCAGCGGATAGCTGATCTGCCCTTCCTGAATCACGATGTGCCCGTCTGTAATACCTTCTTCCTTGAGTCGCAAATGCAGCCAGCCCCAACCGGCCAGGACCGCGCCGCAATACAGGCTGCCGCCGAACATGGTGCTCTTGTGGTTGACGTTGGCTTCCAGCGGCAAGTGCAGGCGCAGTTGCTGGTCATGCCAGTCGAGCACTTTGAGGCCCATGTCCCGGGTGAGGGGAATGTCGTGATGGAGGACTGATTCCAGTTGTCGACTGTCGCGGCTCATTCAGGGGGCCTCTTGCTTGAAGTGGATGATTGGACGGTAACTCAGTCGAGGTCGTCAGGGTGGGCTGAAGCACCACTGTCGGCGAAACTCAGGCCGTGTTTGCGCAGTTTGTCGTGCAGGGTCTTGCGCGGAATGCCGAGGGCTTCGGCGACGCTGCGCACGGAACTGTGCGAGCGCGCCAGTTCGGCGGCGATGAGCGTTTTTTCGAAGTTCTCCACTTGCTCGCTCAAACCACCACTGACGACTTCGGCCATATTGCCAGCGCCGCCTTGCGGCGTGCTGTTGTCGAGGGCCAGTTCCAGCCCGAGGGCAAAACGCTCGGCCGCGTTTTGCAGCTCGCGCACGTTGCCGGGCCAGGTGTGGCGAAGCAGCAAGGCTCGTTGCCCCGGTTGCAGTTCATGGGGCGGCAAGCCGTGGCGGGCACTGGCTTCATCGGCGAAATGCTGGAACAGCATCAGCGCGTCTTCGCCCCGTTCGCGCAAGGGTGGAATCCGCAGCGGCGCGACGTTCAGGCGGTAATACAAGTCGGCACGGAAGCGCCCTTGATCCGCTGCCTGGCGCAGGTCTTCCTTGGTCGCGGCGATGATGCGGATATCCAGGGGGATCAGTTGATTGCCGCCCAGGCGTTCGACTACACGCTCCTGCAGCAAGCGCAGCAATTTGACCTGTACATCCAGGCTCATGCTTTCGATTTCATCAAGGAATAGCGTGCCGCCATTGGCGAATTCGAACTTGCCGATGCGGCGTTTCTGCGCGCCAGTGAAAGCGCCGGGCTCGTGGCCGAACAGCTCGCTTTCGACCACTGATTCGGCCAGGGCACCGGCGTTGATCGCCACGAACGGTCCGTTACGACGGCCTGATAAATCGTGCAGCGCCCGGGCCACGACTTCTTTGCCCGCGCCGGTTTCGCCGAGGATCAGCACGTCGGCTCTGGTCGCCGCCAGGGCGCCGATCTGCTCGCGCAGGCGCAGCATCGAAGATGATTGACCAACCAGTCGTGTGCTCAGCTCGTTGCGGTCACTCAAGGCCAACCGCAGGCTGCGGTTGTCCAGCACCAGTCGGCGCAGGGCCAACGCGCGGCGCACGCTGTCGAGCAGGGCGTCGCTGGCGAACGGCTTCTCCAGAAAGTCATAAGCCCCGGCGCGCATGGCCTGCACCGCCAACGGTACATCGCCGTGGCCGGTGATCAACAGCACTGGTAGCTCAGGGTCCTGGGCGTGCAGTTCGGTCAACAGTTCGAGACCGTCCATGCCGGGCATGCGGATGTCGCTGACCACCACCCCTGGCCAATCACGTTGAAGTTGTGCGGCCAGGCCCTTGGCTTCGGCCAGCGGCAGGATTTTCAGGCCCGCCAGATCCAGCGTCTGGCTCAAGGCCTGGCGCAAGTGGGGATCGTCGTCGATCAACACGACCTGAATGCGGTTGTCGATGGTCATGCACTTCGGTCCTCGGACGGTTGCAGGCTCACGCCTGGTGCGCCTGCGCGCAGCTTCAGGGTAATCAGGGCGCCGCCTTCCTTGTGGTTGGCGAACGACAGTTCACCGCCGAAGGCGCGCATCAGGGTTTCGCAAATTGCCAGCCCTAAACCCAGGCCCTGGGTTCGGGTCTTGGTGGTGTAGAACGGCTCGCTGGCGCGCCCAAGGGCTTCCATGCAAAAGCCGGGGCCGTTGTCGCGAATGTACAGGTTGACGCCATCGGCCGTGGATTGGGCACTCAGCCAGAGTTTACGTGGCGGACCTTTCTCCGTCAGGGCATCCAGGGCGTTGGCCAGCAGATTGCCGAGTACCTGGCGCAAGCGGGTTTCCCCGGCTTCGACCCACAGGGTGGCGGCCGGCAAGTCGCGGATCAGTTCGACGTCCATGCTGCGTCGACGCTTGGCCAGCAGGGCCAGGGCATCATCCAGCGCCGGTTGCAGGGCGACGCTTTCCGGGGCGTGCCGGTCGCGTCGGGCGAAGGCGCGCAGGTGGGCGATGATCGAGGCCATGCGACCGGTCAATTCGCTGATCAGCTTGAGGTTGCCGCGGGCATCGTCGGTGCGCTGGTGATCGAGCAGCACCTCGGCGTTTTCCGCGTAGCTGCGAATCGCTGCCAGCGGCTGATTGAGTTCGTGGCTGATGCTCGCCGACATCGTGCCCAGTGCCGACAATTTGCCGGCCTGCACCAGATCATCCTGGGCGCGTACCAGCTCCTGCTGGGCCTGTTCGCGTTCCAGCACTTCCTGTTTCAGGCGCCGGTTCAGGCCTTCGAGATCGCTGGTGCGTTCGGCGACCCGACCTTCCAGTTCACGGCGGGCCTTGGCTTCAAAGGCAATGCGTTCCAGGTAATGACGGCGGCGCTGCATCATCAGCCCGAGCAGCAGCATCAACACCAGAAGCGTTGCACCACCGATGGCCACCACCGTGCGCACCGGGCGGTCGATCAAGGTACGCGGGGCGAGGATGCTGACATTCCAGCCGGTTTCGGCGATCTGCTGAGTCTGGGTCAGCCAGGCATTGGGATTGAGCTCCAGCGGTTTTGGCTCGCGGGTCGGGTAGGGTTGAATCGCGGTGATGGCTTTGCTTTCTTCCTCGTTCAACGGGCGGGTCGAGCGGAATCGCCACTCCGGTCGCGACGTGAGAATGACGACGCCGTTGTGGTCGGTCAGCAGCAGTTGTTCCGGGGTCTTGCCCCACAGGCTTTCGGTGTGGTCGAGGTCGACCTTGACCACCAGCACGCCGACGATTTTCTCGCCATCGCGCACACCGGCGGCGAAGAAGTAACCGCGCTTGGCGGAGGTGGTGCCCAGCCCGAAAAAGCGCCCGAGCTGTCCGGCCATGGCTTCGCTGAAATATGGCCGGAAGGAAAAATTGCGCCCGACAAAACTGTCGTGCTTGTCCCAGTTGGAGGCGGCCAGGGTCTTGCCGGTGACATCCATCAGGTACATGACTTCGGCACCGGTCTGGGTGGCGATGTTTTTCAGCAGGCGGTTGGCATTGCCCTGGGTGACGCCATCGTCCGGTGCGCCGAGAACCGCGCGTAGAGCCGGCAGGTCGCCGAGGATCTGCGGTAACACTTCATAGCGGTGCAGGGTACCCAACAGGTTGGCAACGTAGAGGTCGAGGGTCTGACGATTCTGACTGGCCAGTTCGCTGCGGTAATAGCGCTCGGCAAGATGCTCCAGCGGCCACAGCAATGGCGCCAGGCACAGTGCCAGCAGGGCCAGGCTGCGCCAGCGGGGTCTGGGGGGGAGGGTCGGTTTCATAAGCAGCATGCGCCTGTGGGTACAGGCGCATTATGCCTAGGCTTGCCCGCCTTGGGTCAGGTGCATCTTGATAGGCGAGCTTCAGCCGGCCTATCAGGCAAAGACGTCGGCATCCTTGAAAAATACGCCGGCCTGATCTTTTGCCGACAACTGCGGTGCTGCGTCCAATTGCCAGTCGATGGCCAGGTCCGGGTCGTCCCAGCGAATACTGCGCTCGGCCGATGGCGTGTAGTAGTCGGTGGTTTTGTAAAGAAACTCGGCAAATTCGCTCAAGACCACGAACCCGTGGGCGAAACCTTCCGGGACCCAGAGCTGGCGATGATTGTCGGCAGACAGGCGCACGGCGACCCATTTACCGAAGTGCGGCGAGCTGCGGCGTATGTCCACGGCGACGTCCAGCACTTCACCGACCGTGACGCGAACCAGTTTTCCCTGGGTATTTTCCAGTTGGTAATGCAGACCGCGCAGCACGCCCTTCTGCGAGCGGGAGTGATTGTCTTGAACGAAATCAGTGTCGAGTCCGGTGGCCTCTTTGAAGGCCCTGGCGTTGAAGCTTTCGTAGAAGAAACCACGCTCGTCACCAAAGACCTTGGGTTCAAGGATCAGAACACCGGGCAGGTCGGTGGTCACTACATTCATGGTGATTCTCCAGTAACAGGCGTTTGATGGCCGCCATTCTTGCGCAAAGTGCCATTCGAGGCGAGTAGCAGAACAAAGCCTGTGGGAGCGGGCTTGCTCGCGAAGAGGGCGTGTCAGTCACATTCAGGCTGCCTGTCACCCCGCCTTCGTCGGAACGCCGCCCGGAGCAAGCCCGCTCCCACAAATGCCCTCATACCGGCTTGCGGGGGGTTGCGTATCGCCCGAAGCAGTGGCGATATAGACGCCTAATAAAATTTCAGGGGTCGTTGTATGCCGCTCGCCACGTTGATTCATCGCGCCAGTTTGCCCAGCCCGCAGGTGTCTGCGGAGCAGGCGCTAGAACTGCTGGAAGAACATTACGGGTTCAGCGGCAGATTGCAGGCCCTTGGCAGCCAGCAAGACCTGAACTACCGCGTCGACAGCGAGCGGGGGCGTTTTGTCCTGAAAATCTGCCGTGGCGATTATTCCGCGCTGGAGATTCAAGCCCAGCACGCCGGCCTCAAGCATCTGGATGGGCACCCGCAAGTGCATGTGCCGCGGGTGATGCCGGCAAAAAATGGTGCGGACCTGCTGTCACTGGAGGTGGGTGGCCAGGCGGTTCATGTGCGACTGCTCGATTACATCGAAGGCCAGCCCTTGACGAGCCTCGGGCATTTCAGTCGTACGGTGGTGGCCGGTTTCGGCCGACTGTGCGGCGAGATGGACCTGGCCCTGGCGGATTTCGACCATCCAGGGCTGGAGCGAACCCTGCAATGGGACGCCCGCCATGCCCACGCCTTGATCGCGCACTTGCTGCCGGTGATCAAGGATGAAACCCGGCGCAAACTGATCGTCGAAGCGTCCGGGCAAGCCGAGCGGCATTTGCAGCCACTGGAAGCCAAACTGCCGGTGCAGGCCATTCATATGGACATCACCGACGACAACGTGGTGTGGCAGCGCGATGCGCAACGCCATTGGCAACTGCAAGGCGTGATCGATTTCGGTGACCTGGTGCGCACCTGGCGCATTACCGATCTGTCGGTCACCTGCGCTGCGCTGCTGCATCATGGCGAAGGCGATCCGTTGTGCATTTTGCCGGCAATCCAGGCGTATCACGCGGTCAACCCGTTGCAACACGAAGAGCTGCTGGCGCTGTGGCCGCTGATCGTCGCCCGGGCGGCGGTGCTGGTGCTCAGCGGCGAACAGCAGGTCAGCATCGATCCGGGCAATGCCTACAGCCGCGACAACCTGGTCCATGAATGGGAAATCTTCCGTGTGGCCACGTCGGTGCCGTTGGCGTTGATGGAAGCGGCAATCCTCACGGCCGTCGGCCAGAACCTGCCAGCCATCGGCAGCGAAGGCTTCGCGCCACTGTTGCCGAGCCTGGTGGGGCGTGAGTTCGCCTTGATCGACCTGGGCGTGCTCAGTCCGCATTTCGAGGCCGGGAACTGGGAGCAGGAGGGAGTCGATCAGCGCCTGCTGGATGAAGCGGCCGCGGCACATGGCCTGGCGGCCAGTCGCTACGGACAATACCGCCTGTCCCATACCCGCCCGGACAGCGCCACTGAACCGGACACTTGCCCGTTGCACGTCGAGTTGCGTGTGCCTCAGGGTACAGCGGTCGAAGCGCCGTTTGCGGGGGTGGTGCATTACCCATCGACGGGCGTGCTGCAACTGGACGGCCCGCAATTGAGTGTGCGGCTTTGGGGCGTCACACCGTCGCTGCACAGCGGCGCGGCACTGGTCAAAGGCCAGGTACTGGGTTCGGTCAGCGGGCCTTTGATCGTGCAGTTGTGCCGTGACGCGTCGATTGATGCACCACTGTTCTGTACGCCTTCGCGCGCGGCGGCCTGGCAAGCGTTGTGCCCTTCGCCGGCCGCGTTGCTGGGGCTGGCCTGTGATGCCGAAGCCGAGCTTGACGGACCGACCCTGTTGGCCCGGCGCGATGCCAGCTTTGCCCGTACGCAAAAGCACTATTACGTTGATCCGCCGCGCATCGAGCGTGGCTGGCGCAACCATCTGATCGACATGCAGGGCCGATCCTACCTCGACATGCTCAACAACGTTGCGGTATTGGGTCACGGTCATCCACGCATGGCCGTCGTCGCCAGCCGCCAGTGGTCATTGCTCAACACCAACTCGCGCTTCAACTACGCAGCCGTGGCCGAGTTCTCCGAGCGTTTGCTGAAGCTGTCCCCGGAAGGCATGGATCGGGTGTTCCTGGTCAACAGCGGCAGCGAGGCCAACGACCTGGCGATTCGCCTGGCGTGGGCCTACAGCGGCGGCCGAGACATGCTTAGCGTGCTGGAGGCCTATCACGGCTGGACGGTTGGCGCAGACTCGGTGTCGACCTCGATCGCCGACAACCCCAAGGCCTTGAGCAGCCGCCCGGACTGGGTGCACCCGGTGACCGCGCCAAACACCTATCGCGGTGAATTCCGTGGCCCCGACAGTGCGCCGGATTATGTGCGCAGCGTCGAGCACAACCTGGCGAAAATCGCCGGGCAGAAACGCCAACTGGCCGGTTTCATCTGCGAGCCGGTGTACGGCAATGCCGGCGGTATCTCGCTGCCACCCGGCTATTTGAAACAAGTCTATGGCATGGTCCGGGCCCGGGGCGGCGTGTGCATCGCCGACGAAGTGCAGGTCGGCTACGGACGCATGGGCGATTTCTTCTGGGGCTTCGAAGAGCAAGGCGTGGTGCCGGACATCATCACCATGGCCAAGGGCATGGGCAACGGCCAGCCGCTGGGCGCGGTCATCACCCGCCGGGAAATCGCCGAGGCGCTCGAGGCCGAGGGTTACTTCTTCTCCTCCGCTGGCGGCAGCCCGGTGAGCTGCCAGGTCGGCATGGCCGTGCTGGATGTGATGGAAGAGGAAAAGCTCTGGGAGAACGCCCAGGTCGTTGGCGGGCATTTCAAGCAGCGCCTCGAAGCGTTGATCGATATTCATCCGTTAGTGGGTGCGGTGCACGGTTCCGGTTTCTACCTGGGCGTCGAACTGATCCGCAACCGCGAAACCCTGGAGCCGGCCACCGAAGAAACCACGGCACTGTGCGATCGCTTGCGTGAGCTGGGGATCTTCATGCAGCCGACCGGCGATTACCTGAACATCCTCAAGATCAAACCGCCGATGGTCACCTCGCGCCAGAGCGTGGATTTCTTCGTGGACATGCTGTCGAAGGTGCTTGCAGAAGGGCTGTAAACACCTCCCTCTGTAAATGCGGCCCAATGTGGGAGCGGGCTTGCTCGCGAAAGCGGTATTCCAGGCTCAATATTTGCGTCGGATGTACCGGCCTCTTCGCGAGCAAGCCCGCTCCCACATGAATGGTGGTTCTAGTTCGATTGATATCGACATATTGTCGACTGTTTTTGTAAGTCTGGATGTAAGGTGCTTTAAAAGCCGATATTTATCGGATATAAAGTGACCAGTCCACGGCGTGTACCCATGCGCTTTCTTTTCTGTCAGGCATCAACGCCACCCTGGAGTCCTGATCCATGACCACTTTGAACAGCACCCCTCGCGCCGACGGCTTCTACATGCCAGCCGAGTGGGCACCCCAAACCCAGACCTGGATGATCTGGCCCGAGCGCCCGGACAACTGGCGCCTGGGTGGCAAACCGGCACAGGCCGCGCACGTGGCAGTGGCCAAAGCCATCGCCCGTTTCGAACCGGTGACCGTGGCGGTTTCCGCCGGCCAGTACGAAAACGCCCGTGCCCGTCTGGACGTGCCGAATATTCGCGTGGTGGAAATGTCCAGCGACGACGCCTGGGTTCGCGACTCCGGTCCGACCTTCGTCATCAATAACAGTGGCGAAGTCCGTGGTGTGAACTGGGACTTCAATGCCTGGGGCGGTTTTGACGGCGGTCTGTATTCGCCGTGGAACCGTGATTCGCAGGTCGGTGGCAAGATCCTCGAGATCGAACGCAGCCCGCGTTACCGCACCGAAGGCTTCGTGCTTGAAGGTGGTTCGATTCACGTCGATGGCGAAGGCACGCTGATCACCACCGAAGAATGCCTGCTCAACCGCAATCGCAACCCGCACATGAACCGCGAAGAAATCGAAGCGGTCCTGAGTGCGAACCTGGCTGTGGATAAAATCATCTGGCTGCCGGATGGTTTGTTCAACGACGAAACCGACGGCCATGTGGATAACTTCTGCTGCTACGTGCGTCCGGGCGAAGTGCTGCTGGCCTGGACCGATGATCCGCAGGACCCGAACTACCCGCGCTGCCAGGCGGCGATGAAAGTGCTGCAAAGCAGCACCGACGCCAAGGGCCGCCCGTTCACGGTGCACAAAATGCCGATCCCGGGTCCGCTGTTTGCGACCGAGGAAGAGTGCGCCGGTGTCGACCCGGTGGATGGTACGCAGGAGCGCAACCCTAGCGTTCGTCTGGCCGGTTCCTACGTGAACTTCCTGATCGTCAACGGCGGCATCATCGCACCGAGCTTTGACGACCCGCAGGATGGCCCGGCCAGGGAAATCCTGCAGAGCCTGTTCCCACAGCATGAAGTGGTGATGGTGCCTGGTCGTGAACTGTTACTGGGGGGCGGCAACATTCACTGCCTTACCCAGCAGCAACCCGCGCCGCACAAGGAGTGAGTGCGGTCGTAACAGCTTGAGTTGATTGCGAAATTTCTCAGCCTGTAAATCAGCCTCCATCATTGCACGGAGCCCGCAGCCCTTCAGGGTTGCGGGCTTTTTTGTATCCGCCAGGGCTCACTTCAGACACCTTGGCACAGCTCTTGTATCTCTGCTGTTGTAACTCGGGGAGGGAGAGGACTTCGATGTTCTGTCATAAACCTTGGATAAGTTAGCCGCTCACAAACCGGGAGAGAGCGCTGAAATGAACGCCGAAGTGAATGTTGTGGGCGAAAAGGCGTTGCATCCCCTGGCAGTAAACAGCGAATCGCTCCAGATCCTGGCGCACTGGTTCAAGTCCAATGGAATGCGTCAGATCAGCGAAACTGATCCGCGCCGGACGATGATCGAGCGTTACCCTGCTGGTTTATTCAGCGAGGCGGAACTGGATGCGTTGTGGGATGTGATGGAAGGATAAGAAGAACAACGGATTGATCAAGAAAAAGCGCTGCCGGGATGGCAGCGCTTTTTTTTGCCCGCAGATTCATGCAGTCACCACGATCCCCTGTGGGAGCGAGCTTGCTCCGGGCGGCGTTCCGACGATAGCGGTGGGCCAGTCAACAAAAATGTCGAC
>NZ_JBFREX010000013.1:0-84159 GCF_052114525.1 Pseudomonas sp. KB_15 | reverse complement strand
ACCTGATCCCATCCCGAACTCAGCAGTGAAACGATGCATCGCCGATGGTAGTGTGGGGTTTCCCCATGTGAGAGTAGGTCATCGTCAAGATTAAATTCCGAAACCCCAATTGCGAAAGCAGTTGGGGTTTTGTTTTTGTCCGCGGGAAAGTCACGGCTACCGGATTTCTATGCAATCGCTCGGTGCGTGGCTATCATGCGGGCCTCATTGTGAGGCGAGACCTGCATGCTGATGTTGTTAAAGCTTCTTAAAGATGGCCGATTCCATTCGGGTCAAGCATTGGGTGCTGCCCTGGGCGTCAGTCGTAGTGCTGTGTGGAAGCAGCTTCAGCATTTGGAGGCTGAGCTGGGTTTGTCTATTCATAAGGTTCGTGGACGCGGCTATCAATTGTCCGCGCCATTAGCGCTGCTCGATCCTGCCGAGATAAGCGCTCAGGCGCTTTCTGGCGGCTGGCCCGTTCAGGTTTACGACTCAATCGACTCCACGAACGCCGAGGCACTGCGTGCTATCGAGCGAGGGCAGGCGGCGCCGTTTGTTGTGCTTTCGGAGCGGCAGACGGCCGGTCGCGGGCGACGGGGGCGCAAGTGGGTCAGTCCATTCGCAGAAAACGTCTATTACAGCCTTGTACTACGCATTGATGGTGGGATGCGCCAGTTGGAGGGCTTGAGTCTTGTCGTTGGGCTTGCTGTTTTGCAGACGTTGCGTGAGCTCGGTATCGCAGCCGCTGGATTGAAGTGGCCTAACGATGTCCTCGTGGGTCAGAAAAAAATCGCGGGAATATTGCTCGAGTTGGTTGGTGACCCTGCTGATGTGTGCCACGTGGTTCTGGGGGTTGGAATCAATGTGAATATGCAGTCCGCTGACGAGGTGGACCAGCAGTGGACATCCATGCGGCTCGAGTCAGGCAAAATGTTTGATCGCAACCAATTGGTCGCTGTGTTGGGGGAGATGCTGCAGCGATACCTGGTTCGTCATCAGGCGGGTGGTTTCTTGGTCATCCAGTCAGAGTGGGAGCAGAATCATC
The DNA here is from genome assembly GCF_052114525.1 of Pseudomonas sp. KB_15. NCBI lineage: Bacteria > Pseudomonadati > Pseudomonadota > Gammaproteobacteria > Pseudomonadales > Pseudomonadaceae > Pseudomonas > Pseudomonas sp. KB_15. Next base: position 83,135 of record NZ_JBFREX010000013.1, on the reverse strand, counting down.
TGTGGCAGGGGCGAAGCGTGTCGTTGATTGCCGGTGTCAATCAAATTGACGGTGAGGTGCTTGGTATTGATGGCCAAGGCGCCTTGCGCCTGAAGGTGGATGGTGTGGAGAAGGTCTTCAGTGGTGGTGAGTTGAGCCTGAGGTTGCGTGATGATTCTTGAGCTCGATTGTGGGAATAGTTTCATCAAATGGCGTGTGCTTGCCGTTAATGCCGGGCAGGTGCTTGGTGAGGGGGTCGTCGATTCCGGGCTCGCATTGCTTGAGGGGTTGGGGGCTGTCAAAGGGCTTGCACTCACGTTTTGCCGGCTGGTGAGCGTCAGGACCGCGGAGGAAACCGCTGCGCTGACGTCTTTGCTCGGGGATACCTTTGATATGCCGGTTGTGTGCGCAACGCCTGCGCGCGAAATGTCAGGCGTGCGCAATGGGTATGAGGAGTTTGAACGGCTGGGTCTGGATCGGTGGCTTGCAATGCTTGGGGGCTTTCATCTGGCTTCAGGTGCGTGCCTGGTGCTCGACTTCGGTACGGCCGTGACTGCCGACTTTATCGCGGCGGATGGAGAGCACCTGGGTGGTTTCATCTGTCCTGGGATGCCGTTGATGCGCAACCAATTGCGCACCCACACGCGCAAAATTCGTTATGGGGATCTGGCGGCCGAGCAGGCTCTGGAAAGTCTTGTCCCTGGTCGCGCGACTGTCGAGGCCGTAGAGCGTGGTTGTTTGTTGATGTTACGCGGCTTCGTACTGACTCAGCTCGAGCTGGCGCGCAGCTACTGGGGGGAGGACTTTGTCGTATTCCTCACCGGGGGGGATGCGAGCCTGGTTTCTGAGATCGTGCCTCGGGCCAGGGTTGTTCCGGACTTGGTGTTTGTCGGATTGGCCATGGCCTGTCCCTTGTCCTGAGGTTTTTATGCGTTGGTTGTTTCTGCTGCTGCTTGTCCTCAATGGGTTCTACTACATCTGGCATCAACAGGAGGCTCCTCTGCGCGCAAAGGATGTCACGCCTTTGAGTCTGTATCGCGGGTCTCAACAGGATATCCGCTTGTTGAGCGAAGCAAGTGATGTATCCAAAGATAAGGGTAAAGCTGTCTCGACAGACAATGGCTGCCTTTATCTGGGGGGCTATACACGCCAGGAGGCCGCGCAGGCCGTTGAGCGGCGGTTGAGCGGGATGGAGGTCAAGTATCAATCCCTGCCCAAGGGCTCAGAGAGCGCGGGGTATTGGGTGCGTATTGCCCCGGAAAGCCGGCGTTGGCTGGACGATCTGCAGCTGCAAAACCTTTCTAAAGAATTCAATGAGTTAAAACATAAAATAATGCCGTGCGAGGGGGTTGCACCCACCGAATAGTTTGCATAGAATGGCGCCCGCTCCACAGCGAACACCGGAAACGGTTAACGAGGTGAAGTGAGGTCAACGCAGCTAAGCTCAGGTTTTTAATGAGAAAAATGCTTGACAGAAGGCTGGCATGATGTAGAATGCCGGCTCGCTTAGGAGGGGTTCCCGAGCGGCCAAAGGGATCAGACTGTAAATCTGACGTCTACGACTTCGAAGGTTCGAATCCTTCCCCCTCCACCATTTTTAGCGAGAGCTGTAAGCCTCGCGGGTATAGTTTAGTGGTAGAACCTCAGCCTTCCAAGCTGATGATGCGGGTTCGATTCCCGCTACCCGCTCCAAGTTTACAGGTTTTGCACAGTGTTACGCTCTTGTAGCTCAGTTGGTAGAGCACACCCTTGGTAAGGGTGAGGTCAGCGGTTCAAATCCGCTCAAGAGCTCCATATAACAAGGCAGATATGAAAATATCTGCCTTTGTTTTAGGTGGTAGTGGTTGCGCCTGAATGTGTTTCTGAAGGTTGCCGGTGTCGTTGATGTCGGTGTTGCAGTCAGGGTTGCCTAGTAAGTGTTGTAAAGTCTTTTTCGGGTCGGCATAATGGTCGGCCTGATTTTGTTTTAGGTCAGTAGCTCAATTGGCAGAGCGACGGTCTCCAAAACCGTAGGTTGGGGGTTCGATTCCCTCCTGACCTGCCAGATTCACTTGGTGTGTCTGGCTTTCTTTTCACAGGATCTTCATAGATGACTCCTAAAGCTGAAGCTCAAGGCTCTCGTTTCGACCTCCTCAAGTGGCTTGTAGTAGTCGCTCTGGTGGTTGTTGGCGTTGTTGGCAATCAGTACTTTTCTGCTTCGCCGATCCTGTACCGCGTACTCGCATTGCTTGCTATTGCTGCCGTAGCTGCCTTTGTAGGCCTGCAGACGGTCAAGGGCAAGTCTTTCTTTGTACTGGTTAAGGAAGCCCGCACCGAAATTCGTAAAGTCGTTTGGCCAACTCGCCAAGAAACCACGCAGACCACGTTGATCGTTGTGGCTGTTGTCCTGGTTATGGCGTTGCTGTTGTGGGGGCTTGATTCCCTGCTCGGCTGGCTTGTTTCCTTGATTGTCGGCTAAGGGTGTCCCGTGGCTAAGCGTTGGTATGTTGTGCATGCTTACTCCGGTTACGAGAAGCATGTAATGCGCTCGCTGATCGAGCGCGTAAAGCTGGCCGGTATGGAAGATGGCTTCGGCGAGATTCTGGTTCCCACTGAAGAAGTGGTTGAAATGCGCAATGGCCAGAAGCGCAAAAGCGAACGCAAATTCTTCCCTGGCTATGTGCTGGTGCAGATGGATATGAACGAGGGTACTTGGCACTTGGTCAAGGATACTCCTCGGGTGATGGGTTTCATTGGTGGTACTGCCGATAAGCCTGCGCCAATCACCGATAAAGAGGCAGAAGCCATTCTGCGCCGCGTTGCCGATGGCAGCGACAAGCCGAAGCCGAAGACGTTGTTCGAGCCGGGCGAGTCGGTGCGTGTCAATGATGGTCCGTTTGCGGACTTTACCGGTGTTGTTGAAGAAGTTAACTACGAAAAGAGCCGGATCCAGGTCGCAGTGCTCATTTTCGGTCGCTCTACTCCGGTGGAGCTCGAGTTCAGCCAGGTCGAAAAGGTCTAGTTGAACAAAAATCCCAACCCCGCAGCCGTAGGCTGTGGGGTTTTGTCGTCACTGGGATAAACGCGCAAGTAACCGGGGAGCCTCTCGAGGCGTTCGAACCCGTAATTGGAGTGCCTCATGGCCAAGAAGATTACCGCTTACATCAAGCTGCAAGTGAAGGCCGCTCAGGCTAACCCAAGCCCACCTGTTGGTCCTGCTCTGGGTCAGCACGGCGTGAACATCATGGAATTCTGCAAGGCTTTCAACGCCCGTACTCAGGGTCTTGAGCCAGGTCTGCCGACTCCAGTGATCATCACTRTCTACAGCGACCGTAGCTTCACTTTCGAAACCAAATCCACCCCTGCTTCGGTTCTGCTGAAGAAGGCGGCCGGTCTGACCAGCGGTTCCGCTCGTCCGAACACCGTTAAGGTTGGCACCGTGACTCGTGCTCAGCTGGAAGAAATCGCGAAAACCAAAAACGCGGATCTGACTGCAGCTGATATGGAAGCAGCCGTGCGTACTATCGCCGGTTCTGCTCGTAGCATGGGCCTTAACGTGGAGGGTGTGTAATGGCTAAGCTGACCAAGCGTCAAAAGGCTATCGCCGGCAAAATCGAAGCAGGCAAGGCCTACAACTTTGTAGACGCCGCTGCTCTGCTGGCCGAGCTGTCGACTGTCAAGTTCAGCGAGTCGTTCGACGTAGCTGTAAACCTGGGTGTTGACCCGCGTAAATCCGACCAGGTCGTTCGTAGCGCTACCGTGCTGCCACACGGCACTGGCAAGACCGTTCGCGTTGCTGTGTTCACCCAGGGTCCAGCTGCTGAAGCCGCTCTGGCTGCCGGCGCTGACCGCGTTGGCATGGACGACCTGGCTGCCGAAATGAAAGGCGGCGACCTGAACTATGACGTAGTGATCGCATCCCCGGATGCAATGCGCGTTGTAGGTCAGTTGGGTCAGATCCTCGGTCCACGTGGCCTGATGCCTAACCCTAAAGTCGGCACCGTAACTCCAGACGTAGCTACCGCGGTTAAAAACGCCAAGGCTGGTCAGGTTCGTTATCGCACCGACAAAAACGGCATCATCCACACTTCCGTTGGCAAGATCGGCTTCGATGCCGTCAAGCTGAAGGAAAACGTTGAAGCCCTGATCGCTGATCTGAAGCGTATCAAGCCAGCTTCCTCGAAAGGCATTTACGTCAAGCGCGTTACCCTGAGCACCACTATGGGCCCAGGTCTGGTCATCGACCAAAGCTCGCTCGACGCGTAAGACACAGATTGGCGCAAGCGATTGCGCCAATTGAAAAATTGGGGTCCCTGCCTGGCGGGGGCTATCCAAGACCGTAGGCGGCGCGAGTCTTAAACCACAAGCCTACGCAGATGGTGCTCCCGGTTCCTTACCGAATCAGACACCAAAACGACATCCGGTTTCGACCAGATGAAACGGTAACAAGCAGGAGTTAAACCCGTGGCAATTAAACTCGAAGACAAGAAGGCCATCGTCGCTGAAGTCAACGAGGCTGCCAAAGTCGCTCTGTCCGCTGTCGTGGCTGATGCCCGTGGCGTAACAGTAGGCGCGATGACCGGACTCCGTAAAGAGGCTCGTGAAGCTGGCGTTTACGTACGTGTCGTACGTAACACCCTGCTCAAGCGCGCTGTTGCTGACACTGAATTCAGTGTCCTCAACGACGTGTTCACTGGCCCTACCCTGATTGCGTTCTCCAAAGAACATCCAGGCGCTGCTGCCCGGATCTTCAAGGAATTCGCAAAGGGTCAGGACAAGTTCGAGATCAAGGCAGCTGCGTTCGAGGGCAAGTTCCTCGCAGCTAACCAAATCGACGTACTGGCAACTCTGCCGACCCGTGACGAAGCAATTTCTCAGCTGATGAGCGTGATTCAAGGCGCTACCAGCAAATTGGCTCGTACTCTGGCGGCAATTCGCGACCAGAAAGAAGCTGCTGCAGCCTAAGGCTCGTCAACTTCTCGCGTTTTTTGTTTTTTTCGATGGTCGCGTAGGCCGTCCCCAATATCAGGAATTAGATTCATGTCTATCTCTCAGAACGATATCCTTGAAGCAGTTGGCAACATGTCCGTAATGGAAGTTGTTGAGCTGATCAAAGCTTTCGAAGAAAAATTCGGCGTTACCGCTGCTGCTGCATCGGCTGGTCCAGCTGTTGCTGCTGCCGTTGCTGAAGAGCAAACCGAATTCAACGTCATGCTGACCGAAGCTGGCGAGAAGAAAGTTAACGTGATCAAGGCTGTACGTGAACTGACCGGTCTGGGCTTGAAAGAAGCCAAGGCTGTAGTTGACGGCGCACCTGCCATGGTTCTGGAAGCTGTTGCCAAAGACGCAGCTGACAAAGCCAAAGCAGCTCTGGAAGAAGCAGGCGCTAAAGTCGAGCTGAAGTAAGCATCGACTTTGCTCCTCCAGCCCGAGCGTTAAGCGACAGGCTGATGGCTGGTGGCTCTTGCCACCGGCCTTTTTCCGTTATTGGCAGCCGACTCGGTCGGTGCCGATAACGTGCTGTAACCACCCGATGCGGTGGCGCAAACCATGGGGTTTGCACGATTTTCTGGCTGCTCCCGTCGGGAGGGGCCAAACAAGCAGGTGACCAAGCTGGGGAACGCTGATGGCTTACTCATATACTGAGAAAAAACGTATCCGCAAGGACTTTAGCAAGTTGCCGGACGTCATGGATGTGCCGTACCTCCTGGCCATCCAGCTGGATTCGTATCGTGAATTCTTGCAAGCGGGAGCGACTAAAGATCAGTTCCGCGACGTGGGCCTGCATGCGGCCTTCAAATCCGTTTTCCCGATCATCAGCTACTCCGGCAATGCTGCGCTGGAGTACGTCGGTTATCGCCTGGGCGAACCGGCATTTGATGTCAAAGAATGCGTATTGCGCGGTGTAACTTACGCCGTACCTTTGCGGGTAAAAGTGCGCCTGATCATTTTCGACAAAGAGTCGTCGAACAAAGCGATCAAGGACATCAAAGAGCAAGAAGTCTACATGGGTGAAATCCCCCTGATGACTGAAAACGGTACCTTCGTAATCAACGGTACCGAGCGTGTAATCGTTTCCCAGCTGCACCGTTCCCCGGGCGTGTTCTTCGACCACGACCGTGGCAAGACGCACAGCTCCGGTAAACTGCTGTACTCCGCGCGCATCATTCCTTACCGCGGTTCGTGGCTGGACTTCGAGTTCGACCCGAAAGACTGCGTATTCGTGCGTATCGACCGTCGTCGCAAGCTGCCTGCCTCGGTACTGCTGCGCGCGCTGGGCTATACCACTGAAGAAGTGCTGGACGCGTTCTATACCACCAACGTATTTCACGTGAAGGGCGAGACCCTGAGCCTGGAACTGGTGCCTCAGCGCCTGCGCGGTGAAATCGCTGTCCTCGATATTCAGGATGACAAAGGCAAGGTTATTGTCGAGCAAGGTCGTCGTATCACCGCTCGCCACATCAACCAGCTGGAAAAAGCCGGGATCAAAGAGCTGGATGTGCCTCTGGACTACGTCCTGGGTCGCACAACCGCCAAGGTCATCGTGCATCCGGCAACCGGCGAAATCCTGGCAGAGTGCAACACCGAGCTGAACACCGAGATCCTGGCCAAAATCGCCAAGGCTCAGGTTGTTCGCATCGAAACTCTGTACACCAACGATATCGACTGCGGTCCGTTCGTCTCCGACACCCTGAAGATCGACTCCACCAGCAACCAACTGGAAGCGCTGGTCGAGATCTATCGCATGATGCGTCCTGGCGAGCCGCCAACCAAAGACGCTGCAGAGACCCTGTTCAACAACCTGTTCTTCAGCCCTGAGCGCTACGACCTGTCTGCGGTCGGCCGGATGAAGTTCAACCGTCGTATCGGTCGTACCGAAATCGAAGGTTCGGGCGTGCTGTGCAAGGAAGACATCGTCGCGGTACTGAAGACCCTGGTCGACATCCGTAACGGTAAAGGCATCGTCGATGACATCGACCACCTGGGTAACCGTCGTGTTCGCTGCGTAGGCGAAATGGCCGAGAACCAGTTCCGCGTTGGCCTGGTACGTGTTGAGCGTGCGGTCAAAGAGCGTCTGTCGATGGCTGAAAGCGAAGGCCTGATGCCGCAAGACCTGATCAACGCCAAGCCAGTGGCTGCGGCGGTGAAGGAGTTCTTCGGTTCCAGCCAGCTGTCCCAGTTCATGGACCAGAACAACCCGCTGTCCGAGATCACCCACAAGCGTCGTGTTTCTGCACTCGGCCCTGGCGGTCTGACTCGTGAGCGTGCCGGCTTTGAAGTTCGTGACGTACACCCGACGCACTACGGTCGTGTTTGCCCGATCGAAACGCCGGAAGGTCCGAACATCGGTCTGATCAACTCCCTGGCCGCTTATGCGCGCACCAACCAGTACGGCTTCCTGGAAAGCCCGTACCGCGTGGTGAAAGACGCTCTGGTCACCGACGAGATCGTGTTCCTGTCTGCCATCGAAGAAGCCGATCACGTGATCGCTCAGGCCTCGGCCACGATGAACGACAAGAAAGTCCTGATCGACGAGCTGGTAGCTGTTCGTCACCTGAACGAATTCACCGTCAAGGCGCCGGAAGACGTCACCTTGATGGACGTATCGCCGAAGCAGGTAGTTTCGGTTGCTGCGTCGCTGATTCCGTTCCTCGAGCACGACGACGCCAACCGTGCGTTGATGGGTTCGAACATGCAGCGTCAAGCTGTACCAACCCTGCGCGCTGACAAGCCGCTGGTAGGTACCGGCATGGAGCGTAACGTAGCCCGTGACTCCGGCGTTTGCGTCGTGGCTCGTCGTGGCGGCGTGATCGACTCCGTCGACGCCAGCCGTATTGTGGTTCGTGTTGCCGATGACGAAGTTGAAACCGGTGAAGCCGGTGTCGACATCTACAACCTGACCAAGTACACCCGCTCCAACCAGAACACCTGCATCAACCAGCGTCCGCTGGTGCGTAAGGGTGATCGGGTTCAGCGTAGCGACATCATGGCCGACGGCCCGTCCACCGACATGGGTGAACTGGCGCTGGGTCAGAACATGCGCATCGCGTTCATGGCATGGAACGGCTTCAACTYCGAAGACTCCATCTGCCTGTCCGAGCGTGTTGTTCAGGAAGACCGTTTCACCACGATCCACATTCAGGAACTGACCTGTGTGGCCCGTGACACCAAGCTTGGCCCAGAGGAAATCACTGCCGACATCCCTAACGTGGGTGAAGCGGCTCTGAACAAACTGGACGAAGCCGGTATCGTTTACGTAGGTGCTGAAGTTGGCGCAGGCGACATCCTGGTCGGTAAGGTCACTCCGAAAGGCGAGACCCAACTGACTCCGGAAGAAAAACTGCTGCGTGCGATCTTCGGTGAAAAAGCCAGCGACGTTAAAGACACTTCCCTGCGTGTACCTACCGGTACCAAAGGTACTGTCATTGACGTACAGGTCTTCACCCGCGACGGCGTTGAGCGTGATGCTCGTGCCCTGTCGATCGAGAAGTCCCAGCTGGACGAGATTCGCAAGGACCTGAACGAAGAGTTCCGTATCGTTGAAGGTGCTACTTTCGAACGTCTGCGTTCCGCTCTGGTCGGCCACAAAGCCGAAGGCGGCGCCGGTCTGAAGAAAGGTCAGGACATCACCGACGAAGTTCTCGACGGTCTTGAGCACGGCCAGTGGTTCAAACTGCGCATGGCTGAAGATGCTCTGAACGAGCAGCTCGAGAAGGCCCAGGCCTACATCGTTGATCGTCGCCGCCTGCTGGACGACAAGTTCGAAGACAAGAAGCGCAAACTGCAGCAGGGCGATGACCTGGCTCCAGGCGTGCTGAAAATCGTCAAGGTTTACCTGGCAATCCGTCGTCGCATCCAGCCGGGCGACAAGATGGCCGGTCGTCACGGTAACAAGGGTGTGGTCTCCGTGATCATGCCGGTTGAAGACATGCCGCACGATGCCAATGGCACCCCGGTCGACGTCGTCCTCAACCCGTTGGGCGTACCTTCGCGTATGAACGTCGGTCAGATCCTTGAAACCCACCTGGGCCTCGCGGCCAAAGGTCTGGGCGAGAAGATCAATCGCATGATTGAAGAGCAGCGTAAAGTTGCCGAGCTGCGCAAGTTCCTGCACGAGATCTATAACGAGATCGGCGGTCGTCAGGAAAGCCTCGATGACTTCTCGGACCAGGAAATCCTGGACCTGGCTCAAAACCTGCGTGGCGGCGTTCCAATGGCCACTCCAGTGTTCGACGGTGCCAAGGAAAGCGAAATCAAGGCCATGCTGAAACTGGCAGACCTGCCAGAAAGCGGCCAGATGCAGCTGACCGACGGCCGTACCGGCAACAAGTTCGAGCGCCCGGTTACCGTTGGCTACATGTACATGCTGAAGCTGAACCACTTGGTAGACGACAAGATGCACGCTCGTTCTACCGGTTCGTACAGCCTGGTTACCCAGCAGCCGCTGGGTGGYAAGGCGCAGTTCGGTGGTCAGCGYTTCGGGGARATGGARGTCTGGGCRCTGGAAGCATACGGTGCCGCTTACACTCTGCAAGAAATGCTCACAGTGAAGTCGGACGATGTGAACGGCCGAACCAAGATGTACAAAAACATCGTGGATGGCGATCACCGTATGGAGCCGGGCATGCCCGAGTCCTTCAACGTGTTGATCAAGGAAATTCGTTCCCTCGGCATCGATATCGATCTGGAAACCGAATAACACGTGACGCGAATCGAGAGCGGGGCAGGATTGCACGCTCTCTGCTCCGCCAGGAGGAAAGGCCTTGAAAGACCTACTGAATTTGCTGAAAAACCAGGGTCAAGTCGAAGAGTTCGACGCCATCCGTATCGGATTGGCATCGCCTGAGATGATCCGTTCGTGGTCGTTCGGTGAAGTTAARAAGCCGGAAACCATCAACTACCGKACGTTCAARCCCGAGCGTGACGGCCTGTTCTGCGCCAAGATCTTTGGCCCGGTAAAGGAYTACGAGTGCCTGTGCGGYAAGTACAAGCGCYTGAAGCACCGTGGCGTGATCTGCGAGAAGTGCGGCGTTGAAGTCRCGCTGGCAAAAGTTCGTCGTGAGCGCATGGCGCACATCGAACTGGCTTCGCCTGTTGCCCACATCTGGTTCCTGAAATCGCTGCCGTCCCGTATCGGCTTGCTGATGGACATGACCCTGCGTGATATCGAACGCGTTCTCTACTTCGAGAGCTACGTCGTTATCGATCCAGGAATGACCACCCTTGAAAAAGGTCAGCTGCTGAACGACGAGCAGTACTTCGAAGCGCTGGAAGAGTTCGGCGACGATTTCGATGCCCGCATGGGTGCCGAAGCTGTCCGCGAACTGCTGCACGCTATCGACCTGGAGCACGAGATTGGCCGCCTGCGTGAAGAAATTCCGCAAACCAACTCCGAAACCAAGATCAAGAAGCTGTCCAAGCGTCTGAAGTTGATGGAAGCCTTCCAGGGTTCCGGCAACCTGCCAGAGTGGATGGTGCTGACCGTTCTGCCGGTTCTGCCGCCAGATCTGCGTCCACTGGTCCCGCTGGATGGCGGTCGCTTCGCGACTTCCGACCTCAACGATCTGTATCGTCGAGTGATCAACCGTAACAACCGTTTGAAGCGCCTGCTGGATCTGTCCGCTCCGGACATCATCGTGCGCAATGAAAAGCGTATGTTGCAGGAAGCCGTCGATGCACTGCTCGACAACGGTCGTCGTGGCCGCGCTATCACCGGTTCCAACAAGCGTCCTCTGAAATCCCTGGCTGACATGATCAAGGGTAAGCAGGGTCGTTTCCGTCAGAACTTGCTCGGTAAGCGTGTTGACTACTCCGGTCGTTCGGTAATTACCGTAGGTCCGACCCTGCGTCTGCACCAGTGCGGTCTGCCGAAGAAGATGGCTCTCGAGCTGTTCAAACCGTTCATTTTCGGCAAGCTGGAAATGCGTGGTCTCGCGACCACCATCAAGGCTGCCAAGAAGATGGTCGAGCGTGAGCTGCCAGAGGTTTGGGACGTTCTCGCTGAAGTGATTCGCGAACACCCGGTTCTTCTCAACCGTGCGCCGACCCTTCACCGTCTGGGTATCCAGGCGTTTGAACCGGTACTGATCGAAGGTAAGGCTATCCAGCTGCACCCGCTGGTCTGCGCCGCGTACAACGCCGACTTCGACGGCGACCAAATGGCCGTGCACGTACCGCTGACGCTGGAAGCCCAGCTGGAAGCGCGTGCGTTGATGATGTCGACCAACAACATTCTGTCGCCAGCCAACGGTGAGCCAATCATCGTTCCGTCGCAGGACGTTGTATTGGGTCTGTACTACATGACGCGTGAAGCGATCAACGCCAAGGGCGAAGGTCGTGTGTTCGCGGATCTGCAGGAAGTTGACCGTGTGTTCCGTGCCGGCGAAGCCGCACTGCACGCCAAGGTCAAAGTGCGGATCAACGAAACCGTCAACGACCGTGACGGCGGCAGCGTGACCAACACTCGTATCGTCGACACCACTGTCGGCCGTGCGCTGTTGTTCCAGGTTGTGCCAAAAGGTCTGTCGTACGACGTCGTCAACCTGCCGATGAAGAAAAAGGCGATCTCCAAGCTGATCAACCAGTGCTACCGCGTGGTTGGTCTGAAAGAGACCGTGATCTTCGCTGACCAGTTGATGTACACCGGTTTTGCCTATTCGACCATTTCCGGCGTTTCCATCGGTGTTAACGACTTCGTTATCCCGGATGAAAAAGCCCGCATCATCGGTGCAGCCACCGACGAAGTGAAAGAGATCGAAAGTCAGTACGCCTCCGGCCTGGTAACCCAGGGCGAGAAGTACAACAAAGTGATCGACCTTTGGTCCAAGGCGAACGACGAAGTTTCCAAGGCGATGATGGCCAACCTCTCGAAAGAGAAAGTCATCGACCGTCATGGCGTCGAAGTCGACCAGGAGTCCTTCAACTCGATGTACATGATGGCTGACTCGGGTGCGCGGGGTTCCGCAGCACAGATTCGTCAGCTGGCCGGTATGCGTGGCCTGATGGCCAAGCCGGAGGGTTCCATCATTGAAACGCCGATTACKGCGAACTTCCGTGAAGGTTTGAGCGTACTCCAGTACTTCATCTCCACTCACGGTGCTCGTAAAGGTCTGGCGGATACCGCGTTGAAAACCGCTAACTCCGGTTACCTGACTCGTCGTCTGGTAGACGTGGCACAGGATCTGGTTGTAACCGAGATCGATTGCGGCACCGAGCACGGCCTGCTGATGACTCCGCACATTGAAGGCGGTGACGTTGTAGAGCCGTTGGGTGAGCGCGTATTGGGTCGTGTTATTGCCCGTGACGTATTCAAGCCAGGTACCGAGGACGTCATCGTTCCTGCCGGCACCCTGGTAGACGAAAAGTGGGTCGAGTTCATCGAGCTGAACAGCATCGACGAAGTGATCGTGCGTTCGCCGATCAGCTGCGAAACCCGCTACGGCATTTGCGCCAAGTGCTACGGCCGCGATCTGGCTCGTGGTCACCAGGTGAACATCGGTGAAGCGGTCGGCGTTATCGCCGCCCAGTCCATCGGTGAGCCGGGTACCCAGCTGACGATGCGTACGTTCCACATCGGTGGTGCGGCAAGCCGGACCTCCGCAGCCGACAGCGTTCAGGTGAAGAATGGCGGTACCGTCCGTCTGCATAACCTGAAGCACGTTGAGCGAGTGGATGGTCACCTGGTGGCTGTGTCCCGTTCCGGTGAGCTGGCCATCGCTGATGACTTCGGTCGTGAGCGTGAGCGTTACAAGCTGCCGTACGGTGCTGTGATTTCGGTTAAGGAAGGTGACAAGGTCGACGCTGGCGCAATCGTGGCCAAGTGGGATCCGCACACTCACCCGATCGTTACCGAGATGAAAGGTACCGTGACCTACGTGGGCATGGAAGAAGGCATCACGATCAAGCGTCAGACTGACGAATTGACCGGTATGACCAACATTGAAGTACTCGACGCCAAAGATCGTCCAGCTGCCGGTAAGGACATCCGTCCTGCCGTGAAGATGGTCGACGACAACGGCAAAGATCTGTTGCTGCCAGGCACTGACGTAATCGCTCAGTACTTCCTGCCAGCCAACGCCCTGGTCGGTGTAGCGGATGGTGCGAAGATCGCGATCGGTGATGTTATCGCTCGTATCCCGCAAGAAACTTCGAAGACCCGTGACATCACCGGTGGTCTGCCGCGTGTTGCCGACCTTTTCGAAGCCCGTCGTCCGAAAGAAGCGTCGATTCTGGCTGAAGTCAGCGGCACCATCGCGTTCGGTAAAGAGACCAAGGGCAAGCGCCGTCTGGTCATTACCCCGAACGACGGTAGCGATCCGTACGAAGAGCTGATTCCGAAGTGGCGTCACCTGAACGTCTTCGAAGGCGAACAGGTAAACCGCGGCGAAGTTATCTCCGACGGCCCGAGCGATCCACACGACATCCTGCGTCTGCTGGGTGTGAGTGCGCTGGCCAAGTACATCGTTAACGAGATCCAGGACGTTTACCGTCTGCAAGGCGTGAAGATCAACGACAAGCACATCGAGACCATCCTGCGTCAGATGCTGCGTAAAGTTGAGATCGCTGAATCCGGCGATTCCAGTTTCATCAAGGGCGACCAGATGGAATTGACTCACGTACTGGTAGAGAACGAGCGTCTGAGCGGCGAAGACAAGTTTGTCTCCAAGTTCACTCGCGTTCTGCTGGGTATCACCAAGGCGTCGTTGTCCACCGAATCGTTCATCTCGGCGGCTTCCTTCCAGGAAACCACTCGCGTACTGACCGAAGCGGCGGTAACCGGCAAGCGCGATTACCTGCGCGGCCTGAAAGAAAACGTGGTCGTGGGTCGTCTGATCCCGGCCGGTACCGGTCTGGCTTATCACAGCGAGCGTAAGCGCCGCCGTGATGCAGACAAGCCGTTGCGCGTAAGCGCCAGTGAAGTGGAAGCTGCACTGACCGAAGCGCTGAACTCGAGCGGTAACTGAGTTCTGCGGTAAATGAGTGTGAGGCCCTGGTCGCTCCGTTCATCGAATCGAGACAATTTGTCGGGATTGGATGAGCGGGGAGGGCGGGGCCTTGCCTTGACTGGGGACAAGATCCTCTTTAGACTCTTGTACCCCTAAATTTGGCGGGAACTCGTTCCTGCCATTTTGCTTTTCTTGCAAGACAATAGCGTCGCAAGACAACAGTGGAGCTAGTAGATGGCAACTATCAACCAGCTGGTAMGTCAGCCGCGTAAGCGTATCGTCGAGAAATCCGACGTGCCTGCGCTGCAGAACTGCCCGCAACGCCGTGGCGTGTGCACCCGTGTGTACACCACCACGCCGAAAAAACCTAACTCGGCACTGCGTAAAGTATGCCGTGTGCGTCTGACCAACGGTTTCGAGGTTTCCTCGTACATCGGTGGTGAAGGCCACAACCTGCAAGAGCACAGCGTGGTACTGATCCGCGGCGGTCGTGTAAAAGACTTGCCAGGTGTTCGTTACCACACCGTTCGCGGTTCGTTGGATACTTCCGGTGTTAAAGGTCGTAACCAGGGTCGTTCGAAGTACGGTACCAAGCGTCCGAAGTAATCGGTCGTTTTGCAGTATTTAATTTTATTGAGTCGATAAGAGTAAGGTCGGGCACGTATCCACAGGATCTGTCCCGGGCTAACCTGAAGACCGTTTGAGGGCTTATCAATGCCAAGACGTCGCGTAGCAGCCAAGCGTGAGATTCTGGACGATCCGAAATACGGAAGCCAAATCCTCGCCAAATTCATGAACCACGTAATGGAAAGCGGCAAGAAAGCCGTTGCCGAGCGTATCGTTTATGGTGCCCTGGATACCGTGAAGGCTCGTAAGGCCGGCACCGATCCCCTGGAACTCTTCGAAAAAGCACTCGACGCCATCGCTCCGCTGGTCGAAGTGAAGTCGCGCCGCGTTGGTGGTGCTACTTACCAGGTTCCGGTCGAGGTTCGTCCTTCCCGTCGTAACGCTCTGGCAATGCGCTGGTTGGTAGACTACGCCCGCAAGCGCGGCGAGAAGTCTATGGCTCTGCGTTTGGCTGGCGAACTGTTGGACGCTGCCGAAGGTAAAGGTGCTGCAGTTAAGAAGCGTGAAGACGTTCACCGTATGGCTGAAGCCAACAAGGCTTTCTCGCACTACCGCTTCTAATTTTAGCGTCACTCATTTTGCGAGGGCTTTATGGCTCGTACAACACCGATTAATCGCTACCGTAACATTGGTATCGTTGCACACGTGGATGCTGGTAAAACCACCACCACTGAGCGCGTCCTTTTTTACACTGGCAAAAGTCACAAAATGGGCGAGGTGCATGACGGCGCCGCGACCACAGACTGGATGGTGCAGGAGCAGGAGCGTGGTATTACCATTACTTCTGCTGCCATTACCGCCTTCTGGCAGGGTTCTGCGAAGCAGCACAAGGACCAGTACCGTTTCAACGTTATCGATACCCCGGGCCACGTAGACTTCACTATTGAAGTTGAGCGTTCCCTGCGTGTACTCGACGGCGCGGTCGTTGTGTTCTGTGGTACTTCCGGCGTTGAGCCTCAGTCCGAAACCGTATGGCGTCAAGCCAACAAGTACGGTGTTCCACGTATCGTTTACGTGAACAAGATGGACCGTGCCGGTGCGAACTTCCTGCGTGTGATCGCTCAGATCAAGCAGCGTCTGGGTCACACTCCGGTGCCGATCCAGTTGGCTATCGGTTCCGAAGACAACTTCCAGGGTCAGATCGATCTGATGACCATGGAAGCGGTTTACTGGAACGATGCTGACAAGGGCATGACTCCACGTCGCGAGGCTATCCCTGCTGAACTGCAGGAACTGGCTGAAGAGTGGCGCAACAACATGGTTGAGGCTGCGGCCGAAGCCAGCGAAGAACTGATGAACAAGTACCTTGAAGGTGAAGAGCTCACCATCGAGGAAATCAAGGGTGCTCTGCGTCAGCGTACTATCGCTGGTGAGATCGTTCTGGCTGTTTGCGGTTCTTCCTTCAAGAACAAGGGTGTTCCCCTGGTTCTCGACGCCGTTATCGACTACCTGCCGGCTCCAACCGACATTCCTGCCATCAAGGGTACTGACCCGGATGACGAGGAAAAGCAAATGGAGCGTCATGCAGACGACAACGAGCCGTTCTCGGCTCTGGCGTTCAAGATCGCTACCGACCCATTCGTGGGTACCTTGACTTTCGTCCGTGTTTACTCGGGCGTGTTGGCCTCCGGCGACGGCGTGATCAACTCGGTCAAAGGCAAGAAAGAGCGCGTGGGCCGTATGGTGCAAATGCACGCAAACGCCCGTGAAGAGATCAAGGAAGTGCGCGCTGGTGACATCGCGGCCTTGATCGGCATGAAGGACGTCACCACTGGTGAAACCTTGTGCAACGCTGACAAGCCAATCATCCTGGTTCGCATGGACTTCCCGGAGCCGGTTATTTCGGTTGCCGTTGAGCCTAAGACCAAGGATGACCAGGAAAAAATGGGTATCGCTCTGGGCAAGCTTGCTCAGGAAGACCCGTCTTTCCGCGTCAAGACTGATGAAGAGACTGGTCAAACGATCATCTCTGGCATGGGCGAGCTGCACCTGGACATCCTGGTTGACCGGATGCGCCGTGAGTTCAACGTCGAAGCCAACATCGGCAAGCCTCAGGTTTCGTATCGTGAGCGCATCACGAAGAACTGCGAAATCGAAGGCAAGTTCGTTCGTCAGTCCGGTGGTCGTGGCCAGTTCGGCCATTGCTGGATCCGTTTTGCTCCTGCTGACGAAGGTCAGGAAGGTCTGCAATTCGTGAACGAAGTAGTGGGTGGTGTGGTTCCTAAGGAATACATCCCGGCTATCCAGAAGGGTATCGAAGAGCAGATGAAGAACGGCGTTGTTGCCGGCTATCCGCTGATCGGCCTGAAGGCTACCGTGTTTGATGGTTCTTACCACGACGTCGACTCGAACGAGATGGCGTTTAAGGTGGCTGCTTCCATGGCGACCAAGCAACTGGCCCAGAAGGGCGGTGGTGAGTTGCTCGAGCCGATCATGGCGGTAGAGGTTGTTACGCCTGAAGACTATATGGGTGACGTGATGGGCGACCTTAACCGTCGTCGCGGCATGATCTTGGGTATGGAAGACACGGTCTCCGGCAAAGTAATTCGTGCCGAAGTTCCGCTGGGCGAGATGTTCGGTTATGCGACCGACGTTCGTTCCATGTCCCAGGGTCGCGCAAGCTACTCTATGGAATTCAAAAAATACAATACAGCTCCGTCGCACATCGTCGAAACTGTAACCAAAAAACAAGGCTGATTCAGTCCTTTAGGCAAGGAGTTAATTGTCGTGGCTAAAGAAAAATTTGATCGTTCCCTACCGCACGTCAACGTTGGCACTATCGGTCACGTTGACCACGGTAAAACCACTCTGACCGCAGCTCTGACTCGCGTTTGCTCCGAAGTTTTCGGTTCCGCAATCGTTGAATTCGACAAGATCGACAGCGCGCCAGAAGAAAAAGCTCGTGGTATCACCATCAACACCGCGCACGTCGAGTACAACTCGAAGATTCGTCACTACGCTCACGTTGACTGCCCAGGTCACGCTGACTATGTGAAGAACATGATCACCGGTGCTGCCCAGATGGACGGCGCGATCCTGGTTTGCTCGGCCGCTGATGGTCCGATGCCACAAACCCGTGAGCACATCCTGCTGTCCCGCCAGGTAGGCGTTCCGTACATCGTGGTTTTCCTGAACAAGGCTGACCTGGTAGACGACGCTGAGCTGCTGGAACTGGTAGAGATGGAAGTGCGCGATCTGCTGAGCACTTACGACTTCCCAGGTGACGACACTCCAATCATCATTGGTTCGGCCCGTATGGCGCTGGAAGGCAAAGATGACAACGAGATGGGCACCACTGCCGTCAAGAAGCTGGTAGAAACTCTGGACAGCTACATCCCAGAGCCAGAGCGTGCTATCGACAAGCCGTTCCTGATGCCAATCGAAGACGTATTCTCGATCTCCGGTCGCGGTACTGTTGTAACTGGTCGTATCGAGCGCGGTATCGTTCGCGTTCAGGATGCACTGGAAATCGTTGGTCTGCGTGACACCACCACCACCACCTGCACCGGTGTTGAAATGTTCCGCAAGCTGCTCGACGAAGGTCGTGCTGGCGAGAACTGCGGCGTTCTGCTGCGTGGTACCAAGCGTGACGACGTTGAGCGTGGCCAGGTTCTGGTCAAGCCAGGTTCGGTTAAGCCGCACACCAAGTTCACCGCAGAAGTTTACGTTCTGAGCAAGGAAGAAGGCGGTCGTCACACTCCGTTCTTCAAAGGCTACCGTCCACAGTTCTACTTCCGTACTACTGACGTGACTGGTAACTGCCAGCTGCCAGAAGGCGTTGAAATGGTAATGCCAGGTGATAACATCCAGATGGAAGTTACCCTGATCAAGACCATCGCRATGGAAGACGGTCTGCGTTTCGCYATCCGYGAAGGCGGTCGTACCGTCGGCGCTGGCGTCGTAGCCAAAATCATCGAGTAAGCATCTCTTTTGAGATAGCTTCGATGCTTTGAAAAGCCCCCGCTCAGCGGGGGCTTTTTTATTGGGTTGACACCCATCTGGGGCGTCTATAGAATTGCGCCTCCTTTTAACGGGCGTATTGCGCCCGGTGGGAATAGCAGCCGGAGTCTGAAATCCAATGCAAAATCAGCAAATCCGTATCAGGTTGAAGGCTTTCGACCATCGCCTGATCGACCAATCAACCCAGGAAATCGTGGAAACCGCGAAACGTACTGGTGCTCAAGTGCGTGGTCCAATTCCACTGCCTACCCGTAAAGAGCGGTTCACCGTTCTGGTCTCCCCGCACGTCAACAAAGACGCGCGTGACCAGTACGAGATCCGTACTCATAAGCGTGTTCTGGACATCGTCCAGCCAACGGATAAAACCGTTGATGCTCTTATGAAGCTTGATCTTGCGGCCGGTGTGGAAGTGCAGATCAGCCTCGGCTAAGACTCGGTCTTAGTCGTGTAACGCTCTGAAATGGGCGGCCATAGCGGGTGAAAGCCCCGTACACTCATGAGGTTTACAACATGACTATTGGTGTAGTCGGTCGTAAATGCGGTATGACCCGTATTTTCACCGAAGAAGGTGTCTCCATTCCGGTCACGGTCATTGAGATCGAACCGAATCGCGTCACCCAGTTCAAAACTGAAGAGACCGATGGCTATCGTGCAGTGCAAGTCACTGTCGGCGAGCGTCGTGCTTCGCGTGTAACAGCAGCTCAGGCTGGCCACTTCGCTAAAGCGAACGTTGCCGCTGGTCGTACCGTAATGGAATTCCGCCTTGAAGAAGGCGAGTACCAGGCCGGCGATCTGATCAACGCTGAAATCTTCGCCGCTGGTCAACTGGTTGATGTAACCGGTCAGTCCAAGGGTAAAGGCTTCCAGGGTACGATCAAGCGTTGGAATTTCCGCGGGCAAGATAACACCCACGGTAACTCCGTATCCCACCGCGTTCCAGGCTCTATCGGCCAGTGCCAGACTCCTGGTCGTGTATTCAAGGGCAAAAAAATGTCCGGTCATATGGGCGCTGAGCGCGTGACCGTGCAGTCCCTCGAAGTAGTGCGCGTGGACGCTGAACGCAATCTGTTGTTGGTCAAGGGCGCTGTTCCTGGCGCTACTGGCGGCAACTTGGTTGTACGTCCAGCAGCCAAGGCTCGCGGTTAAGGGGAAGCTGACATGCAATTAAATGTAAATGACGCTCAAGCGATCGAAGTTTCCGAACTGACATTTGGCGGCGAATTCAACGAGACGCTGGTTCACCAAGCAGTCGTGGCCTACATGGCCGGCGGCCGTCAGGGTTCCAAGCAGCAAAAGACCCGTTCCGACGTTCGTGGTGGCGGCAAGCGCCCATGGCGTCAGAAAGGTACTGGCCGTGCTCGTGCCGGTACTATCCGTAGCCCAATCTGGCGTGGCGGCGGTACCACTTTCGCAGCTCGTCCTCAGGATCACTCCCAGAAGCTGAACAAGAAGATGTATCGCGCAGCAATGCGTTCCATCCTTGCTGAGCTGGTGCGTACTGATCGTCTGGTCGTGGTTCAGGATTTCGCCGTTGAAACGCCGAAAACCAAAGACCTGCTGGGCAAACTGAACAACATGAGCCTGACCGACGTTCTGATCGTGTCCGACGCTGTTGATCAGAACCTGTACCTGGCTGCTCGTAACCTGCCACACGTAGATGTACGTGACGTGCAAGGTTCCGATCCAGTTAGTCTGATCGCATACGACAAGGTGTTGATCACCGTGTCGGCCGTGAAGAAATTCGAGGAGCTGCTGGGATGAACCAGGAACGCGTATTTAAAGTTCTGCTTGGCCCGCACGTTTCCGAGAAGGCTACGGTTCTGGCAGACAAGAAAGGCCAGTTCGTTTTCAAGGTTGCTACTGACGCAACCAAGCTGGAAATCAAGAAGGCCGTCGAAAGCCTGTTCAGCGTGAAAGTAGAGCGTGTTACTACCCTGAACGTTCTGGGTAAGAGCAAGCGCACTGCTCGCGGTCTGGGCAAGCGTAATGACTGGAAGAAGGCAGTTATCTCCCTTCAGCCAGGCCAAGATCTCGATTTCAGCAGCAGTGCTGAGTAAGGAAGGGGTGCATCATGGCAATCGTTAAATGCAAACCGACTTCCCCTGGCCGCCGTTTTGTGGTCAAGGTGGTCAACCAGGAGCTGCATAAAGGCGCTCCTCACGCACCGCTGCTCGAGAAGAAATCGAAGTCTGGTGGTCGTAACAACAATGGCCGTATTACCACTCGTCACATCGGTGGTGGTCATAAGCAGCATTATCGTCTGGTCGACTTCCGTCGCAACGACAAAGATGGCATCGCTGCCACTGTCGAGCGTATCGAATACGATCCAAACCGTACTGCTCACATCGCTCTGCTGCTGTACGCAGATGGCGAGCGTCGCTACATCATCGCCCCTAAAGGCGTGAGCGCTGGCGACCAGCTGATCGCAGGTGCCTTGGCGCCGATCAAGCCGGGCAACGCTCTGCAACTGCGTAACATTCCAGTTGGTAGCACCGTACACGGCATCGAATTGAAGCCAGGTAAAGGCGCTCAGATCGCTCGTTCCGCTGGTGCTTCGGCTCAGCTGATCGCCCGTGAAGGCGTTTACGTGACCCTGCGTCTGCGTTCTGGTGAGATGCGTAAAGTGCTGGCTGAATGCCGTGCGACCCTGGGCGAAGTCTCGAACTCCGAGCACAGCCTGCGTTCGCTGGGTAAAGCTGGTGCCAAACGCTGGCGTGGCGTTCGCCCAACCGTTCGTGGTGTTGCCATGAACCCGGTTGACCACCCACATGGTGGTGGTGAAGGTCGTACCTCTGGTGGTCGTCATCCGGTATCGCCATGGGGCTTCCCGACTAAGGGCGCGAAGACTCGTGGTAATAAGCGTACCGACAAAATGATCGTCCGTCGTCGCAAGTAAATAGAGGGATACGACAGTGCCACGTTCTCTGAAAAAAGGTCCTTTTATCGATCTTCACCTACTGAAGAAGATCGAAGTGGCGGCGGAAAAGAACGATCGCAAACCGGTGAAAACCTGGTCGCGTCGTTCGATGATCCTGCCACAAATGGTCGGTCTGACCATCGCAGTACACAACGGTCGTCAGCACGTCCCAGTTCTCGTGAACGAAGACATGGTCGGCCACAAACTGGGCGAGTTCGCCGGTACCCGCACTTATCGCGGGCACGTGGCAGACAAGAAAGCCAAGCGTTAAGGGGTTAGGAAATGGAAGTAGCCGCTAAGTTGTCGGGCGCTCGAATCTCCGCCCAGAAAGCCCGCTTGGTCGCCGACCAGATCCGCGGGAAGAAGGTGGGCGAAGCGCTCAACCTGTTGGCTTTCAGCAGTAAGAAAGCCGCCGAGATCATGAAGAAAGTGCTGGAGTCGGCCGTAGCCAACGCCGAGCATAACGAAGGCGCAGACGTTGATGACCTGAAGGTCAGCACTGTTTTCGTCAACGAAGGGCGTTCGCTGAAGCGCATCATGCCACGTGCCAAAGGCCGTGCTGATCGCATCGTCAAGCGGTCTTGCCATATCACTGTCAAGGTTGCTGACAAGTAACGGAGTCGAAGAGATGGGTCAGAAAGTACATCCCATTGGCATTCGCCTGGGAATCGTCAAGGAGCACACCTCCGTCTGGTACGCAGACGGTCGGACTTATGCGGACTATTTGCTCGCAGATCTGAATGTGCGTGAGTACCTCCAAGACAAACTAAAAAGCGCGTCCGTAAGCCGTATCGATATCCATCGTCCGGCCCAAACTGCACGCATCACCATCCACACCGCTCGTCCAGGTATCGTTATCGGGAAGAAAGGTGAAGATGTTGAGAAACTGCGTCAGGACCTGACCAAGCAAATGGGTGTGCCTGTGCACATCAATATCGAAGAGATCCGCAAGCCGGAGCTCGACGGTATGCTGGTTGCGCAGAGCGTAGCTCAGCAGCTGGAGCGTCGCGTAATGTTCCGTCGTGCTATGAAGCGCGCCGTACAGAACGCCATGCGCATTGGTGCCAAAGGCATCAAAATCCAAGTGAGCGGTCGTCTCGGCGGTGCTGAAATCGCACGTACTGAATGGTATCGCGAAGGTCGTGTGCCATTGCACACCCTGCGTGCCGACATCGACTATGCCAACTACGAAGCTCACACCACTTACGGTGTGATCGGTGTAAAGGTTTGGATCTTCAAAGGCGAAGTAATTGGTGGTCGCCAAGAAGAACTGAAACCACAAGCACCAGCGCCTCGTAAAAAAGCTGCTAAGTAAGGGGTACGCCAAATGTTGCAACCAAAGCGTACGAAGTTCCGCAAGCAGATGACTGGTCACAACCGTGGCCTGGCATTGCGCGGTAGCAAAGTCAGCTTCGGCGAGTTCGCGCTGAAGTCTGTTGCTCGTGGTCGTCTCACCGCTCGTCAGATCGAGTCAGCGCGTCGTGCTCTGACCCGTCACGTAAAACGTGGCGGCAAGATCTGGATCCGTGTATTCCCGGACAAGCCGATCTCCAAAAAACCTCTCGAGGTTCGTATGGGTAAAGGTAAGGGTAACGTGGAGTACTGGGTTGCCCAGATTCAGCCAGGCAAAGTCCTGTATGAAATCGAGGGTGTTTCTGAAGAGCTGGCGCGTGAGGCTTTCGCCCTGGCTGCTGCAAAGCTGCCGCTCGCCACCTCCTTTGTTAAACGGACGGTGATGTGATGAAAGCGAATGAACTTCGTGAAAAATCCGCACAGCAGCTGAACGAGCAACTGCTCGGCCTGCTGCGCGACCAGTTCAATCTGCGTATGCAGAAAGCAACTGGCCAGTTGGGGCAGTCTCATCTGCTCTCGCAAGTTAAGCGTGACATCGCTCGCGTGAAGACTGTGCTCAACCAGCAGGCAGGTAAGTAATCATGGCTGAAGCCGAAAAAACTGTCCGTACGCTGACTGGCCGTGTTGTCAGCGACAAGATGGACAAAACCATCACCGTTCTGATCGAGCGTCGCGTTAAGCACCCGATCTACGGTAAATACGTTAAGCGTTCGACTAAGCTGCACGCGCACGACGAAACCAATCAGTGCCACATCGGCGACAAAGTCACTATTCGTGAAACTCGTCCTTTGGCCAAGACCAAGTCTTGGGCGCTGGTTGATGTTCTCGAACGCGCTGTGGAAGTCTAAGGACTAGGGGTCGGAGAAATTATATGATTCAGACTCAATCCATGCTCGATGTGGCCGATAACAGCGGCGCTCGCCGTGTTATGTGCATCAAGGTGCTGGGTGGCTCCCATCGTCGTTACGCTGGTATCGGTGACATCATCAAAGTTACCGTGAAGGAAGCAATTCCTCGCGGTAAAGTGAAAAAAGGCCAAGTGATGACTGCTGTTGTAGTCCGCACTCGTCACGGCGTACGTCGTGCTGATGGCTCCATTATCCGCTTTGATGGCAACGCTGCTGTTCTGTTGAACAACAAGCAAGAGCCGATCGGCACCCGTATCTTTGGGCCAGTGACCCGTGAACTTCGTACCGAGAAGTTCATGAAGATCGTCTCGCTCGCCCCAGAAGTGCTGTAAGGAGATCCGACATGCAAAAGATTCGTCGTGACGACGAGATCATCGTGATCGCCGGCAAAGACAAAGGTAAGCGCGGTAAGGTGCTGAAGGTTCTTGCTGACAACCGTCTGGTTGTTGGTGGTCTGAACCTGGTCAAGCGTCATACCAAGCCTAACCCGATGTCGGGCGTACAGGGCGGTATCGTCGAGAAAGAAGCGCCACTGCACGCTTCCAACGTCGCCATCTTCAACGGCGAAACCAACAAGGCTGACCGCGTTGGTTTCAAAGTAGAAGACGGTAAGAAAATTCGTGTCTTCAAGTCGACCCAAAAAGCGGTTGATGCTTGAACACTGCTAGGTAGAAGACCATGGCACGACTAAAAGAGATTTACCGGAAGGAAATCGCTCCGAAACTTAAGGAAGAACTTAAGCTTTCGAACGTGATGGAAGTTCCGCGCGTTACCAAAATCACCCTGAACATGGGTCTGGGCGAAGCGATCGGCGACAAAAAAGTCATCGAGCACGCTGTTGCTGACCTGGAAAAGATCACCGGCCAGAAAGTCGTTGTGACCTACGCTCGCAAATCCATCGCAGGCTTTAAAGTCCGTGAAGGTTGGCCGATCGGCGTCAAAGTGACCCTGCGCCGTGAGCGTATGTACGAGTTCCTGGATCGTCTGCTGTCGATCTCCCTGCCTCGGGTTCGCGACTTCCGCGGCCTGAATGCCAAGTCCTTCGATGGTCGTGGCAACTACAGCATGGGCGTGAAAGAGCAGATCATCTTCCCGGAAATCGACTACGACAAGATCGATGCTCTCCGCGGTCTGGACATCACCCTGACCACCACTGCCAAGAACGATGATGAAGGCCGCGCTCTGCTGCGTGCGTTCAAATTCCCGTTCCGCAACTGATTGGAGTAGGACCATGGCCAAGATGAGCATGAAAAACCGCGAGCTGAAGCGTCAGCTCACGGTTGCCAAGTACGCCAAGAAGCGTGCAGCACTGAAAGCTATCATCGTTGATCTGAACGCAAGTCCAGAAGCGCGTTGGGAAGCTACAGTAGCTCTGCAGAAGCAGCCACGTGACGCAAGCGCTTCGCGCATGCGTAACCGCTGCCGCCTGACCGGTCGTCCACACGGCGTTTACCGCAAGTTCGGCCTCGGCCGTAACAAGCTGCGTGAAGCTGCCATGCGTGGTGACGTACCGGGTCTGGTTAAAGCCAGCTGGTAAGTACTGTCAAAGTCTCGGTGTCCAGGATCGCAAGATCCTGACCACCGGTGGCCTTGAATCTGGATCAAGCCCCTTTTGGGGCTTGATTCATTTCTGGGGTGTGTCTAGAATACCCGGCTCGCCTGAGCCCGTGTTTTTCATGCCCGGAGATTCTCGGCGACACGTAATAGCCGCAAGGCTAATTTTTTTGTATTAGGAGCGTCTAGCCCATGAGTATGCAGGACCCGTTAGCGGACATGCTAACTCGTATCCGTAATGCCCAGATGGCTGAAAAGTCCGTCGTAAGCATGCCATCTTCCACGTTGAAGGTAGCTGTTGCCAAAGTCCTGAAGGACGAAGGTTACATTGCGGGTTATCAGATCAGCAGCGAAATCAAACCACTGCTGTCCATCGAGCTGAAGTACTTCGAAGGCCGTCCGGTTATCGAAGAAGTGAAGCGCGTTAGCCGTCCAGGCCTGCGTCAGTACAAGTCCGTCGATGATCTGCCAAAAGTTCGTGGCGGTCTCGGTGTGTCTATCGTCTCCACCAACAAGGGTGTGATGACTGATCGTGCTGCGCGCGCTGCCGGTGTCGGCGGCGAAGTTCTTTGCACTGTGTTCTAAGGGGGGATAAGCATGTCTCGCGTCGCTAAGAACCCCGTTAAGCTGCCAGCCGGTGTCGAAGTAAAATTCGCAGGCCAACAGCTTTCGGTGAAGGGTGCCAAGGGCACTCTCGAACTGAACATCCATTCGTCCGTTGAGATCGTTGAAGAAGCTGGTGAGCTGCGTTTCGCTGCTCGCAATGGCGATCAACAGACTCGCGCAATGGCTGGTACCACTCGTGCGTTGGTAAACAACATGGTCCAAGGCGTAAGCCAAGGCTTCGAGCGCAAGCTCCAGCTGGTCGGTGTTGGTTACAAAGCGCAAGCAAAAGGCACAGTGCTGAACCTGGCTCTTGGCTTCTCGCACCCAGTGGATTACGAACTGCCGGAAGGCATCACCGCTGAGACTCCTAGCCAGACCGATATCCTGATCAAGGGCATCGACAAGCAGCTGGTAGGTCAAGTGGCCGCCGAGATCCGCGACTTCCGTCCACCAGAGCCGTACAAAGGCAAAGGTGTGCGCTACGCGGACGAAGTCGTCCGTCGTAAAGAAGCCAAGAAGAAGTAGGGCATAGCAAATGACCGACAAAAAAGTTACTCGACTGCGTCGCGCTCGCAAAGCACGCCTGAAAATGCACGAACTCGAAGTCGTGCGTCTCTGCGTGTTCCGCTCTTCGCAGCACATCTACGCCCAGGTCATTTCGGCCGACGGCAACAAAGTCCTGGCAAGCGCCTCGACTTTGGATAAAGAACTGCGTGATGGTGCCACCGGCAACATCGACGCGGCCACTAAGGTTGGCCAGCTGGTCGCTACGCGTGCTAAGGCCGCTGGCGTCTCGCAGGTGGCTTTCGACCGCTCTGGCTTCAAGTACCACGGCCGCGTTAAAGCGCTGGCTGATGCTGCTCGTGAAGCTGGGCTGGAGTTCTAAGTTATGTCAAATAACGACCAAAAGCGCGACGAAGGCTACATCGAGAAGCTGGTTCAAGTTAACCGCGTAGCCAAAACCGTTAAAGGCGGCCGTATCTTCACTTTCACCGCGTTGACCGTGGTTGGTGATGGTAAAGGCCGTGTTGGCTTCGGCCGTGGCAAGTCGCGTGAAGTGCCTGCTGCGATCCAGAAGGCAATGGAAGCTGCTCGCCGCAACATGATCCAGGTTGATCTGAACGGCACCACCCTGCAATACGCAATGAAGTCCGCTCACGGCGCTTCGAAGGTGTACATGCAGCCTGCTTCTGAAGGTACCGGTATCATCGCTGGCGGCGCTATGCGTGCTGTCCTCGAAGTTGCTGGCGTTCAGAACGTTCTGGCCAAGTGCTACGGCTCGACTAACCCGGTAAACGTGGTTCACGCCACTTTCAAGGGTTTGAAAGCAATGCAGTCTCCTGAATCCATTGCCGCCAAGCGTGGCAAAAGCGTCAAGGAGATCTTCTGATCATGGCTACCGTTAAAGTTACGCTGATCAAAAGCATGACCGGCCGCATCCCTAACCACAAACTGTGCGTTAAGGGTCTGGGTCTGCGTCGCATCGGTCACACTGTAGAAGTCCAGGATACTCCCGAGAATCGCGGGATGATCAACAAGGCTTACTACATGCTGCGTGTCGAGGGTTAATCGATGAAACTCAATGATCTGAGTCCAGCGCCGGGTTCCCGTCGCGAAAAGCATCGTCCGGGCCGTGGTATCGGTAGCGGTTTGGGTAAGACTGGTGGCCGTGGTCACAAAGGTCAGACCTCTCGCTCCGGTGGCACCATTGCTCCAGGCTTTGAAGGCGGTCAACAGCCGCTGCATCGTCGCCTGCCGAAGTTCGGTTTCGTTTCCCTGAAAGCCATGGATCGCGCAGAAGTGCGTCTGTCCGAGCTGGCTAAAGTGGAAGGCGACATCGTCACCGTGCAGTCCCTGAAAGATGCCAACGTGATCAACGTCAACGTACAGCGTGTGAAAATCATGCTGTCCGGTGAAGTGACTCGCGCTGTCACTATCGGCAAGGGAATCGGCGCCACCAAAGGTGCGCGTGCGGCTATCGAAGCAGCTGGCGGCAAGTTCGAGGAATAAATGGCTAAGCAAGGTGCTCTCTCTGCGCTCGGCAAAGGCGGTATGTCTGAACTCTGGGCTCGTCTGCGTTTTCTGTTCCTGGCGATTATCGTCTACCGAATAGGCGCACACATCCCGGTTCCAGGTATCAACCCGGACCGACTCGCGGACCTGTTTCGACAGAATGAGGGGACCATTCTTAGCTTGTTCAACATGTTTTCCGGCGGCGCGCTGGAACGGATGAGCATCTTTGCACTGGGGATCATGCCGTACATCTCGGCATCGATCATCATGCAACTGATGACCGCCGTCAGCCCGCAGCTGGAACAGTTGAAGAAGGAAGGTGAAGCTGGCCGTCGCAAGATCAGCCAGTACACCCGCTACGGCACTGTCGTCCTCGCTCTCGTCCAGGCTATTGGCATGTCCATTGGTCTGGCGGGGCAGGGCGTTGCGTTCACTGGTGACTTTGGCTTCCATTTCGTCGCGGTATCCACGTTTGTGGCTGGTGCGATGTTCATGATGTGGCTGGGTGAGCAGATTACTGAGCGTGGTGTTGGCAACGGTATCTCGATGTTGATTTTTTCGGGTATCGTCGCCGGTCTTCCGAGAGCGATCGGGCAGTCTTTCGAGTCTGCACGTCAGGGTGATATCAACATCTTCGCCCTGGTTGCCATCGGTTTGCTGGCAGTAGCGATTATCGGTTTCGTGGTGTTCATTGAGCGTGGTCAGCGTCGTATTGCTGTTCACTACGCCAAGCGTCAGCAGGGCCGCAAGGTCTTCGCTGCGCAGACCAGCCACTTGCCGCTGAAGGTGAACATGGCCGGTGTTATTCCGGCTATTTTCGCGAGCAGCATTTTGCTGTTCCCGGCTTCGTTGGGTGCCTGGTTCGGTCAGTCTGAAGGTATGGGCTGGTTGCAGGACATCTCGCAGTCGATCGCTCCTGGTCAGCCGTTGAATATTCTGCTGTTTAGTGCAGGGATTATTTTCTTCTGCTTCTTCTATACGGCGTTGATGTTCAATCCGAAAGACGTAGCGGAAAACCTGAAGAAGTCCGGTGCCTTTATTCCGGGCATCCGTCCAGGTGAGCAGTCTGCGCGCTACATTGATGGCGTTCTGACCCGCTTGACCATGTTCGGTGCTCTTTACATGACGGCCGTCTGCCTGTTGCCCCAGTTCCTGGTGGTTGCAGCCAACGTACCGTTCTACCTTGGCGGGACCTCGTTGCTGATCGTCGTCGTGGTTGTGATGGACTTCATGTCCCAAGTACAATCGCACCTCGTTTCGCACCAGTACGAATCCCTGATGAAGAAAGCCAACCTGAAGGGTTACGGCAGCGGCATGCTGCGCTGACCCATAAGGTTCGAGGAGTTGGTGATGAAAGTTCGTGCATCGGTGAAAAAGCTGTGCCGTAACTGCAAGATTATTCGCCGCGAAGGTGTTGTTCGAGTAATTTGCAGCGCGGAACCGCGTCACAAACAGCGCCAAGGCTGAGTGTGATTGTGCTTCAAGCCCGGCAGCTAGTGCGCTGCCGGGTTGATTATTTGTTATTACAGCGATATTATCTCGCGCCCTATTTCTTGGCTTCCGGGGCGTAGGTAGCTGTCAATTGGAGTCCCACTGAATGGCCCGTATTGCAGGCGTTAACATTCCAGATAACAAGCATACTGTTATCTCGCTGACCTACATCTATGGTGTTGGTCGCACTACTGCACAGAAAATTTGTGCAGAGACTGGGGTAAACCCAGCAGCAAAGATCAAAGATCTGAGCGACGAGCAGATTGAACAGCTGCGTGGCGAAGTGGCGAAGTTCACCACTGAAGGTGACCTGCGTCGCGAAATCAACATGAAAATCAAGCGCTTGATGGACCTCGGTTGCTATCGCGGTCTGCGTCATCGTCGCGGTCTTCCAGTGCGCGGTCAGCGTACCAAGACCAACGCGCGTACCCGTAAAGGTCCGCGTAAGCCGATCCGCAAGTAATCGCCCCAGCGAATCGACAGGAATTTAATCATGGCAAAACCTGCTGCTCGTCCTCGTAAAAAAGTTAAAAAGACAGTGGTTGATGGCATCGCCCACATCCATGCATCTTTTAACAACACCATCGTGACCATTACCGACCGTCAAGGTAACGCTCTTTCCTGGGCTACCTCCGGTGGTTCGGGTTTCCGCGGTTCCCGCAAGTCCACCCCGTTTGCTGCTCAAGTAGCTGCTGAACGTGCTGGTCAAGCTGCGCTGGAATACGGCCTGAAAAACCTCGACGTCAACGTCAAAGGTCCAGGTCCAGGTCGTGAATCCGCAGTCCGCGCTTTGAACGGCTGTGGCTACAAGATCGCCAGCATCACCGACGTGACGCCAATCCCGCACAACGGGTGCCGTCCGCCGAAGAAGCGCCGCGTGTAATCCAGGAGATTGTAAAGAATGGCTCGTTACATTGGTCCAAAATGCAAACTCGCTCGTCGCGAAGGCACCGATCTCTTCCTGAAGAGCGGCGTGCGCGCGATCGAATCGAAGTGCAACATTGAAGCAGCACCTGGTATCCACGGCCAACGCCGCGGTCGCCAGTCCGACTACGGCACCCAACTGCGTGAAAAGCAGAAGGTCCGTCGTATCTACGGCGTTCTCGAGCGTCAATTCAGCGGCTACTACAAAGAAGCTGCTGGCAAGAAAGGTGCAACCGGTGAAAACCTGCTGCAACTGCTCGAATGCCGTCTGGACAACGTTGTATACCGTATGGGCTTTGGTTCGACTCGTGCCGAATCCCGTCAGCTGGTATCGCACAAGTCGATCAGCGTAAACGGTCAGACCGTTAACGTTCCGTCCTACCAGGTTCGTGCTGGTGACGTGGTTGCTGTTCGCGAGAAAGCAAAAAATCAACTTCGCATTGTCCAAGCTCTCGATCTGTGTGCCCAACGTGGCCGCGTAGAATGGGTAGAAGTAGACACTGAGAAGAAGTCGGGCGTTTTCAAGAACGTTCCAGCTCGCAGTGATCTGTCCGCCGACATCAACGAAAGCCTGATTGTCGAGCTCTACTCCAAGTAAGGGCTAGAAAATAGGTGCATCCATGCAGATTTCGGTAAATGAGTTCCTGACACCCCGCCACATTGATGTGCAGGTTGTCAGTCCAACCCGCGCCAAGATCACTCTCGAGCCTCTCGAGCGTGGCTTTGGCCATACCCTGGGCAACGCGCTGCGCCGCATCCTGTTGTCCTCAATGCCCGGCTGTGCAGTAGTCGAGGCCGAGATTGACGGTGTGCTCCACGAGTACAGCGCCATCGAAGGTGTACAGGAAGACGTAATTGAAATCCTGTTGAACCTTAAAGGTCTGGCTATCAAGCTGCACGGTCGTGACGAAGTTACGCTGACCTTGTCGAAGAAGGGTTCGGGGGTGGTTACCGCTGCCGATATTCAGCTGGATCATGATGTCGAGATCGTTAATCCCGATCACGTAATCGCTAACCTGGCGTCTAACGGCGCCCTGAACATGAAGCTCGTAGTAGCTCGTGGTCGTGGTTATGAACCGGCAGACTCGCGTCAGAGCGATGAAGACGAAAGCCGCAGCATCGGTCGCTTGCAGCTTGACTCTTCGTTCAGCCCGGTTCGCCGTATCGCATACGTGGTGGAAAACGCCCGTGTCGAGCAGCGTACTAACCTGGACAAGCTGGTTATTGATCTGGAAACCAACGGTACCCTGGATCCTGAAGAGGCAATTCGCCGCGCTGCAACCATCCTGCAACAGCAGTTGGCTGCGTTCGTCGACCTCAAAGGTGACAGTGAGCCAGTGGTTGTCGAGCAGGAAGACGAGATCGATCCGATCCTGCTTCGCCCGGTTGACGATCTGGAACTGACTGTACGTTCGGCTAACTGCCTTAAGGCGGAAAACATCTACTACATCGGTGACCTGATTCAGCGTACCGAAGTAGAGCTGTTGAAGACTCCGAACCTGGGCAAGAAATCCTTGACTGAAATCAAGGACGTTCTGGCCTCCCGCGGTCTGTCCCTCGGCATGCGCCTCGACAACTGGCCGCCTGCAAGTCTTAAGAAGGACGACAAGGCGACTGCCTGATCGTCGTAATCACCGAACGTAGTGTTTGGTAAGGAATGAACCATGCGTCATCGTAAAAGTGGTCGTCACCTGAGCCGCACCAGCTCGCACCGCAAGGCCATGTTCCAGAACATGGCGGTGTCGCTGTTCGAGCACGAGCTGATCAAAACTACTCTGCCAAAAGCCAAAGAACTGCGCCGCGTTGCCGAGCCGCTGATCACTCTGGCCAAGACAGATAGCGTTGCTAACCGCCGTCTGGCTTTCGACCGTACTCGTTCGAAAGCTATCGTTGGTAAGCTCTTCAACGACCTGGGCAAGCGTTACGCTACCCGTGAGGGTGGCTACCTGCGCATCCTCAAGTGCGGTTTCCGCGCTGGCGACAACGCGCCTATGGCGTACGTCGAGTTGGTTGATCGTGCTACTGCTGGCGAAGCTGTATCTGCCGAGTAAGACGTCAGTCTGAAACAAAGAACCGGGCCTAGTGCCCGGTTTTTTGTGCCTGTAAGAAACGCGCCCTCTGTACAAGCGTCTCCCGCGTCCACGTCGTCATTATGTGATGGGGATGATAATTAGTTTTTCTCTATCGATACCTGCAAGTTAATGAATTTGTAGCTGTCATATTGATGATCAATACTCCCTCTCAGCCGATAGCCGGCAGTTCAAGACCGACAGAGGAAGGAAGATCGCATGAGCCAAAACAAAACGCTTACCACCGCCAGTGGCGCTCCTGTTGCCGATAACCAGAATTCCCGTTCCGCCGGCCCTCGAGGCCCGCTGCTGCTCGACGACTTTCACCTGATCGAGAAGCTTGCCCACTTCAACCGTGAAAACATCCCTGAGCGCCGTGTACACGCCAAAGGTTCGGGTGCCTACGGTATGTTCACCGTGACGCGCGATATCACTCAATACACCAGCGCGAAGTTGTTTGATGCGGTCGGCAAGCAAACTCCAACGTTTCTGCGGTTTTCCACCGTGGGTGGTGAGCGCGGCTCGGCCGATACCGAACGTGATCCACGCGGATTTGCCTTGAAGTTCTACACCGAGGAAGGCAACTGGGACATCGTCGGCAACAACACACCAGTGTTCTTCATTCGCGATCCACTGAAGTTTCCAGACTTTATCCACACGCAGAAGCGTTTGCCGCAAAGCAACCTGAAGAGTGCCCAGATGATGTGGGACTTCTGGTCGCATTCGCCTGAGGCGCTGCACCAGGTCACCATCCTGTTCTCCGACCGGGGCATCCCTGACGGATACCGCCACATGCATGGCTTTGGCAGCCACACTTACAGCCTCATCAACGCCCAGGGTGAGCGTTACTGGGTGAAGTGGCACTACAAGACCAAACAAGGGATCAAGAACCTTGCTCCTGCCGAGGCTGCGCGCCTAGCGGGAACTGATCCGGATTACGCCCAGCGCGATTTGTTCAATGCCATCGAACGCGGTGATTTTCCGAAATGGCGCGTGTGCATTCAGATCATGAGCGAGGCTCAAGCGGCGGCGCATTACGAGAACCCGTTTGATGTGACCAAAACCTGGTCGCAGAAAGAGTTTCCACTGATCGAAGTGGGTGAGTTGGAACTCAATCGCAATCCGCTGAACTACTTTGCTGAAGTCGAGCAAGCGGCATTCGGTCCTAGCAACATGGTCCCAGGTGTTGGCTTATCGCCTGATCGCATGCTGCAAGGTCGCGTATTCGCTTACGCGGATGCTCACCGCTACCGTGTTGGCACCAATCACCAGCAACTGCCGGTTAATGCGCCCCGAAGCCCGGTGAACAGCTACCAGCGTGATGGTTCGATGGCGTTTGGCAGTAACGGCGGCGCGGCACCTAACTACGAGCCGAACAGCTACGTTGAATCGCCGAAGCAAGCGCCTCGCTATGCGGAGCCGCCATTGGCACTGAGCGGTGCGGCTGATCGCTACGATCACCGCGAGGATACCGACTACTACAGTCACGCCGGTGCGTTGTTTCGCTTGATGACTGAAGAGCAGAAATCACTGCTGGTCAGCAACATCGCCGGAGCGATGGCGGGTGTGTCGAGCGATGTGGTTGACCGCCAATTGCAGCATTTCTACAAAGCCGATCCGGCGTATGGAGAAGCAATCGCAAAGCTGCTCAACGTACAGCTTAACGAAGTCTAAATGAGAAGCAGAACCGCCCTCGATTGGGCGGTTTTTGCGTTATTTAAACCACTTTTCTCAGAATATCTTCGCTTTTATCGCGCAAGCGGAGTGACCAATCGGTCGTCGTGGTTCAAACTACAAACTTTCAAGCAGGGAGATGTAGGGCGATGCAAGGCCACCCAGATGTGATCGATTACCTCAACACGTTGCTGACCGGCGAACTGGCCGCGCGTGATCAATATTTCGTCCACTCGCGGATGTATGAGGACTGGGGTTTCACCAAGCTCTACGAACGAATCAACCACGAGATGGAAGAAGAAGCCGGACACGCTGATGCCTTGATGCGCCGGATTCTGATGCTCGAAGGCACGCCGCGTATGCGTCCGGATGATCTGGATGTCGGCACCACCGTTACCGAGATGCTTGAAGCGGATTTGCGTCTGGAATACAAGGTCCGTGCCGCGTTGTGCAAAGGCATCAAGCTCTGCGAGCAGCACAAGGACTATGTCAGCCGCGAAATGCTGCGGGTTCAATTGCATGACACCGAAGAAGATCACACCTACTGGCTCGAGAAGCAGTTGGGTCTGATCAAGTTGATCGGGCTTGAGAACTACCTGCAATCCCACGCCTGATTGCATAGGGGAAGCCCCAACGTCTTTTGCAGGAGCGAGCTTGCTCGCGAAAAATCTGAAGGCGCTGCGTTATCGTTTACGACCTTCGTCGGAACGCCGCCCGGAGCAAGCTAGCTCCTGCAGATACAAAAAAAGCCCCTGTCACCGATGAAGTGACAGGGGCTTTTTCATGGGGGCAGGTTAAGCCCGATCGCGCTCCAGCAGCGGCTTGAGGTAGTAACCGGTATGGGATTGCTTCATCTCGGCCACTTCTTCCGGCGTGCCGACGGCAATGATCTGCCCGCCCTTGGAACCACCCTCCGGTCCCAGGTCCACCAGCCAGTCAGCGGTCTTGATCACGTCCAGGTTATGTTCGATCACCACCACGGTGTTGCCGTGATCGCGCAGGCGATGCAACACGTCCAGCAGTTGCTGGATATCCGCGAAGTGCAGCCCGGTGGTCGGTTCATCGAGGATGTACAGGGTCTTGCCGGTATCACGCTTGGACAGTTCGCGGGAGAGTTTCACCCGCTGGGCTTCACCGCCGGACAGCGTGGTCGCCGATTGCCCCAGTTTGATGTACGACAG
Source organism: Pseudomonas sp. KB_15 (assembly GCF_052114525.1). Lineage (NCBI taxonomy): Bacteria > Pseudomonadati > Pseudomonadota > Gammaproteobacteria > Pseudomonadales > Pseudomonadaceae > Pseudomonas > Pseudomonas sp. KB_15. The sequence goes on along the minus strand of NZ_JBFREX010000013.1, from coordinate 47,954 downwards.
GCCGACGTCCATCAACGTTTGCAGCTTGCGCGCCAGGGCCGGTACGGCATCGAAGAACTCCCGCGCTTCCTCGATGGTCATCTCGAGGGTTTCGTGGATGCTCTTGCCCTTGTACTTGATCTCCAGGGTTTCGCGGTTGTAACGCTTGCTCTTGCACACGTCGCACGGAACGTAGATGTCCGGCAGGAAGTGCATCTCCACCTTGATCAGGCCGTCGCCCTGGCAGGCTTCGCAACGGCCGCCCTTGACGTTGAAGGAGAAGCGCCCCGGCCCGTAGCCCCGGGAGCGGGACTCCGGTACGCCGGCGAACAACTCGCGGATCGGTGTGAACAATCCGGTGTAGGTCGCCGGGTTGGAGCGCGGTGTACGGCCGATCGGGCTCTGGTCGATGTCTACGACCTTGTCCAGGTGCTCCATGCCCTTGATGCTGTCGTGGGCGGCCGCCTCAAGGGTAGTGGCGCCATTCAGCGCTGTAGCGCTTAAAGGGAACAGCGTGTTGTTGATCAGCGTCGACTTGCCTGAGCCGGATACGCCCGTCACACAAGTGAGCAAACCAATTGGAATCTCCAGGTCGACATTGCGCAAGTTGTTGCCACGCGCGCCCTTGAGCGACAGCGTCAGCTTCTTGTTGCGCGGCGTGCGTCTGGCCGGGACTTCGATCTTTACCCGGCCCGACAGGTACTTGCCCGTCAGCGAGTCCGGATGCGCCATGACCTCGGCCGGTGTGCCTTCGGCGACGATATGCCCGCCGTGCACGCCGGCACCCGGGCCTATGTCCACCACGTAGTCGGCCAGGCGAATGGCGTCTTCGTCGTGCTCGACCACGATCACCGTGTTACCGATATCGCGCAGGTGCTTGAGGGTGCCCAGCAGCCGGTCGTTGTCGCGTTGATGCAGGCCGATGGAGGGTTCGTCGAGGATGTACAGGACGCCCACCAGGCCGGCGCCGATCTGGCTGGCCAGACGGATACGCTGGGCCTCGCCACCGGACAAGGTGTCTGCACTGCGATCCAGCGACAGATAGTCGAGGCCGACGTTGACCAGGAACTGCAGGCGTTCGCGGATTTCCTTGAGAATCTTGTCGGCAATTTCGCCACGGCGGCCGGTGAGCTTGAGCCCGCCAAAATAATCGGATGCCTCACCGATCGGCAGGTTGGTCACCGCCGGCAGGGTTTTCTCGCCGACCCACACGTGCCGCGCCTCACGCCGCAGGCGGGTGCCGCGGCAGTCCGGGCACGACTGGGTGCTGAGGAACTTGGCCAGCTCTTCGCGCACCGATGCCGATTCGGTCTCGCGGTAGCGTCGCTCCAGGTTCGGCACAATGCCTTCGAACGGATGCGAGCGTTTGACGATGTCGCCGCGGTCGTTCAGGTATTTGAAATCGACGTTTTGCGAACCGCTGCCATGCAGGATGAATTTCTGCTGGTCGGCGGGCAGTTCGTTGAACGGTACTTCCAGGCTGAACTTGTAGTGCGAGGCCAGCGAGCCGAGCATCTGGAAGTAATAGACGTTGCGCCGATCCCAGCCACGAATCGCCCCTTCAGCCAGGGTCAGTTCGCCATTGACCAGGCGCTTGATGTCGAAGAACTGCTTTACCCCCAGACCATCACAGGTCGGGCAGGCGCCGGCCGGGTTGTTGAAGGAGAACAGCTTGGGCTCCAGCTCGCTGATCGCGTGGCCGCAGATCGGGCAGGCGAAGCGTGCGGAGAAGATCATCTCTTCTCCCGGTTCGTCGTCCATCGGTGCCACCAGGGCGATACCGTCCGCCAGCTTCAGCGCGGTCTCGAAGGATTCGGCCAGGCGTTGTTGCAGGTCGGCGCGGACCTTGAAGCGGTCGACCACGACATCAATGGTGTGTTTTTTCTGCTTGTCGAGCTTGGGTGCTTCGTCCAGCTCGTAAAGCTTGCCGTTGATCCGGGCACGGACGAACCCTTGGGCGCGCAGTTCTTCGAAGACCGACAGGTGCTCGCCTTTGCGCTCGCGAATGACTGGCGCCAGCAGCATCAGCTTGCTGCCCTCCGGTTCGGCGAGGACCAGGTCGACCATCTGGCTGACGGTCTGCGCTTCCAGCGGGATGTCGTGGTCCGGGCAGCGCGGGATACCCACGCGCGCATAGAGCAGGCGCAGGTAGTCGTRRATTTCGGTGATGGTGCCGACCGTCGAGCGCGGGTTGTGCGAGGTCGACTTCTGCTCGATGGAGATCGCCGGCGACAGGCCTTCGATGGTGTCGACGTCGGGCTTTTCCATCATCGACAGGAACTGCCGGGCGTAGGCCGACAGCGATTCGACGTAGCGGCGCTGACCTTCGGCGTACAGGGTGTCGAAAGCCAGGGACGACTTGCCGGAGCCGGACAGGCCGGTGATGACGATCAGCTTGTCCCGCGGCAGGGTCAGGTCGATGTTCTTCAGGTTGTGGGTTCGAGCCCCACGAATCAGGATCTTGTCCAAGGTGGCCTCGCTCGGCGGGCGTCGAAAACGTAGGAGTATACGGCCAAATACTGGATGGATGCACACTATCGAACGAGTGGGCTACTGTCTTACATGAAGAGTGTGTCAGCAATGCGCGTCAAAGCGTCGCGATATACCCTGCCAATCGATGGGACTGGTAGAATCGCCGCCGGTTCACATGAGGTTTTTCCATGCACGATCCCCACAGCGAGCGCATGAGTGGCAGCGAGACCCGGGCGGCAAGCGGTCTGGCCCTGGTGTTCGCCTTCCGTATGCTTGGCATGTTCATGGTGTTGCCGGTACTGGCGACCTATGGGATGGATCTGGCCGGAGCCACGCCGGCCCTGATCGGTCTGGCGATTGGCGCTTATGGCCTGACCCAGGCAGTGTTCCAGATTCCTTTCGGTTTCATTTCCGACCGCATCGGTCGCCGCCCGGTGATTTACCTGGGCTTGGTCGTCTTTGCCCTCGGCAGTCTGCTGGCAGCCAATGCCGATTCGATCTGGGGCGTGATCGCCGGGCGGATCCTGCAGGGCGCCGGGGCGATTTCCGCGGCGGTCATGGCTTTGCTGTCCGACCTGACCCGCGAGCAACACCGGACCAAGGCCATGGCCATGATCGGCATGACCATCGGCCTGTCGTTTGCGGTGGCCATGGTGGTCGGCCCGCTGCTGACCCGCGCCTTCGGGTTGTCCGGGCTGTTTCTTGCCACCGGCGGTATGGCGCTGTTCGGCATCGTGATCGTGATGTTCATGGTGCCGCGCTCTACCGGGCCGTTGCAGCACCGCGAGTCCGGTGTCGCGCGCCAGGCGCTGATCCCGACGCTCAAGCATCCGGACCTGCTGCGTCTGGACTTGGGCATTTTTGTGTTGCACGCGATGTTGATGTCCAGCTTCGTCGCCTTGCCACTGGCGCTGGTCGAGAAAGCCGGGCTGCCCAAAGAGCAGCACTGGTGGGTGTACCTGACTGCGCTACTGATTTCTTTCTTCGCCATGATCCCGTTCATTATCTACGGCGAGAAGAAACGCAAAATGAAACGAGTTTTACTCGGCGCCGTCGTGACACTGATGCTCACTGAGCTATTCTTCTGGCAGTTCGGCGATAGCCTGCGGGCTCTGGTGATCGGTACGGTGGTGTTCTTCACCGCATTCAATCTGCTGGAAGCTTCGTTGCCATCGCTGATCAGCAAGGTCTCACCGGCAGGCGGCAAGGGCACGGCGATGGGGGTTTATTCCACCAGCCAGTTCCTGGGCTCGGCACTGGGGGGAATCCTCGGTGGCTGGCTGTTCCAGCATGGCGGTCTGTCGGTTGTGTTCCTCGGATGCGCCGGTCTGGCTGCCCTCTGGCTGGCCTTTGCTGTTACCATGCGTGAACCTCCCTACGTCACAAGCCTGCGCTTGCCGTTGTCGCCCGAGGCGATCCGCGAAGCGGGTCTGGTCGAGCGCCTGAAGGCGGTCGTAGGGGTAACAGATGCAGTCATCGTCGCAGATGAGGCGGCGATTTACATCAAACTGGACACCGAACTATTGGATCGCACCACCCTTGAGTGCCTGGTGAACAACCCGGCCGGGGCAGCGTGCGTAGCCTAGGAGAACGTTATGGCCCGTGGGGTTAACAAAGTCATATTGGTCGGCACTTGCGGCCAGGATCCCGAAGTTCGCTACTTGCCTAACGGTAATGCCGTGACCAACCTGAGTCTGGCGACCAGCGAACAGTGGACCGACAAGCAAACCGGTCAGAAAGTCGAAAAGACCGAATGGCACCGTGTGTCGATGTTCGGCAAAGTGGCGGAAATCGCTGGCGAATACCTGCGTAAAGGTTCGCAGGTTTACATCGAAGGCAAGCTGCAGACCCGCGAGTGGGAAAAAGACGGTATCAAGCGTTACACCACCGAAATCGTGGTCGACATGCAAGGCACCATGCAACTGCTGGGCGGCCGTCCACAGGGCGACCAGCAGGGCCAGGGCGGCGGTAACAACTACCAGCAATCCGCTCCGCGCCAGCAGGCTCCGCGTCCACAGCAGTCGGCGCCGCAACAGTCGCGCCCGGCACCACAGCAGGCAGCTCCTCAGCCGGCTCCGGATTTCGACAGCTTTGATGACGATATTCCGTTCTAAAGCAGCTGCAAGCCTCAAGCCTCAAGCTACAAGCAGCAAGCTGACAAAACAAAACCCGCACTTCGGTCTGAAGTGCGGGTTTTTTATGGGCGGTGAAATTTAGTTGCAGAATCAGGCCGCGATGAACTCGTCGGTCGAGACAACGCTGGCATACGCAAACGCCAGGGCCGCCATGAAAGCTGCATGAACCTGCACCGCCGGAACCGTCACGCCATTGAACTCCAGGTCACGGGTGGCGCAGGCGTCGTGGATCACTGTGACCTTATAGCCAAAGTCTGCCGCCGCACGAGTGATGCCATCGATGCACATGTGGCTCATGCTGCCCACGACCACCAGTTCCTTGATGTCTTGCTCGTCGAGGATCGATTTCAGCCCGGTTTCGCGGAATGAATTGACGAAGTGCTTGAGCACCACCGGTTCGTCGGCGCGGTTGAGGACTTTGGGGTGCAGCTTCGCGCCTTCGGAGTTCGGGGTAAAAAACGGCGCCTCTTCGGTGGTGAATTCGTGGCGGATGTGCACCACCGGATCACCCGCGTCGCGGAAGGCCTTGATCAGGCGTGCGGCGTTGTCGGCGGCGGCGTCGGCGCCAACCAGCGGCCACTTGCCTTGGGGGAAGTAGTCATTCTGGATATCGACTACGATGAGCGCTTGCCTGGTCATGACTGTTTCCTCGAAGTGTGTGTTGGCGTGGAATGAAGTATTGGCTCCGGCAGGCGATCCGGGGATTGGCCGCACCGACAATAGAAGGGGGAAAACTGACAATGGACGCAGAAAGGGCAATCGCCGAACTGGGGGTGTTGATCTATCCCGGGGCGCAGATGGCGGCGGTGCATGGGTTGACGGATTTGTTCGGGGTGGCGAACCGGATCGCCGCCGAACATCAGTCTGCGCAGTTGCCGCTGCTGCGGGTCAGCCATTGGCAGGTCGAAGGCGATCAGGCGCCGGTTCGGGTTTTCGACAGCCATCCCGGCCCGGAGCGCGCGCTGGTGGCCGTGTTGATTCCGCCGTCGATCACCGGTTTTTCCGAGGACAAGGCGCCACAGGGATTGATCCACTGGTTGCGTCTGCAACATGCCAGTGGCGCGACGCTGGGCGGGGTCTGCGTGGGGTCTATCCTGTTGGCCGAAAGCGGTCTGCTCGATGGTCGCAGCGCCACCACCCATTGGACCTCGGCCAAAGCCTTCGCCGAACGTTATCCGGCGATCCGGCTCAAGGCCGATACGCCGATTGTCGATGACGGCGACCTGATTACCACCGCCGGGCTGATGGCCTGGTCCGAATTGGGTCTGCGCCTGGTCAACCGGCTGCTGGGGCCGAGCATCGCCACCAGCACCGCACGTTTTCTGGTGGTGGAGCACAGCGACAGCGCCAGCGAGTGCGGCAGCAACTTCGCGCCGATCCTCAGTCACGGCGATGCCGCGATCCTCAAAGTGCAACACTGGCTGCAAAGCACCGGGGCGACGGATGTGTCGCTGGCGGCGATGGCCGAAAAGGCTGGCCTGGAAGAACGCACCTTTCTGCGCCGCTTCCGCGCGGTCACCGGGCTCAAGCCCACCGAATACTGCCAGCATCTGCGAGTCGGCAAGGCCCGGGAAATGCTCGAATTCACCAACGGCACCATCGACCACATCGCCTGGACGGTGGGTTATCAGGACCCCGGAGCGTTTCGCGCGACGTTCAGGAAAATCACCGGGCTGGCGCCGAGTGATTATCGGACGCGGTTCGGGGTGACGCCGGGTACTGCGGCACGGTAAGTGGTACAGCGCAAATCCGGTGTGGGAGCGAGCTTGCTCGCGATGAGGGCATGACATTCAACATTGATGTGCCTGACACACCGCTATCGCGAGCAAGCTCGCTCCCACAGGGTCGGGTGTGCGGCCTGGAGTCATGCAAAATGCCGGAGTATCAAAGGGCGTCGTGCAGAATAAAACAGGCCACATGCCATCACTTTCTACGCAGCGGGCTGATTTAAAACCCCTTTTTCTGTAACGGGCCTTGGCCTGATCCCTGCACCCCTTCAGCTACATTCATCAAGCGTCGATTGAAGGGGGAAGCATGACCCCGACAAACCGCAAGAAACTGGTGGTCGCCCATTCGGTGCTCACCGATGCGCCGCTGCATGAAGTCGAAACCAACCGTGCGCTGGCCCGTTGGCTGGCGCAGATATTGGGGCTCAAGTACGGCGGCAGCTACGATCCGCAGTTGCACGAAGGGCGGGACCTCTACCTGTTGCCGACCCAGACTCTGGTGGGCGCTGCGGCTGCCCGGCAACTGGGGATCAAGGGGCCGGAGGACTTGTGGGGCGGTTATGTCGACCACGACTTCATCTGCACCAAAGCCATCAGTCACGGCTTGTTGAACCACGATGCCCATGCACCACCAGGCTGGGCGCCGTTGTTTTCCGAGCGGGTGCGCAGCGTAGTGCTCGACGGCCTCAGCGTGTTTTCCCTGAAGGATGCACGGCCGGCGGCAGAACATTTGTTGTACGCCGGGCCGATCCGCCTGAAGCCGATTCATGCCTGCGCCGGACGTGGTCAGGAAGTGATCAACAGCCTCGACCGGTTCGACGAGATGCTTGCCAGGCCTGACGCCAAAAAACTGTTCAGTGAAGGCGTGGTGCTGGAGCAGGATCTCGACCAGGTGATCACCCACAGCGTCGGCCAGAGTTTTATCGGCAACAAGGTACTCAGTTACTGCGGTGATCAATACCTGACCGAGGACGCTCAGGGTGAACAGGTGTATGGCGGGTCAAGGCTGCTGGTGGTGCCGGGTGGCTATGACCAATTGCTGAAGCTGGATCTGCCGGAAGACGTGCGCCTGGCGATCCATCAGGCTCAGGTTTTCGACAAGGCGGCGGATGAAGCCTATCCGGGTTTTTATGCATCGCGGCGCAACTACGACATCGCCCAGGGCGTTGACAGTGACGGCCAGCGGCGCAGTGGCGTGCTCGAACAGTCCTGGCGCATGGGCGGTGCCAGCAGCGCCGAGGTGGCGGCCTTGCAGAGTTTCGTCAACGATCCGGGGATGCGCGCGATTCGTGTGGCTTCGGTGGAAACCTACATCGATCAGCCGCTGCCGGCAGACGCCATCGAGGTATACCGCGGGCCGGCGCAGACCAATGACTTTCTCCTCAAGTACGTAACGGTTGAATCCTATGACGGCTAGAAGCGAATCCATTCAGATCGACATAGACAATGAACAGATGAGCGGGACTTTTCTGAGTCCCAAATCGAAGGTCCCCGGCGTGCTCTTCGTGCACGGCTGGGGCGGTAGTCAGGAACGGGACCTGGAACGCGCCAAAGGCATCGCCGGGTTGGGCTGTGTGTGCCTGACCTTTGACCTGCGCGGGCACACCGGTGGCACCGGCATTCCATTGTCCCGGGTGACCCGGGAAGACAATTTGCGTGACTTGCTGGCGGCCTATGACCGTTTGCTCGCGCACCCGGCCCTCGATACCTCGGCGATTGCCGTGGTCGGCACCAGTTACGGTGGTTATCTGGCCGCGATTCTGACCTCGCTCAGGCCCGTTCGCTGGCTGGCACTGCGGGTGCCGGCACTGTATCGCGACGAGCTATGGCACACGCCGAAGCGCGATCTGGACAAGCTGGATCTGCGCGATTACCGAAGCACCCTGGTGTGCGTCGACAGCAATCGTGCCTTGCATGCCTGTTCGCTGTTCACCGGGGATGTGCTGTTGGTGCAGTCAGAGACCGACGAATACGTGCCCCACGCGACGATCATGAGTTACCGCGCGGCCTGCCAGCAGACTCACTCGCTGACCCACCGCATCATCGACGGTGCCGACCATGGATTGAGCGACCCGGTTTCACAGCAGGCTTACACCTCGATTCTGGTGGGCTGGATTACCGAGATGGTGGTGGGGGAGCGGTTGAGCATTATTCAATCATCCTGAGATTTGCGCTGTGCTTGCGGACGCCTTCGCGGGCAAGCCCGCTCCCACAGTGGGCCCGTGTGAACTCACAATGTATGACTTACGCAGATCAAAGGTGGGAGCGAGCTTGCTCGCGATGGCGGTCCTGGAAGCACCACAAATTACTTGGGTTTCTTCGCAATCCGTAACGACTTGGCCTTGGCTTCCACCAGCAGGTACATCACCAGGGCAATCAACAACGGCAGGATGAAATAAATCGCCCGATAGGCCAGCAAGCCCGCCACCAGGCTGCCCCGCGAAAACTCGTGTTGCAGCAGCGCAACGAACACCGCCTCGAGCACGCCGAGCCCGGCCGGGATGTGCGTGATGACTCCGGCGATGGCGCTGATCAACAACACCCCCAGCACCAGTGGATAGTCGAGCTTGCCCGGCAGCAACATGAAAATCACCGCCGCCATCAGCGACCAGTTCAGTGCCCCGAGCGCCAGTTGCAGCACCGCCATGCGTAGCGACGGCAGGTCGATTTCCATGCCGCGAATCGCCCACTCCCGACGTTTGGCAAACCGGCACGCCGCCAGGTACCCGGCGCTCAGCAGCAACAACAAGAGCCCGACGCCTTGCAGCGCGCTACTGCTGAGTCTCCAGCCCGGCGGCATGTGCACCAGCCCGCTGCTGAACACCGCGCCGGCAATCACCATGTAGCCGAACCAGTTGGTCGCCAGGCTCAGGCCGAGAATTTTCGCGATGTTGCTCTTGCTCACCCCGAGCCGCGAATACAACCGGTAACGCATGGCGATGCCGCCGACCCAGGCGCTTAGATTCAGGTTAAAGGCATAGCTGATGATTCCCACGGGCAGGATCTGTTTCCACGTCAGGTTCTGGCGGATGTAGGTGCGGCCGATCAGGTCGAAGCAGGCGTACACCAGAAAACTCACCAGGGTCAGCCCCGACGCAATGATCAGCGTACGCACTTTGAAATCGGCCAGGTTATCGAACACTTCGTCCCACTCGATGCGCTGGGCGAGCATTGTGAACAGCACAATCAGCATCAGGAAAAACAGCATCGTCAGCGGTCGTTTCCAGTGGCTCCAGTGGGATTTGCCCGAATGTTTGGCGGGGGCCGGCGCGTGGGTCTCAGCGCGGTTCATGGTCAGCGCTCCCGGTCGGAGGAGGGAAGGGTTTCAGGCGAGGTTTATGCGCCGGCAGCCAACCGGCCCACGCCGGGAAATGCCGCAGGAAGTGAAACACCAGAAAACCGACGGTCATGTGCCAGACGCGACCTCGTGGCGCGATATCGGGAGACATGGCCTTGCAATGGTTGTCGCTGAGGTCTTCCAGGCGATCGAACAAATGACGATTGAAGCCGTGGTCGCGGATCAGCACGTTGGCTTCCAGATTCATCGACAGGCTCAACGGGTCCAGGTTGCTGGAACCGACGGTGCTCCAGTCTTCGTCCACCAGCGCGACTTTGCCGTGCAGCGGGCGGTCGCAATATTCGTAGATCTTCACCCCGGACTTGAGCAGGTAATCGTAAGTCATGCGCGCGGCGAGCCTGGCCACCCGCATGTCTGGCTGTCCCTGCAGGATCAGCCGCACATCAACGCCACGGCGGGCCGCGTTGCGGATCTCGCGCAGCAAGCGGAAACCGGGAAAGAAGTAGGCGTTGGCGATCACCACCCTGCGCTGTGCCTGACGCAGCACCTGGCGGTAAACCTCTTCGATGTCGCTCGGGTGTTCCCCGTTGTCGCGGTACACCAGCCGCACCTGACCATCATGATCGTTGAGGGCCAGTTCCGAACGTCGCACCCGGCGTCGCTGCCACCAGTATTTTGCCCGCACCGGGCGACCACATTGCAGCAGGGCGAAGTGATGGATATCGGCAACGGCCGGACCCTGAACTTCTACGGAGTAATCCTGTTTGGCCTCGGGACCGAAGTCGGCCAGATGATCGGCGGAAAAGTTGATCCCGCCGACGAATGCGACGGTGCCATCCACCACCACAATCTTGCGGTGCAGGCGCCGGAACCAGTTGGTGCGGATGCCCAGGCGTTTCGGTGCCGGGTCGAACATTTGCAGGTGCACCCCGGCTGCGGTCAGGGCGGTGAGGAACCCGCTACTCAGTTCGCCACAGCCAAAACCGTCGAGGCTGACGGTGGTGCGAACACCACGTTGAGCGGCTTCGATCAGGATTTGTTGCAGCTCATTGCCGACCTTGTCCTCGAACAGAATGAAGGTTTCCAGCAGGATTTCACTTTGCGCCCGGCGCAGGGCTTCAAACACCCGGGGAAAATACGCTTCGCCGTTTTCCAGCAACTCGACGCGATTGCTGCCTTGCCAGCCGTATTCGATATCGACCGTTATTGGCTCGCGGGTGGGCGGAGCAGGGATGTGTTCCAGCGTGGTTTTTTCCATCGACTGGCTGCTCATAGCTCTATCTCCACCGACAGTGGGACGTGGTCGGAAAGGTGCGACCAGGGCCGGATTGTCAGCACGCGTGGATGGCTGGCCTTGAGGTTGCGCACGTAGATACGGTCCAGGCGCAATACCGGCAAGCGCGCGGGGAAACTGCGCGCCGGTTTGCCATGGTGCGCGGCGAAGACTTCACGCAAACCGCTGGGCTTGAGCAGCGCATCGGCGCGCTGGCGCCAGTCGTTGAAGTCGCCGGCGACGATCACCGGGGCATCGCCCGGCAGGGCGTCCAGACGCTGGGCGAGCAATTTCAGTTGTGCCGTGCGGTGGGTTTCGCGCAACCCCAGATGCACGCAAATCGTATGCACCTCCTGGCCGTCGCCGGGCAAACGCAACACGCAATGCAACAGCCCGCGGTTCTCGTGCCCGCTGATGGACACGTCGAGGTTGTCGTGGCGGATGATCTGGAATTTCGACAACAGCGCATTGCCGTGATCGCCCGCCGGATACACCGCATTGCGTCCATAGGCGAACTGCGGCCACAGGGTGTCGGCGAGGAACTCGTATTGCGGCATCGCCGGCCAGTTGGTGTAGCGCCTGGGGTGCTGCTCGTGGGTGCCGTGGACTTCCTGCAAAAACACCACGTCGGCAGACACGCTGCGCACCGCTTCACGCAGTTCCGGCAGGATGAAACGCCGGTTCAGCGCGGTGAAACCTTTATGGGTGTTGACCGTCAGCACCGTGAAACGACAAGTGACGGACGGACCCTGTACCGGCAAGTCGGTTGCATTTGAGTGTGCGGGAATACCGGTGTGATTCGCTGTCATGTCACCTGCCGCCTGACTACCCCTGTCTTTGGGTGACTGCGGGGCAGCGGCGAAAGTTTCGATGGGGCTACGGACGGTATATTTTCTACAGAGCACCACCGAACAAGTGTGGGAGCGAGCTTGCTCGCGATGGCGGTTTATCAGTCACATCCATGTTGAATGGACCGCCGTCATCGCGAGCAGGCTCGCTCCCACAGGGTTTATCAGTGGCCGGCGATAATGCGGGCAGAACCGTCAGCCGGTTCGGCATACACCGGGCCGAGGCGATCAAGACGACCACTCCACGCGGTCAATGCCAGCGCCACCAACACCACCAGGCCACCGATCCACGCGGTATGAATCAGCCCCATGTGGGCGACGATCAGGCCACCGCCCCAGGCGCCACCGGCAATGCCGAGGTTGAACGCCGCGATGTTCAGGCCGGATGCCACATCCACGGCCTGCGGCGTGTGATGTTCGGCCTGTCGCACCACGTACACCTGCAATCCCGGCACGTTGCCGAATGCCACGGCACCCCAGACCAGCACGGTGGCCAGCGCCAGCCAAGGATTGCCGGCAGTGAAGGTCAGCGCGAACAGCACGGCGGCGAGCAGGGCAAAAATGAGTTTCAGGGCGCTGATCGGACCGCGTTTGTCCGCCAGTTTGCCGCCCCAGATATTGCCGACGGCCACAGAGATGCCATAGACCAGCAACACCAGGCTGACGGTGCTGGCGCTGAAGCCGGAGAGGTCCTGAAGAATCGGCGCGAGAAAGGTAAAGGCGGTGAACGAGCCGCCGTAGCCAACGGCCGTCATCGCATACACCAGCAACAGGCGAGGTTGCTTGAGCACCTGTAATTGCTGCAACAACGACGCGGGTTTGCTGTGGGCGATATTTTTCGGCACGTAGATCAGGCTGCCGATGAAGGCGATGACGCCCAGTGCCGAAACGGCAAGGAAGGTTTCACGCCAGCCGAAATGCTGGCCGATGAATGTCCCCAGCGGCACGCCGGTGACCAGCGCCACGGTCAGGCCGGTGAACATGATGGCAATCGCGCTGGCGGCTTTTTCCTTCGGCACTAGACTGGTGGCGATGGTCGAGCCGATCGAGAAAAACACCCCGTGGGCCAGGCCGGTGACGATCCGGGCGAGGATCAACGACTCGTAGCTCGGTGCTTGCCACGCCAGCAGGTTGCCGAGGGTGAACAGCACCATCAGCGACAACAGCAGCAATTTGCGCGGCACCTTGCCGGTGAGGGCGGTCAGCACCGGGGCGCCGACGGCAACGCCAAGGGCATACAGGCTGACCAGCAGGCCGGCGGACGGCAGGCTGACGCCGAGGTCGGCGCCTATGGTGGGTAACAGGCCAACGATGACGAACTCGGTCGTCCCGATGGCGAAGGCGCTGAGGGTCAGCGCGAGCAGGGCAATGGGCATGGCTGCAACTCCGGTGGTTGATTCGATGGAGCGCAGTGTCGGGGTTTGGCTCGTACGGAAAAATACAGGGATGGACATTTGATATTTGCGTACAGATCAAATATCGCGAAGGCGGGTGCATACTTGTGGCGAAGGGGCTCGTCGGATCGCCACATAGAGCATTGCCTTCCTCTTATCGGCGGGAAATATCCGAACTTGCCCGGCATTTCTCGATCAGTTCCTTACAGACACAGCCAAAGGAGCGGGTGCTTTGATCAGGCTCAAGAGCGCGATACTGCTGGGGGCGTTGCTGTTTCTGGGCAGCGAGGAACTGGAAGCCGCCGCGATACCGGGGCTGCCGGCCGCCGCAACCGCCGCGACACCGCCAGCACACCCAGAACCGCTGGTACAGGGCGGCTTGCTCGGTGCCATCAGTTCAAGCATTGACGAGGTCCAGAGCAAACTCGATCTCAACGAAAACCTGGTCGACGCCTGGCGCCTGCGTGCCGATCGCGCAGCCGAAGAAGTGGATCAACTGGTCAATCACCCATCGGCCCGCTCGAGCTGGAGCGTTGCCGGGGATTTCCTGTTGTTGACCTGCGTGTGGGCGACCGTTTTTGCCGGGCTTTGGCTGCTTGGGCGGCTGACCGCCAGACGCCTGTGCGAGCAGCGTTTACTGCTCAGTCGCGAACGGGGCCAGGCATTGCTCGGTTACGTGCTGCCCTACGCCCTTCCGGCAGTGGTCAGTCTGCCGTTGACGATTTATGCCAGCCAGTTTTTGCCGATATCGGCGGGCCGGGCGCTGGCGCTGTGTCTGGCTTATGCCACAAGCGCGGGGATCTTTGCCGCGTCATTGGTGATGTCGCTGATGGTGGTATTCAATGCCGGCCACAAGCGCCGCGCGGTGCAGATCATCCGTGAGAAAAGTCCCCGGCCGTTGTTCGGTATCGGCTTTCTGGTGGCCTTGAGCGATGCTCTGACCAGCCCGCAGATCTCCCTTCAACTGGGCAGCAACCTCACCAGCAGCATTGCCGTGTTTACCGGGTTGGCCGCGTCGATTTCTTTCGGCTTGCTGGTGATTCGCATGCGTCGCCCGGTAGCCCATGTGATCCGCATCCTGCCGCTGGCCCAGCGCCTCAGTCAGCCGGCGTTGCGTGAAACCCTGCGGATATTTTCCGGGCTCTGGTACTGGCCGATTCTGTTGATGGTACTGGTTTCGATCATCAACCTGATCGGTGCCGGGGCGGACAACCAGAGAGTGCTGCGCAGCGCCTTGTTCACCACGGTGCTGCTGATTGCCACGGTGTTTCTCAGCACCACGCTGCATCATCTGTTCAAGGCGCGCAGCGAGTCGGACCTGCGCCGCAGCGGTGCCTACAAGGAGCGCTTCCTCAACCTTTCCCACGCCTTGCTGCGCATCGGCATGGCCGTCGTCTTCATCGATATTCTCGGGCGGATCTGGGGCGTATCGCTGTTCGAGTTTGCGGTGAGCAATGCCGTGGGCCGGGCGATCAGTGATTCCCTGAGCCACATCGGCCTGATCCTGCTGGTGACCTGGATGGTCTGGGTGGTGCTCGACACGGCGATTCAGGAGGCCCTGAAACCGCCGACCAACAAACGCTCGGCGCGCCAGCCCAGTACGAGGGTGAAAACCATCCTGCCACTGCTGCGCAACGCGATCAAAATCATCCTGGTGGTGATTTGCGCGATCACTACCATGGCCAACCTGGGGATCAACGTCGCACCGTTCCTGGCCGGTGCCGGGGTTATCGGCCTGGCAATCGGATTCGGTTCCCAGCAACTGGTGCAGGACGTGATTACCGGGTTGTTCATCATCATCGAAGACACCCTGTCCATCGGTGACTGGGTGGTGCTCGATTCCGGTCACGCAGGTACCGTCGAAGGCCTGACCATCCGCACCTTGCGCCTGCGTGACGGCAAGGGCTTCGTGCACTCGGTGCCGTTCGGCCAGATCAAGGCCGTGACCAACCAATCGCGGCAATTCGCCTATGCGTTTTTCTCGGTGCAATTCACCTACGACACCGATGTCGACAAGGCCATCGAACTGATCCGCGAGGCCGGGCATTCCATCAGCAGCGACGCGTTCCTGCGCTACAACCTTCAAGGGCCGCTGGATGTGTTTGGCGTCGACAAAATGGACCTCAACGGTGTGGTGTTGACCGCGCAATTCCGTACGGTGTCCGGTGGCCAATATGCGGTGAGCCGGGCTTTCAACCAGCGTTTGAAAAAGCTTGTGGATAACTGCCCGTGGGTGCATTTCGCGCAAACTTATCCACAACAGGCGCTGGTGCCGAGGCATCCGGTCGAGCCACCGCTGGAGGCTGGAGCTGAGCCGGAGCATGCGGCGGTGCTGATGCCGGATCGGCCGCGGTCTCAATAGTTTTTTGTCGACAGTACTGGCCTCTTCGCGGGCAAG
This sequence comes from Pseudomonas sp. KB_15, assembly GCF_052114525.1. Taxonomy (NCBI): domain Bacteria; kingdom Pseudomonadati; phylum Pseudomonadota; class Gammaproteobacteria; order Pseudomonadales; family Pseudomonadaceae; genus Pseudomonas; species Pseudomonas sp. KB_15. The sequence goes on along the minus strand of NZ_JBFREX010000013.1, from coordinate 32,430 downwards.
CCCGCTCCCACAGGGGGATTTGCGAACGACACAAATCAACTGTGGGAGCGAGCTTGCTCGCGATGGGGCCGGTCCAGACGACATTAATGCCGAATCAGCTTGCTGCGCACCTCGGCACTCGCCTGCTGATCCAGCTCCCCCCAAAACTGTTGATTGCCGGCAATTTCGGCAGCGACCGGCAACCCGTCGCGATACACCAGCCGATTGCTGGCCAGCGCCGGGATTTTCACGCCAGGCAGTAGCGTGCCGGCGAGGTTCAGCGGATCCACCCCGCACACCGCGACCAAACTCCCGTCATGGGGCCGACGCCGCACCTCCCGTAGCATTGGAATCGCCTCGGGCAGGGCGAATTGCTCGCCCGCCAGGCCACTGACAAACCGCCCGCCGCGAATTTCGCCGCGTGCCTCCAGGCGATGGTAAGTACGCAGCAGTTCGCGCCAGCTTGGTAACCAGTCCGCCTCACGCTCCAGCAAACGCCAGAACACCACGCCGTAGCGGCGCAGCAAGGTCATGGCGATGTGTTCCAGGGTTTCGGCAGGCGTCGGAGCGGGGCTCTGGTTTTGCACCGCCGGCGCGGCAGGTGCGCGTCGCAACAGGGCCCAGCGACCGGCGTCGTCCATGCCACCGATAAATGCCCCGCGTCCGCGCCGACTGTTGCGAGGCTGGCGCTTACTGGCCGGGGTGATCAGTGCGCGCAATCCGGCGAAGCTGTCGGCATTCACCAGCCCTGCGCCCACCAGTTCCTGCAGGGCGATTTCCAGCTCCGATCGCAGCAGGTGGGCCTCATGGATCAGCTCATCGAAAAACAGTGCGCCGTGCTGGCTGAGGGCGGCGTGGACCTTTTGCGTTTTCGGCGACAGTTCGCTGACCGGAGTCTGTTCGGTCAAGCCGCTCCAGAGTTCGACCCGGTTGCGCGGCAGCAACACAATCGGCGTACTGCGCAGCGCGGTGCTGGCGCTTTTGTTATGCGCGGTCAGGCGCGTCCACACCAGTCTGCCGCTGCGGCACAACTCATCCAGCCAGGTCGCCGAGTAGTCCTTGATTCGCGTCGGCAGGATGTCGCTGTCCCAGGCTGAAGCGGCGGCAGGGTAGCCTTCAAATTGTGCAATAACGGCTGGCAATACTACCGCGCCCTGGCCCTGGCTTGCGGTCGACACATGCTGCCAGTCAAACAGGAATCGCATGAAATCCTGCAACGCCACCGGTTCGATTTCCCGACGCAGGCGCTTGACCGTGTAGCGGTGAATCCGCGCCAGCAAATGCCGCTCGCACCATTCTTCCCCGGCGGTGCCCGGGGTGAAGCGGCCGCGCAACACGTAGCCTTCGCGTTCCAGTTGCGCCAGGGCCTGGTCCACTTGTGCAGCGGGCAAACCGAGTGGTTCGGCAATGCGATCGAGCGCAAGTGGCCCGAAGGCGCTGAGCCGTGCGCGGATCAGTTCAAGTACGGCTTCGTCGGGGTCCCAGACTTCATCGAAGTTCGGCAGCGCTTGCAGGGGGGGTGTCAATTCGGCTTGTGGATAGATCGCCCGCAGGCARGTCAGKCGCTCCAGCGCCAGCCACAACGATTGCCCTGCGTTGATCTGCAAACGGCTCGCGCGKCCRCTGTCGGCCAGGGTATTGAGCCAGTCGAGCCACTGCGGGTTGGTGCGAGCCTCGGCATCGGTGATGCACGCCAGGCTCATCAACGCTTCGTGCATTTCATCGACACCGGAGGGCGCTGGCCAGGCTTCGTCGCGCACGGCGGCAATCGCCTCGGCGTCCAGCGCACCGAGATCATCGGTGGATTGCGGATCGCTCCAGCGCCGATTGAGCACCGCTTGGGTGCGGCGTTCCTCCAGCGGTGCATCGTCGAGGAAGGTGTAGGGGCGGGCGCTGAGAATCTCCGCCGCCAGTGGCGAAGGCGCCGGCAAGTCGCGGCTGATCAGGCGAATGTCGCCACGTTCCATGCGCCGCAACAAGGCCAGCCAGCCCTCAGTGTCCATGGCTTCGTGCAGGCAATCGTCGAGGGTTTGCTCCACCAGTGGATGGTCGGGAATCTCCCGTTCGCCGGCGAGGTTTTCCACGCAGGCGATCTGATCGGGAAACACGCTGGCGATCAGGTCTTCACTTTTCATCCGCTGGATCTGTGGCGGCACTTTGCGCCCGCCGCTGTAGCGTGGCAGGGCCAGGGCCACGCCGGCATTCCAGCGCCAGCGCACGCCGAACAGCGGCGCGTCGAGCACGGCTTGAGTCAGGATGTGCTCGGCGCTGTTGCTGTGCAGGTAGCGCCAGACATCGTCCAGTTCAAAACTGTGGCTGGTGGACAGCGACAGCACAATGGCGTCTTCGCTGGCGGCGGCCTGCAATTCGAAATTGAAGGTGCGACAGAAACGCTTGCGCAGGGCCAGGCCCCAGGCGCGGTTGATGCGACTGCCGAACGGAGTGTGAATGACCAGTTGCGTGCCGCCGGACTCGTCGAAAAAACGCTCCATCAACAGCGTGTCTTGCGATGGCAGGGCGCCCAGCGTCTGCCGTGCGCGGGCCAGGTAGTCCACCAGTTGTTCGGCGCTGGCGAGGTTCAAACCCAGGGTCTCGGTCAGCCAGTCGAGCGCTGGCTGCACATTGCCTGGCGCAGTCCCCAGCAGGTCGTCGAGTTGTGCCTGCAAGCGCGCCACCGCCGAGGACAATTCGGCACTGCGCCCCGGTGCTTCACCGAGCCAGAACGGGATGGTCGGCGGTTGGCCCTGGGCATCCTCGACCCGAACCTTGCCGGTTTCCACCCGCAGGATTCGATAGGACGTATTGCCCAGCTGGAAGACATCACCGGCAATGCTTTCCACCGCGAAGTCTTCGTTGATGGTGCCGATATTCAGCCCTTGAGGCTCCAGCAGCACGCTGTAGTCGGCGTTGTCCGGAATGGTTCCGCCACTGGTCACTGCGGTCAGTTTCGCGCCACGGCGACCGCGCAGGGTGCGGCTCACAGCGTCGCGGTGCAGGTAGGCGCTACGGATGCCCTGACGCCCGTTGTAGCCCTCGGCGAGCATCTGCAGCAGCGCCTGGTAGTGTTTGTCGTCGAGCCCGGCGTAGGGCGAGGCACGGCGCAGCATTTCCAGCAGCGCTTGCTCCGGCCACTCCTGGCAACTGACCTCGGCGATGATCTGCTGCGCCAGCACGTCCAGCGGTGCTTGCGGGATCAGCAAGGTATCGAGTTCACCCCGGCGCACGCAGTCGAGCAGCGCGGCGCATTCGATCAAGTCGTCGCGGGTGGTGGCGAATAAACGCCCCTTGGGCGTGCCGCCGACCTGGTGCCCGGAGCGTCCGACCCGTTGCAGAAAACCGGCAATCGAGCGCGGCGAGGCGATCTGGCACACCAGGTCGACGTCGCCGATGTCGATCCCCAGTTCCAGCGACGCCGTGGCGATCAGCACTTGCAGGTCGCCGCGCTTGAGTCGCTGCTCGGCGTCCAGGCGAAATTCCTTGGCCAGGCTGCCATGGTGGGCCGCCACGGCGTCCTTGCCCAGGCGTTCGCTCAGGTGACGGCTCAGGCGTTCGGCCAGGCGCCGGGTGTTGACGAAAATCAGCGTGGTCCGGTGCTCGCGGGCGAGGGCGGCGAGGCGGTCGTAAACCAGTTCCCAGACATCGTTGGCCATCACGGCCGATAGCGGCACGGGCGGCACTTCGATGTCCAGGTCGCGGGGGCGGGCGTGGCCGATGTCGACGATCTCGCACGGGCGATCGCGACCGACCAGAAAGCGCGACACCGCTTCGATGGGCTTTTGCGTGGCCGACAGGCCGATGCGCAGCAGCGGCTCCGGGCAGAGTGCTTGCAGGCGCTCGAGGCTCAGGGCCAGGTGACTGCCGCGCTTGCTGGCGGCCATGGCGTGGATTTCGTCGATGATCACCGTTTGTGTGGTGCCGAGCATCTGCCGGCCCGAGTCGGAACCGAGCAGCACGTACAGGGATTCCGGGGTGGTCACCAGGATGTGCGGCGCCATCTTGCGCATCGCCGAACGGTCTTTTTGTGGCGTGTCACCGGTGCGTACTGCGGTGGTGATCTGCAATTCGGGTAGGCCCATCACGCGCAATTGCCCGGTAATGCCGGCCAGCGGGTTTTGCAGGTTGATCTGGATGTCGTTGGACAGGGCCTTGAGTGGCGAGACGTAGACCACCAGGGTTGCGTCGGGCAGGCCTTCGGCGGATTCCAGGCCGCGGTGCACCAGGTCGTCGATGACGGCGAGAAAGGCGGTGAGGGTCTTGCCGGAACCGGTGGGCGCGGCGACCAAAGTCGAGCGGCGCTGGCGGATCAACGGCCACGCCCGGGCCTGGGCGGTGGTGAGTGCCGGGAATGTGTGGCTGAACCAGGCGCTGACGGCAGGGTGAAAGCCGCTCAGGGCACTGTCTGCGGGGATGGGCAGGTTCATGCAGCAAGTTATGCGGGTGGGGACACAAGATGCAAGTACCGCTCGGGATCTCTATCGATGCTGATGACCTCATCGCGAGCAGGCTCGCTCCTACAATGGATTTGTGTACGCCGAACCCTGTAGGAGCGAGCCTGCTCGCGATAGGGCCAGTGTCAGCACCACAAATCCCGGACATCTACACTTTACGGGTGACGGTTGCGCACTAAACCCGCAAAATGCAACGATTCCGGCAATTACCAACGACACCGCCTGGGCGCGGTGTCGATAAAGCCATTGTTCCAATCAGACTGGGCCTGCTGACTCTATGCGAATGCGCCTTATGTTACTGGGCGGCGGAAATGCCCTTGGGCAGGCGCTGATTCGCCTCGGTGCGGAGGAAGACATCGGTTTCCTCGCCCCCCGCCCGCCCGAAGACGGCTGGGATGCCGCGAGCCTGACACAACTGCTCGACGACACCCGTCCCGATGCATTGATCAACCTTGCCTACTACTTCGACTGGTTTCAGGCCGAAGCGGTCAGCGAACAGCGCCTGGCCGGGCAAGAGCGCGCGATCGAGCGTCTGGCGGAACTGTGCCAGCACCACAATATCGTTCTGCTGCAACCTTCGAGCTATCGCGTATTCGATGGCTCCCGCGCCACCGCCTACAGCGAAAAAGACGAACCGGTGCCCCTGGGCCAGCGCGGCCAGGCCTTGTGGCGGATCGAGCAAAGCGTTCGCGCCACCTGCCCGCAACACGTGCTATTGCGTTTCGGCTGGTTGCTGGACGACAGCCCGGACGGCACCCTTGGCCGCTTCCTCGCCCGTGCCGAACAACCCGAAGAACTGTTGATGGCCGACGACCGGCGCGGCAATCCGACGCCAGTCGACGATGCCGCCCGCGTGATCATTTCAGTGCTCAAGCAACTCGATTGCGCCGCACCGCTGTGGGGCACCTACCACTATGCCGGGCATGAGGCGACCACGCCGCTGGCGCTGGGGCAGGCGATTCTGACCGAAGCCCGCAGCCTGCATCCGCTGGCCATCGAAGCCCCGACCGCCCAGGCCCACGCCGCGCGTCCGGATGCTGCAGAAGAACCGCAACACGCGGTATTGGCCTGCAAAAAAATTCTGCACACCTTCGGGATCAAGCCGCGCGCCTGGCGTGCGGCGCTTCCCGCTCTACTGGACAGGTTCTATCGCCATGGCTGACCGTCCCGTTTTGATCACCGGCGGTGCCGGTTTCATTGGTTCGCACCTGACTGACGCCCTGCTTGCCAAGGGCCATGCGGTGCGGATTCTCGATGACCTGTCCACCGGCAAGCGCAGCAATCTGCCGCTGGATAATCCCAGGGTCGAACTGATCGTCGGCGACGTGGCCGATGCAGCTGTGGTCACCCAGGCGATGGCCGGTTGCAGCGCCGTGGCGCACCTGGCCGCCGTGGCTTCGGTGCAGGCTTCGGTGGACGATCCGGTGCGCACGCACCAGAGCAACTTCATCGGCACGCTGAACGTCTGCGAAGCCATGCGCCAGGCCGGAGTCAAGCGCGTGCTGTTTGCTTCCAGCGCGGCGGTGTATGGCAACAATGGCGAAGGTGAGTCGATCGACGAAGACACGCCCAAGGCGCCGCTGACGCCTTATGCGGCGGACAAACTGGCCGGTGAGCATTACTTCGATTTCTACCGCCGCCAGCATGGGCTGGAGCCGGTGATTTTCCGCTTCTTCAACATCTTCGGCCCGCGCCAGGATCCGTCCTCGCCGTACTCCGGGGTGATCAGCATTTTCAGCGAGCGCGCGCAAAAGGGCCTGCCGATCACGGTGTTCGGTGATGGCGAACAGACCCGGGATTTTGTCTACGTCGAAGACCTGGTCGACTTGCTGGTGCAGGCTATCGAGAAGCCCCGGGTCGAAGACGGTGCGGTCAACGTGGGCTGGAACCAGGCGACGACCCTCAAGCAAATGCTCGAAGCGCTCGAAGCTGTGGTCGGCCAGCTGCCTCCGGTGAGCTACGGCCCGGCGCGCTCCGGTGACATCCGTCATTCCCGGGCGAACAACCGGCGTCTGCTGGAGCGCTTTCACACCTCCTCGCAAACACCGATGAGCGTGGGGCTGGCGCGGTTGCTGGGACGATAGATCGCTTCCATGCGGGCATGAAAAAGGCGCCTTTTTACAGGCGCCTTTTTCACGGCCGGAATTTACGTTAAAGCGGGTAGATTCCCTGTGGCGAGGGGGCTTGTCGGATCGCCGCACCGTCCCGTTCGACTGCGCAGCAGTCGTCGTCATTTTTAAGTCTAATCACCACCAAGCCTCATTCACCACCACGTGAACGTTCTATCAGAACTTGTAGCCCAGGCCGACCATGTACACAAACGGATCGACGTCGACGTTGACCTTGGCGCGGGTGCCCGGTGCAATTGAGTTGTTTTCAACGGTGGCGCGGGTGTCGATGTCGATGTAGCGCACCTGGGCGTTGAGCAGGAAGTTGTCGGTCAGCATGTAGTCGGCACCGACCTGCCAGGCCAGGCCCCAGGAGTTCTTCGCCTTGAAGTTGCTGAAGCCGGCGGATTTGGCTTCGCTGCTGAGGTTTTCGTCGTAGATCCAGGTGTAGTTGATGCCGCCACCGACGTACGGCTGGAAGGCTGACTTCGAATCCAGCGGGTAGTAGACCACGCTCAGGGTTGGCGGCAGGTGTTTCAGGGAGCCGAGTTTGCCGTTGGCAGCCGGCAGGGCCGTGCCTTTGAGTTTCACGTCATGCTCGAACGGAGTGGCGGCGAGCAGTTCGATCCCCCAGTTGTTGGTGAGCATGTAGGCGAAGTTCAGGCCCAGCTGCGTGTCGCTGTCCATGGTCGCCTTGCCGCCCAGGTTGGTACCGGCCAGCGGACCCTGATCGACCTTCACGCTGGAGCTGTCGGCCTTTGGATTAACGGTGATGGCGCCCGCACGAAGGATGATGTCACCGGCCTCGTGGGCGTGGGCGAGCGGGGCTGCGAGCGCGAGGGCAACCAGCGTGGCGCTGAGCATGGACTTGTTCATGGGGGCTCCAGAGGACGTTAAAAATGTTCGATGTCCAATGGTAAGGTGCCTAACGAATCGGTCTTTTGATGCAGCTCAATGAATGTGGGAAGGGGTTGGATTTTGTGGTGTTTTTGCTAGCTTCATCGCGAGCAGGCTCGCTCCTACAGGGGATTTGAGTCGAGACACAGATCAAATGTGGGAGCGAGCTTGCTCGCGATGACTGACTTTCAAGCAACCCATGACTACCGGTTTCACTCCGGCAATTCATACAGATAAATCTTGTCCGCCTCCATCTGATACCCGGCATCCGCCAACTCGCTGGTGGACGCCTTGACCTGCAACGCGCCCTCGATCCAGTAAGGCTGATACAACTCGTCGAGCTTCACGCCGACTTCGCTTTTGACGTGCACGATCTGGTTCGACGGCGGAGGCGGCACATGAATGCAGGCGCCGAAATACGGCACCAGCAGAAACTCGGTGGTGCGTCCTTCCTCGCTCACTTCCAGTGGCACGATGTAGCCCGGCAGGCGAATGTTCTGGCCATCGAGGGCCTTGACCACCGGTGCATTGGGCATGTCCTGCCTGGCGGCGGGTGCCGACTCGGCTGACAGCGCATTACTCATCTGCGACAGGTCGTGCAGCGGCGTCATGTTCGGTACTTCTTTCGGCGCATCCGGCGGAATCATCTCCGACCAGGTCAGGTCTTTTGGCTGGGCCGCCCACAGGGGCAGGGCAACCAGCATCAACAGCGCAAGTACAGCGCGGGGCATTTTCAACGTCCTCATAAGCGGATCGACAGGCCATCGGCCAAGGATTGGCGATAGGCGCGCCAGGCCGGCACGCAGCCCATCAGCAACGCGGCGATCAGGATGCCACCGAGCAGTGTCCATTCATATTCACTGGGCCAGGACAGTGGCAGGTACAGGCCGTAATTGGCCTGCACATAACCCTGGGCCGCGGCGATGCACACATACAGCAACGCCACGCCGGCGATCACGCCCGACAGCGCCAGGGCAAAGGCTTCCAGCACCAGCAACGTCGCGATGTGCCAGGGTCGTGCGCCCACCGAACGCAGGATCGCCATTTCCCTGCGTCGCTCGTTGAGGCTGGTGAGAATGGCCGTGAGCATGCCGATCAACCCGGTCAGCACCACAAACAGCGAGACCACGAACAAGGCTTTTTCTGCCGTGCCCATCAGGCTCCACAGCTCTTGCAACGCCACGCCCGGCAGGATCGCCAGCATCGGTTCGCCGCGGAATTCGTTGATTTCGCGCTGCAGGGCAAAGGTCGAAATCTTGTTGTTGAGGCCGAGCATGAACGCGGTGATCGCTTGCGGCGTCAGGTCCATGTTGCGCGCCTGATCGGCCGTGATGCGACCCTCGCCACGGGCCGGCACGCCGTTGTGCCAGTCGATGTGRATCGCTTCCATGCCGCCGAGGCTGATGTGCAGCGTGCGGTCCACCGGGGTGCCGGTGCGYTTGAGAATGCCGACCACGGTGAACGGYTTGTCGTCRTGCTTGACCAGGCTGATCGCCGCCACGCCGTGGGCCAGCACAAGTTTGTCGCCGAGTTTGTAGTGCAGCGCATCGGCTACTTCGGCACCGAGCACGACTTCGAACGGGTCGGTGGCGAAGGCCCGGCCAACAGCCAGCTCCAGGTGTTGCTGGCGGCCGTACTGGTAATGCTCGAAGTAGGCTTCGGTGGTGCCCATCACCCGGTAGCCGCGGTGGGAATCGCCGAGGGACATCGGGATCGCCCACTTCACTTTCGGGTTGTTGGCGAAGTGCTCGAAGCTGTCCCAACGAATGTTGTTGGTGGCGTTGCCGATGCGGAACACCGAGTACAGCAACAGGTTCACCGAGCCTGAGCGGGCACCGACGATCAGGTCGGTGCCGCTGATGGTGCTGGCGAAACTGGCCTTGGCTTCGGTGCGCACGCGCTCCACCGCCAGCAGCAGGCACACCGACAGGGCGATGGCGAACGCAGTGAGGATCGCGGTGAAACGGCGGTTAGCCAGGCTGGCCATGGCTAGACGAAACAAATACATCTCAAACCTCGGACAGGATGGCGGCGCGATTGAGTTCGGCCAGCGACAGGTTGTGGTCGAACAGCGGCGCCAGGCTCTGGTCATGGCTGACGAACAACAGGCTCGACCCGGCTTCGCGGCACTCGGCGAACAGCAGGCGAATGAAGTTCTCGCGAGCGTCGTAATCGAGGGCCGAGGTCGGCTCGTCGGCGATCACCAGTTCCGGTTGACCGATCAGCGCGCGGGCGGCGGCGACCCGCTGTTGTTGGCCGATGGACAGCGAGTCGGCGCGGCGACCGAGGATGTTTTCATCCTTCAAACCCAGGTGGGCGAGTAGCGTGGCGGCCGCTTTGTCGACGCTGCCGTGGCGTTGTTTCGCCCGTTCGGCGCGCAGTTTCGAGAAATGGCAGGGCAGTTCGACGTTCTCGCGCACCGACAGAAACGGCAGCAGGTTGAATTGCTGGAAGATGTAACCGGTGTGATCGACGCGAAAGTGGTCGCGGGCGCCGGCCGACAGTTGTGTCAGTTCCTGGCCGAGCAGGCGGATGCTGCCGCGATCAGGCTTTTGCACGCCGCCGAGCAGGCCGAGCAGGGTGGTCTTGCCGCTGCCGCTGGGGCCTTTGAGGAACAGGGTTTCTCCGCGCTCCAGACGAAACGCCGGGATGTCCAGCAGTGGCGGGTGACCGGGCCAACTGAAGCCCAGGTCGGACAGTTCGATGAGTGCTTGGGTCATGTGAAACCGGTCAGGTTGGTGGTGAACCCCTGTGGGAGCGGGCTTGCTCGCGAATGCGGTGTGTCAGAGACATTGATGCAAACTGATACGGCGCCTTCGCGAGCAAGCCCGCTCCCACATTTGATTTGCGGTGGATCAGAATTTCAGCGCAGCAGCCTTGGCCGTCACTTCAACCCCTTGCTGTCCGCTCGGGCCGATCAGTTGTACCTGAATATTCCGGGTGGCCGGGAACGTGTTGAAAATGTTCGCCAGGTCCAGGGTCTTCAACGCGTCTGGCGTGGCGCAGGTGAACTGATAGCGAGCGTGGATTTCGCTGTGATCATGGTGATGTTCGTGGCCGTCTTCGTCCTTGGCGTCTTCATCATGGTCATCGTCGGCATCGGGCGTGTCACCGAACAACGGGCTTTCCAGTTCCTGGTTTTCCACCACGCAACCGGCGGCTTTCGGCAGGTTGAACAGGGCCAGTGGTTGCTCAAGCCGGGTACGTGCGGCGACGACTTTGGCTTTGTCTGCATCGCTGGTGGCGACGTGTTCGAAACCCACCAGGTTCATGGCCGGACTTTCCAGTTCCAGCTCCAGGGTCTTGCCGTCCAGCACAGCGTTCAGGCGCCCCACGCCATGTTCGTGGGCACCCAGGCTGCCATGCTCATGATCGTGTTCGTCGGCAGCATGGGCGGCAGCCAGCGGCAACATGGCAAACGGCAGAGCGAGAAGCAGACGGCGCATGACGAGTCTCCGAAAAGTAAAATGAAGAATTTGTTATGTAATCTTATAACGTAATTGCGCAGAGTTTGACTGCCTGCTTGGCGTTGCACAAGTCCCATGGGAGCATGCCGGGAAGAAATGTGCGGGAGCAGACCTATGTTGCGAATTCGCGGAAGCATCGGCGACTGGCCGGTGGATTTGACTCTGGAGATGGACGATGCGGACTGGGCGCGACTAGGGGCGCAGTTGCAGGTGGAAAAACCCGCAGTCAGCGCGCCGACGGCGAAACCGCTGAATCAGGATGATGCGCTGTGGCAGATCGCCAGGGATTTGTTGCGCAAGGCAGGGCAACTCAGCGGGCCGGATCTGCTCGAGCAACTCGAAGGCCTGACCGGCAGTGCGGCGGCGGGCAAACGCCTGCTGGTGCGTTTGCGCCATTGTGCGGATGTGAAAGTGGAAAGCGGCGGCGATACACCGTTGTACCGCTGGCTGTTGTAGGAGCGAGCTTGCTCGCGAAGGGCGTCAGGGCACCGCGGTCATACAGGTAGCCCTCATTATCGTTGACGCCCATCGCGAGCAAGCTCGCTCCTACAAGGTGGCGATTAGTACAACGCGGCAAACAACTTGCGGCGGTACGTGCTCACCAACGGATGATCATTGCCCAGCAACTCGAACACCTGCAGCAAGGTCTTGTGCGGCAAACCTTCGCTGTAGCTGCGGTTGCGGATGAACAGCTTGAGCAATGCATCCAGCGCGGCGTCGTACTGCTGACGGGCCAGTTGCTGGATCGCCAGTTGGTAGACCGCTTCATCGTCCTGGGGATTTTTCGCCAGCCGGGCTTTCAGGTCGGCGGCATCCGGCAAATCCCTGGCCAAACCGAGAAACTTGATCTGCGCCTTGGCTCCGGCCAGTGCGGCCTTGTGTTCGTCGCTCTTGACTGCATCCAGCACGGCTTGCGCTTCGCCCAGTTCACCGCGTTCGGTCAGGCAGCGGGCGTACAGGATCAGTGCCTTGGCGTTGGTGTTGTCTTCACCCAGCAGCACTTTGAGCAGGGCTTCGGCATCGGCAAAGCGGCTGTCGTCGAACAGTGCCTGGGCCTGTTCGAACGGATCGGCAGCGGCCGGTGGCGGCATCTGCACATGGGGTTCGAGCAGGGCGCGGACGGCGGATTCAGGCTGGGCACCGGCAAAGCCGTCGACCGGCTGGCCGTCCTTGAACAGCACCACGGTCGGCAGGCTGCGGATACCGAAGCGGGCGACGATGTCTTGCTCGATGTCACAGTTGACCTTGGCCAGCAGCAACTCACCCTGATAACTCTCGGCAATGCTCTGCAACATTGGCATCAGCACTTTGCAGGGCGCGCACCATTCGGCCCAGAAATCCACCAGCACCGGCTTGTGGAAAGAGTTCTCGATCACCGACTGGTCGAAATCGGTAGTCGTGGCGTCGAAGATGTACGGCGTTTCCTGACTCATGGGCAATCTCGTAGAAGCGTGAATGGGGCAACTATACGGCTTGGTGGGGGGCGGCCGGAAGCGGTTGGCCGCTAGTCTTCTGCTGCCTGACAAACCGTCATCGCGAGCAGGCTCGCTCCTACAGGGTTTTTGTGAACGACACAGACCAAATGTGGGAGCGGGTTTGCTCCGGGCGGCGATCCGACGAAGCTCTTGGCTAACGCTGCGCGTGGTAGAGGCTCACATGCCGAAACTCGTGGGGCTCGGCCAGATCCGGCAGGGTCATGGCTTCAAGCATTTCGATGCGCCGGTACAACGGATGGCGAAAATCCCGCACTCTTGAGTCCGCCACCAGCGCCTCTCGGCCGCGACTGAGGAACTGGTCGAGCAGCGGCAGGTTCGCCCGGTCGTACAACACATCCGCCACCAGAATCAGGTCGAAGCGATCGGCCTCGGCGAAAAAGTCCGTCGAGTAATTGAGCTGTACATCATTGAGTTCGGCATTCGCCCGACACGCGGTAATCGCCAGCGGGTCGAGGTCGCAGGCCAGCACTTCCAGCGCGCCGGCCTTGGCAGCCGCAATCCCCGCCACACCGGAACCCGCACCGAAATCCAGTACCCGCTTGCCTTCGACCCAATGTGGATTTTCGGCCAGATAGCGGGCCACGGCCAGGCCACTGGCCCAGCAGAAACTCCAGTACGGCGGTTCATGCAGGATGCGCCGGGTTTCTTCCGGGCTGAAGGCACGGTCCATGTTGTCGCCGTCGATCAGCCACAGTTGCAAATCGGTTTCCGGCAACGGGCAGGCCACCAGTTGTGCATCGCCGAGCAATTCAGCCAGGGCCCGTTGCAGGTCGAGCGGTGCACTCATGGGGCTTTGACGAATTGCAGTTGGCCCAGGGCCTGGGTGGTCGGCTGGGTAATCAGCTGCGACGGCAGGTGCAGGATCAACTGGCCGGACTGACTGGCGCGGCCTCGCAGTTCAACGCGGGCACCGACCGGGAAGGATTCCGGATTGAAGCGCAGGTGAAACGGCAGCACCTGGTTGTTGCCGATCAGGCTGGAACTGGCGAGCAATTGTTGCGGGCGGTCTTTTTCGTCGATCACCAGCAGCGCCAGTTCGACTTCTGCGCCGGCGGGCACACCTTGCAAGGTGCCGCTCAATTCGCGCTGATACGCGGGCAGCGGGCCAAGTTCGGCAGCCTCCCGGGCCTTCTTCTGTGCTTGCTGCGGCGCCGGGCCTGGCGTTGGCGGCTGGGGCTTGGGTGCATTGCTGCCGCAAGCCACCAGCAGGCTGAAAACACTGAGCAAAATGAGCGGGCGTAACGACATTGGTGGCTCCATAAAGCTGAATTCCATGGATCAAGTGATCATCCCGTCTGTATACCGCAAACCCTATGGCTTGTCTTGCCACCGGGATGCGCTACCATGGCCCTCCCTTTTTTTGTTGCCTGCCACCATGCACTGTCCCTTCTGCGGTGCCAACGACACCAAGGTCATCGACTCGCGTCTGGTCGCCGAGGGCGAACAGGTGCGCCGCCGGCGTGAATGCCTGGCCTGCGGCGAGCGTTTCACGACGTTCGAGACGGCTGAACTGGTGTTGCCGCGCCTGATCAAAACCGACGGCAGTCGCCAGCCGTTCGACGAAGAAAAACTCCGCGCCGGCATGCAGCGCGCGCTGGAAAAGCGCCCGGTGAGCGTCGAGCGCCTCGAATCGTCGCTGGTGCACATCAAACACAAACTGCGTGCCACCGGCGAACGCGAGGTCAAATCCCTCGTGGTCGGCGAGCTGGTGATGGCCGAGCTGCAGAAGCTCGATGAAGTCGCCTACATCCGCTTCGCTTCGGTGTATCGCCGCTTCCAGGACCTCAACGAGTTCCGCGAAGAGATCGATCGCCTGGCCCGTGAACCGGTGAAAGAATGACCACGCCTGCCGAACAAGCCATCCTCGACGCCCATTTCATGGCCCGTGCCCTGGAACTGGCGCGCAAGGGACATTACACGACGCACCCCAATCCGCGGGTCGGTTGCGTGATCGTGCAGGGCGGGCAGATTGTCGGCGAAGGCTGGCATGTTCGCGCCGGCGAGCCCCACGCCGAAGTCCACGCCCTGCGCACCGCCGGTGAGCAGGCTCGTGGCGCTACCGCTTATGTGACGCTTGAGCCTTGCAGCCACCACGGCCGTACGCCGCCCTGTGCCGATGCGCTGGTGAATGCCGGTGTGGCCCGCGTGGTCGCGGCGATGCAAGACCCGAACCCGGAAGTCGCCGGTCGCGGTCTGCAGCGTTTGGCCCAGGCGGGTATCGCCACCGAAAGCGGCGTGCTGGAAAGCGAGGCGCGCAAGCTCAACCAAGGCTTTCTGAAACGCATGGAACACGGCTTGCCGTTCGTGCGGGTCAAGTTGGCGATGAGCCTGGACGGGCGCACAGCCATGGAAAGTGGCGAAAGCCAGTGGATCACCGGCCCGGCCGCACGTTCGGCGGTGCAACGCCTGCGCGCCCAGGCCAGTGTGGTGCTGACCGGTGCCGACACGGTGCTGGCGGACAACGCGCGGTTGACCGTACGCGCCGATGAGCTGGGTCTGGACGCCGAGCAAACTGCACTGGCCATGAGCCGTCCGCCGTTGCGTGTGCTGATCGACGGTCGCCTGCGGGTGCCGCTGGATGCACCGTTCTTCAAGGCCGGCCCGGCGCTGGTCGCTACCTGCGTGGCGGTGGAAGAGCAATATGCCAACGGTCCGGAATGCCTGATCGTGCCCGGCTACGACGGCCAGGTCGATTTGCGTCAGCTGCTGGTCGAATTGGCTGCTCGCGGGGTCAACGAAGTGCTGGTCGAGGCCGGTCCGCGTCTGGCGGGTGCCTTTGCCCAGTTGGGTTTGGTGGATGAGTTCCAGATTTTCATCGCCGGCAAGTTCCTGGGTTCCTCGGCGCGGCCGCTGCTGGACTGGCCGCTCGCGCAAATGAAGGATGCGCCGGAGCTGAAAATCACCGAAATTCGTGCCGTTGGCGATGACTGGCGAGTCATCGCCATTCCTTTGCCAGCAGCGAGCGTATAATTTCCGGCCATCGCGCAAGCTTTGGCTTTGTTCTCGAGGAGAACCTCATGTTTACCGGCATCATCGAATCCATCGGCAGTATTCGTGCATTGACCCCAAAGGGCGGTGATGTGCGGGTTCACGTCGAAACCGGCAAGCTCGACCTGAGCGACGTCAAGCTGGGCGACAGCATCGCGGTCAACGGCGTATGCCTGACCGCCGTTGAGTTGCCGGGCAATGGCTTTGCGGCGGACGTCAGTCGCGAAACCCTCGACTGCACCGCCATGAACGACCTGAAAAGCGGCAGCCCGGTCAATCTGGAAAAAGCCCTGACTCCGACCACTCGCCTCGGCGGGCATCTGGTCAGCGGTCACGTCGATGGCGTGGGCGAAGTGGTTGCCCGTACCGAAAACGCGCGCGCCGTGGAATTCCGCATTCGTGCGCCGAAGGAACTGGCCAAGTACATCGCCCATAAAGGTTCGATCACCGTCGACGGCACCAGCCTGACCGTGAACGCGGTCGACGGCGCCGAGTTCCTGCTGACCATCATTCCTCACACCCTGAGCGAAACCATCATGGCGTCGTATCAGCCTGGTCGCCGGGTGAACCTGGAAGTGGACTTGCTGGCCCGTTATCTGGAGCGCCTGCTGCTGGGCGACAAGGCCGCAGAGCCTGCAAAATCCGGAAACATTACCGAAAGCTTTCTGGCCGCCAACGGCTACCTCAAATCCTGACTCAAGGGGGTGCCTTGTGGCGCTCAATAGCATCGAAGAACTGGTTGAAGACATCCGCCAAGGCAAGATGGTCATCCTCATGGATGACGAAGATCGCGAGAACGAAGGCGATCTGATCATGGCCGCCGAGTGCTGCAAGCCCGAGCACATCAACTTCATGGCCAAGCACGCCCGTGGCCTGATCTGCATGCCGATGAGCCGCGAGCGTTGCGAACTGCTCAAGCTGCCGTTGATGGCGCCGCGCAACGGTTCCGGTTTCGGTACCAAGTTCACCGTGTCCATCGAAGCCGCCACCGGCGTGACCACCGGCATTTCCGCTGCCGACCGCGCGCGCACCGTGCAGGCTGCCGCCGCCCGTGATGCCAAGGCTGAAGATATCGTCAGCCCGGGTCACATCTTCCCGCTGATGGCCCAGGCTGGTGGCACATTGGCCCGTGCCGGCCACACCGAAGCTGCCTGCGACCTGGCGCGCATGGCCGGTTTCGAGCCGAGCGGCGTGATTTGCGAAGTGATGAACGACGACGGCACCATGTCCCGTCGCGCCGAGCTGGAAGCTTTTGCCGCCGAGCACGACATCAAGATCGGCACCATCGCCGACCTGATTCACTACCGAATGATCCACGAACGTACCGTTCAGCGGATTGCCGAGCAGCCACTGGACAGCGAACTGGGCCAATTCAACCTGGTGACCTATCGTGATTCGGTGGAAGGCGACGTGCACATGGCCCTGACCCTGGGCAACGTGTGTGCCGAAGAACCGACCCTGGTCCGGGTGCACAACATGGACCCGCTGCGTGACCTGTTGATGGTCAAGCAACCGGGTCGCTGGAGCCTGCGCGCCGCCATGGCCACGGTTGCCGAGGCCGGCAGCGGCGTGGTGCTGTTGCTGGGTCACCCGCTCGATGGCGACGTGTTGCTGGCGCATATCCGCGAAACCGCGGACCACGCAGCGGTGAAAAAACCGACCACCTACAGCACTGTGGGTGCCGGTTCGCAGATTCTGCGCGACCTGGGCGTGCGCAAAATGCGCCTGATGTCGGCACCGATGAAATTTAATGCGATATCCGGTTTCGATCTGGAAGTTGTAGAATACGTGCCCTCCGAATAATGACCGGTTGTTCCCGGCCTTGAATTCGCGGTTCAAATATCACTGAGGGACGCGTACGAGACGCGTCCCGGCTCTTTAAGAGATCTAACGAATGACCCTGAAGACCATCGAAGGTACCTTCATCGCCCCTAAAGGCCGCTACGCTCTGGTAGTGGGCCGTTTCAACAGCTTCGTCGTTGAAAGCCTGGTCAGCGGTGCAGTTGATGCCCTGGTTCGCCACGGCGTAAGCGAAAGCGACATCACCATCATCCGCGCACCTGGCGCCTTCGAAATCCCGCTGGTTGCGCAGAAAGTCGCTCAAAAGGGCGAGTTCGCGGCAATCATCGCCTTGGGCGCAGTCATTCGTGGCGGCACTCCGCACTTCGAATACGTGGCTGGCGAATGCACCAAGGGCCTGGCCCAGGTGTCCATGGAGTTCGGCGTACCGGTTGCATTCGGCGTGCTGACCGTTGATTCCATCGAGCAAGCCATCGAACGTTCCGGCACCAAGGCCGGTAACAAAGGTGCCGAAGCTGCCCTGTCCGCTCTGGAAATGGTCAGCCTGCTGGCGCAGTTGGAGGCCAAGTGATTAGCGACGAAAGCGATCGTTTCAACCCGCGCGATCCAAAGCCTGCGGATGCCGGCAAGCCATCGAAAAGCGTCAAGCGTCGCGAAGCCCGTCAGCTCGCGACTCAGGCGCTGTACCAATGGCACATGGCCAAGCAGTCGCTGAACGAGATCGAAGCGCAGTTCCGGGTCGATAACGATTTCACCGATGTCGACGGCGCGTACTTCCGCGAAATCCTGCACGGGGTTCCGCAGTTCAAGACCGAAATCGACACTGCACTCAAGCCTTGCCTGGACTTGACCATCGAAGAGCTGGACCCGGTTGAACTGGCGGTTCTGCGCCTGTCGACCTGGGAACTGCTCAAGCGCGTCGACGTGCCATACCGCGTTGTGATCAACGAAGGTATCGAACTGGCCAAGGTCTTCGGTTCCACCGATGGCCACAAGTTCGTCAACGGTGTGCTCGACAAGCTGGCCCCGCGTCTGCGTGAAGCTGAAGTGAAGGCGTTCAAGCGCTGATCGGCGCTTGAGTTGCTGCCAATGGGCGAGTTTGAGCTGATCCGCAATTTCTTTGCCGCCGCGCCTTGTGCGCAGGGCGGCGAAGGCGTTGCCCTCGGGATCGGCGATGACTGCGCCTTGCTGGCTGTTCCTCCCGGGGAACAGTTGGCGATTTCTACCGATACGCTGGTGGCCGGCGTGCATTTTGCCGACCCTTGCGATCCCTTTCTGCTCGGTCAGCGTTCGCTGGCCGTGGCCGTCAGCGACCTGGCTGCCATGGGCGCCACCCCCGTTGCCTTTACCCTTGCCCTGACCTTGCCGACGGTAACCGCCGATTGGCTGCAAGCCTATGCCCGTGGTTTGAACCAGATGGCGCAAAGCTGCAGCGTGGCGCTGGTGGGTGGCGACACGACCCGTGGGCCGCTGAGCCTGACCATGACCGTATTCGGGCGTGTGCCGGGCGGTCTGGCGTTGACCCGCAGCGGTGCACAACCGGGCGATCTGCTGTGTGTCGGCGGCGACCTGGGCAATGCCGCCGGTGCCTTGCCCTTGGTGCTCGGTCAGCGCACGGCCGAAGCCAGCATTGCCGAGCCGTTGCTGGCGCATTACTGGTCGCCGCAACCGCAGCTTGGCCTGGGTCAGGCGCTGCGGGGCAAGGCCACTTCGGCAATGGATATCTCCGACGGCTTGCTCGCTGATTGCGGGCATATCGCGCTGGCCTCGAAGGTCGGTATCGAAGTCGAGCGGGATCGTTTGCCGCTGTCGCAAAGCCTGGTCGACTTTCTCGGTCAATCGGATGCACAGGTTGCGGCCTTGAGCGGAGGCGATGACTACGTCCTGG
Organism: Pseudomonas sp. KB_15; assembly: GCF_052114525.1. Classification (NCBI taxonomy): domain Bacteria; kingdom Pseudomonadati; phylum Pseudomonadota; class Gammaproteobacteria; order Pseudomonadales; family Pseudomonadaceae; genus Pseudomonas; species Pseudomonas sp. KB_15. The sequence goes on along the minus strand of NZ_JBFREX010000013.1, from coordinate 13,359 downwards.
TTTTCACCTTACCGTCCGTCGAGTTGCCGCTATTGCTGGCCGACGGTTGGCCGATCCATGTGATTGGAAAGGTGGTGACGGGGCTTGGYGTAAGGCTGCTGGACGCCGATGGCAAAGACATCACCCCGCAAAATCGGGGTTATCAACATTTTCGGGAGTCACCGTGACAGATCATCCCAAACAGGTCCCGGCGGAATTCGTACCGCCGTCAGTCTGGCGTAATCCGTGGCATTTCCTGGCGTTCGGCTTCGGCTCGGGCACCTTGCCAAAGGCGCCCGGCACTTGGGGATCGTTAGTTGCGCTGCCTTTTATCCCGTTGTGGCAAATGCTGCCCGACTGGGGTTACTGGCTGATGCTCGGCATCACCATGCTGTTCGGCTTCTGGCTGTGCGGCAAAGTGGCCGACGATTTACGGGTACACGACCATGAAGGCATCGTCTGGGACGAAATGGTCGGGATGTGGATCACCCTGTGGCTGGTGCCGGAAGGTTGGCAATGGTTGCTCGCGGGCTTCTTGATGTTCCGCTTCTTCGACATCCTCAAGCCGTGGCCGATTCGCTGGATTGACCGGCACGTACATGGCGGCGTCGGCATCATGCTCGATGATGTCCTGGCCGGGGTGTTCGCCTGGTTGGCAATGCAGGGACTGGTGTGGTTTTTCGCCTGACCGGGGATTTCCCGGCGTTAATCAGGAGAGCGGTTAATCGGGGGTAGCAGGGATGGCTTTACGCGGTTTGATGGTGATGGCGTTTGCGATGTTTTGCTCTTTTGCCCAAGCGGGAGGAGGGGGAGGTACGCCGCCGTCGGTGATTCATCTGGCCAGCGAAGACTGGGAAGACTACACCTCTGCTGACGGTCATGGACTGGGTTGGGACGTGCTACGGCAAGTGTTCGAGCCGGCGGGCGTCAAGGTCGACATCCGCACCGAGCCCTACTTGCGCTCCCTGGGCCTGGCCGAACGTGCCGAGGTCGATGCCTGCGTCGGTTCCTATCGTGACGAATCCGAGGGCGTGCTCTATCCCCACTGGAACTTCGACACCGATCACATCTATGCCTTGGGCCTGGCCAGCAGTCCGGTACCCACCCCGGAAACCCTGGGCAATTATCGGCTGGCCTGGGTCCGCGGCTACGATTACCAGCATTACTTGCCCAATGTGCGCCACTTCGACGAAGTGATACGGCGTACTGGCATCGTGTCGATGCTGACCCACAATCGCGTCGACTTCTATATCGATGCCCTGACCGAAGTCGATGACGTCCTCAACCGCGCCAAGGATCCGTCCCAGCTGCGGCGCACCCATATTGCAGAGTTGCCGCTGTATCTGTGTTTCGCCAAGACCCCGAAGGCGCGCAGCCTGATGGCCCTGTTCGATCAGCGCATGGAGCAACTGGTGAAAAGCGGCGAGCTGAAACCGATTTTTGAACGCTGGAAACAGCCGTATCCGTTTGATTCGAACTGACCCGGATGCAATGGCAGACACTGAACCCTGTGGGAGCGAGCTTGCTCGCGATAGCGGTAGTTCAGACACAGGTGCATGAGAAGGCGTCCGCCATCGTCGGAACGCCGCCCGGAGCAAGCTCGCTCCCACAGGGGTTGTGTTGCCAGGCCTGTTATCAAACTATTTGATAGTTATCGCCGATAATTCAGCCTAAGCGTCCTCCGGAACCTGCTGTTACAATGCCGGCTCTGCGAATCTTCAGACTTTTAGATCAGGAGCACACCGGTGCCTGTCGTTTTTGTCGCCGCTTCCAAGCTGCCAACGCCTTTTGCGCAATTCACCATGCACGGCTTTCTCGATGAGGCCACCGGCCGCGAGCACGTTGTGCTGAGCCTGGGTGAGTTCGCCGACGGTGCCCCGGTACTCGGCCGGTTGCACTCCGAATGTCTGACGGGCGATGCCTTGTTCAGCCAGCGTTGCGACTGCGGCTCGCAACTGGAGGCCGCCTTGCAGGCCATCGCCCGCGAAGGTCGTGGTGTTTTGCTCTACCTGCGCCAGGAAGGCAGGGGCATTGGCCTGCTGAACAAAATCCGCGCCTATGAGCTGCAGGACGGTGGCGCCGATACCGTTGAAGCCAACGAGCGCCTGGGTTTTGCTGCCGATCAGCGTGACTACGCCATGTGCCTGCCAATGCTGGAGCACCTGGGTGTGAAGTCACTGCGCCTGATGACCAACAACCCGCGCAAGGTCAAAGCCTTGACCGATATGGGGATCGCAGTCGCCGAGCGCGTGCCGCTGCACACCGGCCACAACCCGCATAACCGACTCTACCTGGCGACCAAGGCCAGCAAGCTCGACCACATGATGGGCAATGAGCATCAGGGCGAGGTAGACCGGGCGTGACCCGCGGTCAGGTGCGGCGGCGACTGTCCGTCAACTGGTGGCAATATCTGGCATTGGCCTTGTTGCCGCTGTTTGTGATCAACGTGGTGTTCGGCCAGGCCGAAGCCATCCTGCCGGTGCTGGCGATGCCGTTGTTCATCGCCGGTGTCGCTTCGATGTTTGTCAGCCTGAAGTTTTTCGGTGCCTACAAACACGCGCTGATCGCCACCCAGAAAGCCCTCGATACCCCTGAAGAACCGGCCGCCTGGGTCAGTCTTGCAGCCAAGCGTCGCACGGCATTCTTTGCCGCCGGTCTGCCGGCCTGGATCGGTGCCCTGGCGGTATTCGTCGGTCTCGAAGCGGTGCCGCTGATGCTGCTGGCGCTGTCGACCGCCGTGCTGTTCTACCTCTACCGTATTCCGCGTCAACTCGGTTGATGCGCTCGGTCTGGCTGGCGGTGTTGCTGTTGGCCGCCAGCGGCTCGGCAGTCGCGGTCGAGCGGGTTGTCAGCCTTGCACCATCGCTCTCTGAAATTGTCGTTGAACTGGGTTCCGCCGACCTCCTGGTCGGTGTGCTGGACGCCGGTGAACGCCCCGCCGAACTCAAGAACCTGCCCTCCGTTGGCCGCTATGGCCAGTTGGACGTGGAGCGCCTGCTCAGCCTGAAACCCGATCTGTTGCTGCTATGGCCCGGCAGCGTCGGCCCGGCCCAGCGTGACCAGCTCAAGCGCCTGAATATTCCCACTTTCGTCGCCGAACCCCACAGCCTGGACCAGCTCACCGCGCAAATCGAGGCCATTGCCGCTCAGCTCGGTCGACCTGAACGCGGAATTTCATTGACCACCGATTTACGCCAGCGGCTGGATGAATTGCGCCAACGCTATCGCCGGGATGAGCCATTACGGGTGTTCTATCAGGTGTGGGATCGACCGCTGTACACCGTCGGCGGCGAGCAGATAATCAGCGATGCGCTGGAGGTCTGCGGTGCACAAAACGTATTTGCCGACCTGAAGTTGCCTGCACCGCAAGTCAGTGTGGAAGCCGTGTTGCAGCGCAATCCCGAGGTGATTCTGGCCAGCGATCAGGCGCAACTTGATGCGTGGAAAGCCTGGCCGCAGGTGGCGGCGGTAGCGCAAGGGCAATTGCGCCTGGTCACGGACAAGGGGTTGGAGCGGCCGAGTGGGCAGATGGTCGAGGCGACTGTAAAGCTGTGCCAGTTGATCGCGCCTGATCGCTAGGACTGCGGCGTCTGCAATCGCGGGCAAGCCCGMTCCCACAGGGATCCGGTTTGATCGCAAAACTGTAATTCAACCGCAAAACCTGTGGGAGCGGGCTTGCCCGCGAAGAGGCCGGTCCAGACAGTACAAATCCCGGATCAGATTCCAGGCGTCCACGTTACCCCGAACATCCACGCCCGACCTTCCTCGCGATACCCATACTGGCTACCTTGGTAGCTGTACAACGCCCGGCTGTAACCCTTGTCCAGCAGGTTATCGACCTTCAGCTCCAGTTCGATTTCACGATTGAGCTCCCAACTGCTGCGCAGTCCCAACAAGGCATAACCGCCGAGCGGCTGTTGATTGTTCAGGTCGTCATAGCTGCTGCTGACCGCTTGCCAACTGGCGCCGAGGCCCAGGCGATCGAATTGCCGATCCAGGTCCAGGCTCAAGGTGCGCCGCGCACGACGGGCCAGAGTATGGCCAGTGTCGCGATCGCGCGGGTCGATGATCGCCACGCCAAGGTTGCTCTGCCAGCCGAACAACTCCTGCTTCAATGCCGCTTCAAAACCGTTTATCCGCGCCGAGGCAACGTTCTCCGGGCGCGAGTTGCTGCCGAAGATGATCGCGTCTTCAAGGTCGGTGCGATACAGCGAGGCCTCCAGACGACTGCTCTCGGTCAACTGGCTGCGCCATTGCAGCTCATAGCTTTTCGAGGTTTCAGGCTTCAGGTCCGGGTTGCTGAAGTCGGGGTAGTACAGGTCGTTGAACGTCGGCGCGCGGAAGCCTTCGCTGTAGGTCAGCAGCATTTCGTTGTCCGGGTTCAGCGGCAGGATGAAGGTGCCGCTCCAGGTATTCTGGCTACCGAACTGCTGGTTATCGTCGTGACGCAGGCCCAACTCCGTGGAGAAACTGTCCGCCTGAAAGCGATGCTGGATAAACGCGGCGCGGTTCCAGCGGCTGTCCTCGTCGTACGCCGTGCTGCTGTTGACCCGGTCTTCATACCAGTCGCCACCCAGCAGCAGGCTGTTGCGCTCGTTGAGCGTCAGGTCGTTCTGCCAGTTCACCGAATCGCGGTAAGTATTGAAAACACTGCGCTCATCGCTGAGCTTGTCGAAGGTCTTCTCGCGGTTTTCACTGTGACCGAGTTCGACACGGGTTTTCCATGCTTCATTGATGCGCGCGTCGATGTAACTGCTGACACTACTCACATCGAATTCGTTGTAGGGCTGCTGTTGGACTGCCCCGAACGGGCTGTCGAACTCGCTCTTGCCACGGTTGTCCAGCACGTTGGCGCCGATCTCGATGTCATCGCCGAGGGCATGGCTCAAGCTCAGGCTGAACGACTGGTTGCGATACGCGTCATGGTCGCCGTCGCTGGGGTGTGGCTCGTGGGTGCGATTGATCCCGGCGGTTTCGTCGAGGCTGGCGCCGAGGTTGAAGCGGGTTCGCTCATCACCACCGGACAGGCCAAGGCTGTGCTCCCAGGACTGGTTGCTGCCAAAACCCGTGTGCAAACGCGGTTGCAGACCTTGCTCGCCGCCACGGCGGGTGAAGATCTGGATCACCCCGCCAATCGCATCACTGCCATAAATCACCGAACGGGAACCGCGCAGCACTTCCACGCGCTCGACCTGCTCGATATTGATGTGTTGCAGATTGCTGTCGCCGGAGGTCGAGCTGCCGATGCGCTGGCCGTCCACCAACACCAGGCTCTGGGCCGACTGCGTGCCGCGGATGTAGACACCCGGAAGGCTGCCGCGCCCACCCGTTTGCGAAACCTGCACACCCGGCACCCGACGTAGCAGATCGGTAACGCTGTCGGGTTGCAGGCGATCGATGTCTTCGCGGGTGAATACAGTGTTGGCGGCGCTGCTGTCATTGCGCGCTTCGACCTGGCGGTTGGCGCTGATCAATACGTCGGGCAGCTTCAGGGCTTGATCGCGTTCGAAGGTGTCGGCCAGCAGTGGGCCGGCCGGCAACAGGGCCAGCGTCAGGGCGAAGGGGGAGAGTTTCATGGGTAGTCCGTTGGTGTTTCGTGGCGCACACAAATCAAATGTGGGAGCGGGCTTGCTCGCGAAGGCGGAGTGTCAGTCAACTTTCCAGTTGAATGATCCGACGCTTTCGCGAGCAAGCCCGCTCCCACAGGGGGGATTGCATGTATCCAGAGATTTAGATGTTGAGCAGTTGCAGGCGCTCGCGGATCGAAGCCTCGATCCCGGCTTCATCCAGCCCACACTCGGCCAGCATTTGCGCAGGCTTGGCGTGTTCGACGTAAATGTCCGGCAAGCCCAGGTGCAGCATCGACTTGAGGATGTTCTCGCGAGCGAGGAACTCGCTGACCGCGCCACCGGCACCGCCCATGATCGCGTTTTCTTCGACGGTCACCAGTAGCTCGTGGCTACCGGCGATTTCGCGAACCAGTGCTTCATCGAGTGGTTTGACGAAACGCATGTCGACCACGGTCGCGTCCAGCGTCTCGGCGACTTTCAGGGCTTCGGCCAGTTGCACGCCGAACACCAGCAGGGCAACTTTGCTGCCCTGGCGGCGAATCACACCCTTGCCGATCTCGATCGATTCGAGGTCTTTCTCGATGGTCGCGTTCGGGCCATTGCCGCGTGGATAGCGCACGGCCGCCGGGCCTTCATACAGGTGACCGGTGGTGAGCATTTTGCGCAGCTCGTTTTCATCGCTCGGGGTCATCACCAGCATGCCCGGGATGCAACGCAGGAACGACAGGTCGAAGCTGCCTGCATGGGTCGGACCGTCTTCACCCACAAGGCCGGCGCGGTCGATGGCGAACAGTACGTCGAGATTCTGCACGGCGACGTCATGCACCAGTTGGTCGTAGCCGCGCTGCAGGAAGGTCGAATAGATGGCGACCACGGGTTTGGCGCCTTCGCAGGCCATGCCGGCCGCGAGGGTGACGGCGTGCTGTTCGGCAATGGCCACGTCGAAGTAGCGCAGTGGGAAACGTTCGCTGAAAGCGACCAGGTCCGAGCCTTCCTTCATCGCCGGGGTAATCCCGACCAGACGTGGATCGGCCGCCGCCATGTCGCACAGCCATTCACCGAACACACCGGAGTATTTCGGCCCGCTGGCCTTTTTCGGCGCAGCGGCCGGAGCGTCCAGAGGTTCGAGTTTGGTGATGGCGTGGTAACCGATCGGGTCGACTTCCGCCGGGGCGAAGCCTTTGCCTTTCTTGGTGACGACGTGCAGGAACTGCGGGCCTTTCAGATCGCGCATGTTGCGCAGGGTGGCGATCAGGGTCGGCAGGTCGTGGCCATCGATCGGACCGATGTAGTTCCAGCCCAGCTCTTCGAACAGCGTGCCGGGAACCAGCATGCCTTTGGCATATTCTTCGGTGCGGCGGGCGATTTCCCAGGCACCGGGCAGGCGCGACAGCACTTTCTTGCTGCCCTCGCGCATGCTCGCGTAGGTGCGGCTGGAAAGGATCTTCGCCAGATAGTTCGACAAGCCACCGACGTTACGTGAGATCGACATGTCGTTGTCGTTGAGGATCACCAGCATGTTGGCGTCCACTTCCGGCGCATGGTTCAGCGCCTCGAACGCCATGCCCGCGGTCAACGCGCCGTCGCCGATCACCGCGATGGCCTTGCGTTCACTGTTTTGCAGGCGGGCGGCAATCGCCATGCCCAGCGCCGCACTGATCGATGTGCTGGAGTGGCCGACACCAAAGGTGTCGTACTCGCTCTCGGAGCGGCGCGGGAAGGCCGCGACGCCGTCCTTCTGGCGCAGGGTGCCCATGCGCTCGCGACGACCGGTGAGGATCTTGTGCGGATAAGCCTGATGACCCACGTCCCACACCAACCGGTCGTCCGGGGTGTCAAAGACGTAATGCAGCGCGATGGTCAGCTCGATCACGCCCAGGCCGGCACCGAAATGCCCACCGGTCTGGCCGACCGTGTAGAGCAATTCCAGGCGCAACTCATCGGCCAGGGTTTCCAGCTCGGCTTCGCCTAACCGGCGCAGGCCGTCCGGCGTGTTCGCGCGGTCGAGCAGGGGCGTGGTCGGGCGCTTGCGGGGAATCTCATGAAACGTCGTGGGCATCAGGCGAATCGTTATAGGTATAAAAGATGCGGCAGTTTACCTGATGCTTCGTCCCCTGCCCACGCGTTGGTTTTTTTTGGCGGATACGCCGTCAGCTGCGGCGATCGACGATATACCGGGCCAGATCACGCAACGGCTCGGCTGCCGCGTCAAACGGTCGCAGTGCGTGCAGGGCCTGGTCGCGCAATTCCAGGGCATAGGCCTTGGCGGCGTCGAGGCCGAGCAGGGCCGGGTAGGTCGGTTTGTCCCGGGCAATGTCGGCGCCCTGGCGTTTGCCGAGGGTTTCGGTATCGCTTTCGACGTCGAGAATGTCGTCCTGGACCTGGAATGCCAGGCCGATGGCCTGTGCATAAGTCTGCAGGGACTTGAGTTCGTCTTTCTCGGCACGGCCGCTGGCCAGGGCACCGAGTTTGACGCTGACCTCGATCAACGCGCCGGTCTTGTGCCGGTGCATGTACTCCAGGGCTTTCTGGTCGAGCTTCAGGCCGACCGAGCCGAGGTCGATGGCCTGACCGCCGACCATGCCCGCCGGGCCTGCCGCCAGTGCCAGGGCGCTGACCATTTGCAGGCGGATTTCGGCCTGCGAAGTGCTCAAGCGTGGGTCGAGCAGGGCGCTGAAGGCCAGGCTCTGCAAGCCGTCGCCGGCAAGGATCGCGCAGGCTTCATCGAATTTCTTGTGGGTGGTTGGCTGGCCGCGACGCAGATCGTCATCGTCCATGGCCGGCAAATCATCATGCACCAGCGAGTAGGCGTGGATCAGTTCCACCGCACAGGCCGCGCCGTTGGCTTGCTCGGCCTTGCCGCCCAACGCTTCGCACGCGGCGTAGGCCAGCAGTGGACGCACGCGTTTGCCGCCATTCATCACGCTGTAGCGCATGGCCTCGTACAGCCGCGCCAGCTCCGGGCTCGGTGCCGTGAACAGGGTTTCCAGGGCCGCATTGACACGAGCCTGGCTGGTTGCCGAGTACGCTGCAATCATTCTGGCTGATCCGCGTCGAAGGGTTCCTCGGCCAACTCGCCATCACGTTCGAGCAGCACCTGAACCTTTTGCTCGGCCTGGGCCAGCGCCGCCTGGCAATCGCGGGTCAGACCGATGCCTTGCTCGAAAGCGGCCAGCGAGTCTTCCAGCGACAATTCGCCATTCTCCAGACGCTCCACCAGCGTTTGCAGGTCGGCGAGGGACTGTTCGAAATCCAGTGCAGCTTTTTTGCGGGCCATGGCGGCGATTTCCGGTTGACGTTAAACCGGCGCGACACTAGCAGATAGGGGGTTTATGGGCAAATGAGCGGGGTGATTGGTGCAATGGTTTCAGTGCTCAGGATTGCGCCTCGTCGGGATATTTGATCTGGTACCGAGTACTGCGCCCACCCCCGGGCAGGCGTTGCAGGCAGTCTTTGTTCAGCAGTTCGGTCAGATGACGGGTCGCGGTCGCTTTGGATACTTTGGCGACGGCCTGGTATTGAGCCGCACTGATACCGTGCTCGAAGCCTCTTTCGCCGCCATCGAGCAAGCGATTCAGTACCTTGGTTTGTTCGGCCGACAGCCTGGATGTCTGGTGCGCCTGCCAGAATCGCGCCTTGCCCAGCACACTGTCGATCCGTGTCATGGCTTGTTGCAGGCTRCACAAAAGGGTTTGCAGGAACCACTCCAGCCACACAGTGACATCGGTCGTAGCCTTTTGACTCGTTTCCAATACCCGGTAGTAACCGGTGCGATCTTCAAGAATGCTTGCCGACATTGCGTAAAAACGAATCGCTTGAGCCTCGCCCTGTGCCAATGCCAGGTCGGTGATGGTGCGCGTGAGGCGACCATTGCCGTCGTCAAAAGGATGGAGCGTGACAAACCAGAAGTGTGCGATGCCAGCACGCAGCAATGGGTCGAGCCCGCCCTGACTTCGGCCGCTCTCAAACCAGTCGAGGAAGATTTCGAGTTGACGTTCAAGGCCCGGTCGAGGCGGCGCTTCGAAGTGCACGGTCGGCTTGTCGAGACGACCGGAGACGACCTGCATCGGTTCATCGCCTCGCAATGCACCGACACGAATCGCCCGGGCGGCCAGGTCGCCGTCCTGTTCCGGGAACAACCATTCATGCCAGTCCAGCAAACGATCCAGTGTCAGCGGTTCAGCGAAATGCTGCGTAGCATCGAGCATCAATTGCGCAAGACCTTCACTGCGCTGGCTAACCCTGTCGCCATCAACCAGATCCAGACCCAAGCGTCGAGCCAGCGACGAACGAACGGAGCCGACATTCAGTTGTTCACCTTCAATGGCCGATGAGGTGACGATGTTTTGCAACAACGCATCCAGCTCACTTTGCGCGCTCAGCGAACTGTCCACGGAACTGGCCATGCCCATTAGCCGACCTTGTGCTTGAACGCACTCGCGTAACAAGGGCGCCAAGCGTTCGGCACTCCAGGTGAACTCCGGCCAATCAGGCTGCTGCCATATCCATTGAGGTGTCATGAATTTGATGCTCTGGAGGGGGATGAGCCGATTGGAAAGGCTATTCGGCTCACATAATGAGCCGAATATGATACTTATTCGGCTCACCGTCCACCCGCTACCGTGATATCCACCGCAATTTCGAGCCATCCGATTGTTAAAAAACACCCGAATGTCTAACCTTCGAGCCCTATACGACCTGGCAGTCACGGGTCTTTCAGACGAAATGCAGTCTCCACATCTGTAACGTGCCCAGGATCAGGCGCAAGGTTTCGTCATGCATGCCAGGAGGCGTCACATGCGCTCATTTCTTTTGCTGCTGATCGGGTTGGCTGTCGTGCCCGTGATTCTGGCCGCGCCGGATGCCGAGTTGTCGGAGCCGGTGGGTGGCTGGCGTTACAACGGCTTGCTGGACCGTAGCGAAAACCCGCAAGTCGCCTATCCCACGCCGCCGATTGACCGAGGCGTGCAGCGCAATCGCACGATGATCGAAGGCCGACTCAAGGCCATCGGCACTCAGCGCGGGCCGCACACGTTGGCGGTCAACGGCAATCCGCTGAACCTCTACACCGACGAGCAAGGGCGTTTCGCCCGGCCGTATGCGTTTGGTGCCGGTTCCAACAGCGTCGAAGTGCGCAGTGCCGAAGGCCAGTCCCTCAAGCGTGTGCAATTCTATGAAGCCAACAACCTGCGCACACCGGCAAGGATTCGCGTGGTGCTGGGTTGGGACGATCCGAAAGCCGAGCTCGACCTGCATATTGTCACGCCCGATGGCCAGCATGCCTTCTGGGCGCACTCAGCCTTGACCAATGGCGGTGGCCTCGACCCTGACGGCGTCGATGGCCCGGGTCCGGAAATGTTCACCATGACCGCACCGCTGCATGGCACCTATCTGGTTTACGTGAACTATTGGGGCAACTTCGGCAGCGGCGGCTATAACTTCGATGAGACCAGCAACCAGAACGAGGTGATTACCTCGCAGATCAACCTGGTGCTCAACGAAAACACCGTCGATGAAAAACGCGAGACGTTCATCGTGCCCCTGCGCGCAATCGGCGACCTGCTGCTGGTCAAGACTTTCAACTACTAAGCATCCCCGTTCCACGGATGAAATTCGGGTTTTGTGAACATGAGTGATAGCACTGTTACTCCGGCTGCTGGCGCGCCAGCGACCAAATCTTCCCTGCATTGGCCGACGCTGCTGATCGGGATATGCCTGATCGTTGGCGTGGCCGGTGGGTTGGGGTGGTTAATGCACAAGCCCAAGGCCCCGGCACCTGTGTTGGCCAGTGACAAACTGGGCATGAGCCGCCCGGATGGCTTGCTGGAAACCCATTCCCTGAGCCAGTTGCCCAAGGACTTGCTGGCAGTACCGTTCCTCAAGGAAACCCTGACTGAAGATTTCGTCTTCTATTACGAATCCCACGCCGATCGCCTGGGTTTGATCGGCAGCTTGCGGCGGATCATCTACGAACATGACCTGAAGTTGCAGGACACCCTGATCGAGCAACTGTTCGATCAGCCTGCCGACGTAGCGTTGTGGCGCGGGGCGGATGGGCGGCTCAAGGATTTCCTGCTGGTGATGGATCGCGGCGGGTTGGCAAAGGTGCTGGAGCCGCTGGCCAAAGTGGCGCTGGACGACTCGCAGTTGAGCAAAGTCGCTGACGTGAAAGTCGGTATCGACGACGTGGCGCTCTATCAACTCAACTACAACGCCAGCAAGGCGCTGCTGTTCGCGTCCCATGGCGACAAACTGGTGGTGCTGTCCAACCCGGCGAAACTCTACGACCCGCAAAGTGGTGCTGCACAGGAAAACGGCAGCGTTTCGACCCAGGCCATCGCAGCCCTGCTCAATGGCGACAAACTGTTCCCCGAAGCCTTCGGCCTGCCACCGCGTGCGCCGCAGGTGAAGCAACGCCTGTCGGTGAACGCCAGTGTGCTGGCCATGGGTTACCAGCGTTTCATTCCGAACTTTGCCGGCCTGCGCTTTGACATGGACGACACGGGCTGGCACAGCTTTCTGGCCATGGATGAACTGGAAAATCAGCCGGACTTCGATTTCAAACCGATCTGGCAAGCCATGCCCATGGGAGCCAGCGCTTGCGTGGCGTTGCCACTGGCTGCCGAACAACAGAAACCGCTGCTGGTGAAACTCGGCGCAGAGGAGAAGGTGGCCCAAGCATTGACTGAACACATGGCCGGTGCGGCGGGCCTGTGCTGGTATGCCGATTCGCGGTTGTACACGCCCTTGCTGGTGGCCAGCCTCAACGATGATGACAGCGGCAAACTCGATGGGGATCTGGGCAACCTGTTCGGCTCGATGATCGGCGCCTACGAGAACAACGTCGAAGACGGTGCCTTCCCGGTGGTGGAAAAACAGGCAGGCCAGAGTCACCAGTGGCAACGTCAGGTCAGCTCCAGTTTCGGTCCCTATGCGGCCAAAGAGGCCGAAGACCCCGATGCCATCACCGGCAAGGCGTTCATGAAAGTCAGCCTGGCACGCCACGGTTCGACGCTGCTGTTTTCCCTCGACGACAAGCTGCTGGACAAGGCTCTCGGTACCCTCGACAAACGCTTCCCGCCAATGGTCGACGTAGTGCCCAAAGACCTGCTGATGCCGGTCTATTTCGGCCCGGATTCCATGGCGCAACTGATGCAGCAGGAAACCCTCGACAGCCTGCCCCAGGACATGGAACCGGTGTTCTACAACGCTGCGCAAACCTACCTGATCCCGAAATTGCGCAAGCTCGGCGGCTACGGCAAATACGCCCTGACCTTGCCCGAAGGCAGCGAGCCCGACGGCCACTGGCAGTGGTTGCCGCTGGAGTGGAAAGCGCTGTGACGGCATTGATCCGCAGTCTCGGCCTGCTGGCGCTGTTGCTGAGCGCGAGCGCCCGCGCTGTCGAGACACCGCCGCTCGACCCGCAGCAGTCCCAGGTGTTCCGCGCCTGGTTCGTGCGCATCGCCCAGGAGCAACTCAGCCAGGGCCCGAGCCCGCGCTGGTATCAGCAGGATTGTGCCGGGCTGGTGCGTTTTGCCGCCAATGAAGCGCTGAAAGTCCATGACGACAAATGGCTGCGCAGCAATGGCCTGTCCAATCGTTACCTGCCGCCGGAGCTGCAATTGAGCGATGCCCAGCGCGGTCTTGCCCAGCAATGGCAGCAGGGTGGCGGCAAGGTCGGGCCTTACGTCAACGCGATCAAGTTGATCCAGTTCAACAGCCATCTGGTCAGCCGCGATGTGTCACAGGCGCGACCGGGCGACCTGATGTTTTTCGATCAGGGCGACGACCAACACCTGATGATGATGAT